>JABDHD010000027.1 GCA_013285685.1 Bacteroidota bacterium
CCGCCAAAGGCGGAGAAAATGTTTGGTCAGCTTGCAACGGTCCGTTCATTTTCAGGGGTTGGCAGCGTAGCCCGCAGTGGCGTTTAAACTTTTCTACAAACGAAAAATCCGCTGCTTTATGATAAGGTGAGTGATAAATCGCATACATTTATCATTCAAACCAAAATAAACCCATAAGTATGCTATTTCTCCGCCGCTTGGCCCTGCTGGTCTGTTTATTGTATTCGGCAAATGCTTTTGCAAAAAAGGCTATTACCATAAGCTCGCCCGATAATCAAATAAAGTTTTCGCTGAGTACCGACAATGGCGGCCTGTACTACCAGGTGTTTTACAAAGGCGTTTTAATGGTTGACCATTCCCGGCTAAATATTGTGTTTAAGGAAGGCGGAGCGTTTAACAAGGATTTGATCATATCTTTTGCCGCGTCTGAAACAGTAACGGAGGATTATGACCTGCTGATCGGCAAAACCAGCAAAGTGCACAGCGAGAGTAACCGTGTATTGGTCCCTGTTGCGGAGTCGGGGGGCTTGAAAAGGCATTTGGATATTGAGGTGAGGGTATTTAACGATGGTGCGGCATTTCGATACGTGATTCCTGAGCAGAAGGAATGGGCATCAATGGTAAATATCACGGATGAACTGGATTCATTCAACCTCACCCAAAACCCAAAAGCGACCGTAATGCTGCGGCAGAATTATACTACTTCTCACGAGGGACTTTACACAAAAACACCGCTCGATCAATTAAAATCCGATACCCTAATGGATCTGCCGGCCTTGTTTGAATATCCCAATAATACCTTCCTGGCCATTACTGAAGCCAACCTCCATGACTACGCCGGCATGTACCTAATGAAGCATAACGGTGTATTGGAGAGCCGTCTGTCGCCCTTGCCTCATCAAACCGTGGTAAAAGTAAAAGCCACACTACCCCATAACAGCCCCTGGCGGGTGATGATGATCAGCGACCGGGTGGGCGCGCTTATTGAATCGAATATTATCACCAACCTGGCCGAGCCCTGCAAAATAAAAGACCTCTCGTGGATAAAACCCGGTAAATGTACTTTCCCCTGGTGGAACGGTGATGTTGTGCCTGATACGATAAACGCGCCCGGCAACAACTATGTAACCAACATGTATTATGTAGATTTTTGCGCCAAATATGGGCTGGAATATCACTCGGTAGTAGAATATGGCCTGCATGAGTGGTATGTAAACGATGGCGCTGGTTTTCAGCCTGGCCCGAATGCTGACCCGTCAAGGGCCGTTCCGGGCTTGGATATGCAGCAAATTTGCGATTCGGCTGCAAAAAAAGGTGTGGGTATACGTGTATGGGTGCATTTTTATGCGCTATACCCTAAACTGGATGAAACCTTCGCTCAATATGAAAAATGGGGCATAAAAGGCCTGATGTGTGATTTTATGGACCGCGACGACCAGGAGATGGTAAATATGCAGGAAGAAATACTGCAAAAGGCCGCGCAGCATCACCTGCACATCCAGTTTCACGGAGCTTATAAACCAACGGGCGAAAGCCGCACCTGGCCGAATGAGTTTACGCGGGAAGGCACCCTCAACTACGAGAATGATAAATGGAGCAACTGGGTAACGCCTGATGCCGACGCCAATATTGCATTTACGCGCTTACTCGCCGGCTCAACTGATTATCATTTGGGTGGCTTCAGGAATGTATCGCCCGGGCAGTTTAAAATACATTATACCCGGCCATATGTGATGGGGTCGCGCTGCCACATGCTGGCCATGTACGTAGTGCTGGAGAATGCTTTAGGCATGGTTTGCGATGATCCGGATGCCTACATTAACCAGCCGGGGTTTGACTTTATCCAGCAAGTACCAACCACCTGGGACGAAACGCACGTGATCGATGCCAAAGCCGACGAGTACCTGGCCATAGCCCGGCGAAAAGGGAAAGATTGGTATATCGGGGCGATAACCGACCACCAGTCGCGCACTATTTCCGGCTCGCTAAGCTTTTTGCCTGAAGGGAATTATACTGCGGAAATATGGGCAGACGCACCCACATCCGATCCTGATTTGAACCACCTGGTGAAACAGGTTAAGCATCTGAACAAACAGTCGGTCATCGATATGCTGCTGGTCGCCGGGGGTGGGCAGGTCATGCATCTGCGACCGGAATAGGACGATTACGAGTAGATGTTAGAACGCTTACAGACGTTGCAGCTACCCTCTTTCCGCGAAGCGAAGAGAGGGTGAACGCACGAAGTGCCGTTCGGGTGAGTCAGCCCGGCGGACATTGGCGCTAATGCATTGGCGGTAATGTCCGCCGGGCTGACTCACCTCCCGCACGTGCGGGACTTCGCTCGACCACCCTCTCTTCCGCAAGCGGGAAAGAGGGGAAAAGATAAGTCTACAAATTCATAAAATAATCGGTGAATGATTTAAAATCATCAAATTTCAAATCATAATCATCCGTTTCGCCAAAGCCATAGCTCATAAAAACGAATGGAATACCCGCAAGGCGGCTTTGTTCGCTGTCGCCCGAAGTATCGCCGATGTAGACCGGGCTTTTTAATCCGTGTTTATCCGCAAGCAATTTTATATTGTGACTTTTGGGCATAAAGTTTACGCCGTAAGCCAGCTCGTCGGTGATGTGTTCGTCAATGCCGGCCCAGTCTATGAACAAACGTATGATGCCTTTTGCGCAATTGCTTAAAATAAACAAAGGGTATTTTTGTGAGAGCCGGTGGAGGCCTTCTTTTACGCCGTCGTACAAAACACCGCCGCAAGCCGGCAACAGTTCATGCCGTTTGGCATTCACCAGCGCGTAGATTTCCAGCCGGCGTTCGTCGTCAAAATCAGGCATTATGGCGCCGATCACTTTTTTACCCTCCCAGCCCACCATTTTAGCCAGGTCGGCGCTGTGCACGGTAATATCGATCCCCAATTCGCCAAATACATCATTCCATGATCGCGCGTAGGTATCAACGGCATCCCAAAGGGTGCCATCCATATCGAATATCAGGCTGTCAGGTTTTTGCATTTTTTGGGTCATTTTAGCGGAAGCCGGTAAGTAAAAAATACGGGGTCGGGTTCCTGTTTTATAAAGCCTTCGTTTTCGTAAAGGCGCTGGGCATTATAATTATCAATGGCCGTCTCCAGCTGCAAAAACGCCGCGCCATCCGTCTTTGCAAATTCCGTGGCTGTTTTTATCAGCGCTTCGCCGATGCCTTGCTTACGAGATTCAGGCGATACATACAAATCGTTCAGCACCCAATTTTTTATCGCCCTGCCCGAGGAGATCAGCGGGTATAATTGTGTAAACCCGATGGGTGTTCCATCGTCGGTCAAGGCTACAAAAATCACTGATTCATTATTCTGCAGCCGCTCTTTTAAAAAAAATTCAGCGCGGGCCGGATCAGAAGGATATTTATAAAAAACACGGTACTCATCAAAAAGCTGCGTTACGATATGGCATTCCGAAGGTGTTATTCTTTTGATATTCATACGTCACTCATACAGCGCCAGCGCCATCTTTAAAATTGAGTCAATCGTCTGCAACGGCAAATCTGCGTCCGCATCCAGCTGCATCGTTTTCATCCGCGACCGTTTTTCCATTACCAGTAACGGGTGCTCCAGCCTGCGTCCTTCAACAATGCCAATATAGGGTTGTTTTGTCTTTTTATTTATCCACAAGTAGCAAAACATTTTGCCTTTGCAGCAATAAAAAGGCATCCGATATTTCCAGGCTTCGGTAATGTTGCCGTTGAAGCTAAGAATGTGTTCCCTTAAATAAAACAGGCAGCTTTTGGCTGGCTCCTGCTGGTTTAAAAAAAATTGGTCAATGTCGCGAAGCATTTTTTACCCTGCTATCAACTGACTCTTTACCTCCTGATCAAAATTCTCCATGACCAGCACGGCCGCGCCAATCAACTCAGCATCAAAACCCAACTCGGATATCAGCAGTTCAGTACCCCTTGACAGCCGCGGAATACAATATTTATGCAGCGCCTGCTGTATAGGCGCCAGTAAAATTTTTCCAACTTTTGCCCCGCGCCCGCTTAACACAATGGTCTGGGGGTTCATGATGTGGATCAGGATAGCCAGTGCCTTACCTATTTTGTAACCAGCGTCGGCAAAAAGCTCGATGGCAAACTGGTCGCCGTTAATGGCAGCCTGCATAATGGCATCGGCCATTAGTTTGGAGTGCGCCTCGTCAAGCTGCTTCAAACTCGTCACGCGGCCCTGTTTTATGCCTTCAATTGCTTTTTGCGAAACCACCAGCATCGATGCCTCCGCCTCCAGGCAACCGCGTTTGCCGCAGGTACACAATGCGCCATCCTCGGATAATGGTATATGGCTGAATTCCCCCGCAAAACCATTCCTTCCCCTGAATATCTCGCCGTTTACGATCATCCCTAAACCGATTCCCCAGCCCAGGTTGATCACCATCACCTCTTTTTGCGATTTGGCGATGCCGAACTTTTGTTCAGCCAGGGCGATGAGGCTGGAGTCGTTGTCAATATAAGCCGGCAGGCCGGTTTCATCGCTGATGTATTGGTTAAGCGTTCTGTCGCCCGAATCGAGGTAGGTGTAATTGATCCCTTTCAGCGGGTTCACAAAGCCGGGCATACCAATACCAATCCCCGCGATTTTCTCCTTTGCAATTTTCGACGCCGCAATATATTCGTTGATCTTGTCAACCAGCTGATCCAGCGCCTGTTCGTTATGAAGCAGCTTCAATTCAAACATCTCCATATCGGCAACCGGGTGGTTCTGCAGGTCGACCAATTGAATGCGGGTTGCCAGCTGGTCCATCGCAATGGCCAATACGTACATGGCGCTGGCGTTGATGGCATACATCAAAGGCCTGCGGCCGCCGCTCGAAGGGGCATAACCCTGCTCGATCACAAAGCCCTCCTCAATCAGCTCATTAACCGCTTTGGCAATGGATGGAATGCTTTTGTCAAACAACTCACTCAGTTCCGCACATGACATTGCCTTATCAAAATAAAGGCATTTGATGATCATGTTCTTCAAATGGCTGCTTTTTACACTTTTGTTTTTTATTTCCATGGACGAATTAACTTTTTTACCTATGTCCCGCCTTGTGGCCATCGATATTTTTATGACGATGAAAACTATCTTTCGAAGCGACGGGCCTTTGTGTCGCTTTGTGTACTTTGTGGTAAAAAATTAACCACAAGGTTCACCAAGATCACTAAGTCAGCAATTGTTTTAATTTCGGTTTTATACTATCGCTATTGATATAGCTTCACTAATTCATTAATTGATTACTCAAAACTACTTCAATAATTCCATTTTCCTTCCAGTTTCGCGTCTTTATCCAATATCTTATATAGCTCATCGTCTTCCTTTTTCGCCTTTTCGTAGTCCGATGCCGAATGGTCTGACGGCAAAGCATCAACTTTTCTTTTCATCAGTACAACATTAAATTTATCCTTTGGTGATTTGATGCCCAAAAGCGTTGCCGAATACCGGCCATAGCCGAATGCCAGCGTGTCGCCTTTACCCGCGCTGATGTGGTATATGCCATTATCATCGGCTTTTGCGATTTCGGCTGTACAAAGGTTTACCACCACTGCTGCTTTCAATGTTTCAAGGTTCATGCCAATTATTCTGCCGGTAATGGGAAAAGGTTTGTATTCGACAGGCTTGTTGTATTTAATAAAATTTGTGATAGGCGTGTCAATAACCTCCTGTGCGAGAACTGCTTTGGATAGAAAGCAAAATGGGATAGCAAGAAAGAAAACTGATGCTTTCTTTAAAGAAAAAATAGTATTTCGGGGCAGCATTTGTTCTAAGTCAATATAATGGGCGAAGTAAATCTAATCATTTTACCGCCATTTTCTAAACCTTTTACTTTTCACTTTTACCTCACTTCACCACCTCAAACTCCTTCTTCAACTTAATATCCTCCGACGAATTCCCTATCATCACTTCAAACTTGCCCGGCTCAACGGTCCAGTTCATATTTTTGTCCAGGATGGCCAGGTCATCCGGGTGCAAAGTGAAATGAACCGTTTTCTTTTCGCCGGGAGCAAGGGGTACGCGCTCAAACCCGCGCAAATCGTATTCATAGGTGGTAACATCGCTATATTCCTGCCTGAGGTATAACTCGGCAACATTATCACCAGCACGCTGCCCCGTGTTGGTCACATCTACAGAAACTTCAACATCGCCCTGCTGGTGTTCTGTTTCCGGCGATACCTGCAGGTTGCTATATTCAAAAGTGGTATAGCTAAGCCCATAGCCGAAAGGATAAAGCGCCCCATTCACGCTGGTTTTGCCCCAGCCGTTTTTGCCCCCCTGGGGCGCTTGCGACCCTGGCTTAAAAGGGAAATTAAACTCGATCTGCCCGACCGTTTTCGGGAAGGTAATCGACAGCTTTCCACCGGGATTATTATCGCCAAACAAGGTTTCGGCAATAACCTGCCCGCTTTCGGGGCCGGGGAACCAGGCTTCCAATATAGCCGGCACGTATTTGTTTTCCCAATTTACAGTGAGCGGCTGCCCGTTGATCATTACCATCACCACCGGTTTGCCGGTAGCTTGCAGTGCCTGTATCAGCTTTAATTGACGACCCGGTAAGTTAAGCCCGGTGCGCGATAAACTTTCGCCCACCTGGTCGATACTTTCACCAACCGCAGCGATGATCACATCCGCGTTTTTGGCCAGTGCTACAGCGGAATCGATCGATGCCTGCTCCTGCGCCGTCAATGGTGTTTCGATGATCTCGCTTTCGGGCCAGGTGGCATCGATAATATCACAGCCTTTGGTATAATTCACCGTGGCGCTGCTCCCAACATAGTTTTTAATACCTTCAAGCACACTGGTCACCGGGTTATGCGATGGGCCGTACCTGCTGATGGCATAGGCTTTTTCGGCAGCCAATGGGCCGGTCACCAGGATATTTTTTATTGCGGATTTATTTAGGGGCAGCAGGTTGTTCTCGTTCTTCAGCAACACCATCGACTCGCGGTTCATCTTCAAACCCATAGCAGTTGCTTCTGCGTTATGCACAATTTTATCGGCTGCCGCCGGATCTTTTACATAAGGGTTATCAAACAAACCCAGCTTAAATTTTACTCTTAGTACATCTCCCACGCGGGAGTCGAGCGTTTTCATGGATATTTTGCCTTCGCTCAGCAAATGCCGCAAGGGCATAATATAGGTTTGGGGCATCGTAAAATTGGTGCGCACATTCAGCCCGGCTTCAAATGCCTGACGCACGGCTTCTTCGGGACTATCCGCCACATGATGTTTGCTGTATAAATATTCAACTGCCTCACTGTCCGACACTACATAACCGTTAAAGCCAAATTTTTGCCTGAGCAGCTCGGTTAAAAAATAATAGCTGCCGGTAACGGGCTCACCGTTCCAGTCGTTGTAGCTGCTCATCACCCCAAGCGCATGGCCCTCCTGTATCACCCGGCGAAATGGATAAAGGTAAACCTGGTACAATTCACGCGGTGCGACATGGGGGTCGGTACGGTCGGAGCCATCGCGGCCGCCTTTGGGCACGCTATACACCGCGAAGTGTTTAAGGGTAGATGCCACGCCTTCTTCCTGTACGCCGATGCACATTTGTTTGCCCAGTTCGGCAATTAAAAATGGGTCCTCGCCATAGGTTTCCACCACGCGGCCCCAGCGCTGGTCGCGGGCTACATCCAATATCGGTGTATAAACGTTGGTATAACCCAGCGCCTTTCCTTCCCGGCCAACCACATTGCCGGCCAAATGCACCAAGCCCCTGTCCCAGGTGCTGCCTATGCCGATTGGTGCGGGCAGCGATGTCGCGCGGTCATGGTTCAACCCATGTATGCCTTCGTTTGTAAAGTCAACCGGTATGCCAATGCGGGTTTCTTCCACAAACCATTTTTGTATGGTATTAATTGCAGCGGCGTGCTTGCTGTAAGGGTAAGAGTATTGCGTCGGCGCCGCGTCAGTGCGCGAGGTTAAGTTGTTCAGTTCCTCATCAATATTGGCGATGCCGTCTTTCCAAACCTCATTTTTCCAGCTGGCCGCAGGCATTTCCTCTTTCAAAACACGTTTATACCCATATAAAGTAGCCAGCTGGCAGGTTTTTTCCTCAACGGTCATTTGGCTCAGCAGGTCGGCAATACGTTTTTCAATAGGCTGGCTTGGGTCCTCAAACACATCCATTTTGCCGTTCTTGTTAAAATCGATCCAGCCCTGGTGGTAGATACTTTTTTGCTGGGCGTATGCTTTGGAAAAAAGTAGTAGTGGCAGTAGCAGTAGCAGTTTTTTCATGGGGGTTATAATGTGGTTTATCAAATATAGAAAAGTGCGGCTTTACACTGCCAGGCATTCTGTAAAATATTGGATGGGATGGTTAACCGCGAGCAATTTGCTTCCGGATTGTTCGTTAATAAAGCATCGGCATTTAAAAAATTCGATAATAAAGTATCGATATTTAAAAGATCGCTGCAATATCCTTAAGCGGCGAACATCCGCACCAATTAAAATACCTCATCAATATTTTTTTATTATTAAACAGTATATTATGAACATTAAGTTTGTGTTTATCCTTTTTGCCTTTGTTTTTTTTAACACGATTAACCTGTCGGCAAATACCACGCCCCCTGAAGAACAGATTTGCGGCAAATGGGAATCGTCGGAAAAAAACCTGATTGTGCAGGTTTATAAAACGGAAAATAAATTTAACGGAAAATTGATCTGGTACACGGATACGGGCGGTAAACCAATGGATTACTGGACTGACAGGCGAAACCCAAATCCCGCGCTGCGGAGCCGAAAAATACTTGGCATGAGCGTTTTGCAAGATATGGTTTACAAGCCGGCAACCAATAGCTGGGAAGATGGCACGATCTACGAATCAAAATACGGCAGACAATGGAATGCTTCGATCTACATTGACAAAAACGGCGCGCTAAAAGTAAAAGGCTACTGGCACATTAAATTGATAGGCCGCACCATGACCTTTACAAGGGTATAATGGTGATGATTTCGGATTTTCGATTTTCGTCCCGATAGCTATCGGGATCGGATTTGGGAAGAATCAGAATAACTTCGGAATTCGGGTGTTCTTCCTAAAGCAGGACGGCCTTTTTTTTGGCGCTGTAGGCTTCTTTAAAAATAGAGACTAAAGCATCCAGTTTCATGGGTTTTGAAATATAGCTGTCCATGCCCTGGCTTATACAAATATCCCTGTCTTCTGAAAGGGCGTTTGCCGTCATCGCAACAATAAATGGTTGCTGGATGTTAAGCTTGCGGATATTTCTTGTGGCTTCCAGCCCATCCATTTCGGGCATTTGAATATCCATCAATACCACATCATACGGATTCTCGGATACCTTCAGCAATGCCTCGTATCCATTTTGTGTAACCTCCGCATGATATCCTAACTTAACCAATACGCGTTCGATCAATTTTTGATTAATAGGATTGTCCTCTGCTATAAGGATATCCATTGGATACAGCAAAGCGAACCCGGGATCAAGTATATTATTTGGCTGGTCTGCAATTTTCACTATTTCCATGCGATCGCCAAGTTCTGCACATATACTCTTTAGCAGTTGATTTTGTTTAACCGGTTTGATCAATATTGACGAAAACAAACCAGGATATTTTTTCCTGCTGGCATCACCTATTGAACTTAAAAGAATCACCGGAACAGGGTTTGGCATATTTTTAATTGACAGGGCTAAAACGGCCCCATCCATTCCGGGCATTTCCATATCCGAAATTACCAGGTCAAAATTATTGTCTGATGATAAAACCGCCAATGCATGTTGTGCAGACGAACAAGTTACGGTTGCCAGGTTCCACTGCTCCAGTTGCCTTTTTAAAATAATAAGGTTTGTTTTGTTATCGTCAACCAGCAAAACCCGTTTACCGTCCAGGCTTAAAATGCCCGGTAATAGCTGAGTTGTTTCAGCCAGTTTACCGCTTGTTTGGGCTTTTATCGTAAAATTGAATGTCGAGCCCTCGCCAACCCGGCTATCAACCCACAAATTTCCACCCATTAATTTAAACAGCCGCTCACTGATGATGAGCCCTAAACCGGTACCGCCGTATTTACGGGTGGTAGATGAGTCGACTTGTGAAAATGCCTTGAACAAGCTGGAAAGCTTATCGCCCGGGATGCCTATTCCTGTATCCTTTACACTAAAGCCAATCTCCAATTCACCGCCGGAAACCGGCTTTGACAGAAAAACTTTTATGAACACCTCGCCCTGCAACGTAAACTTTATCGCATTATTAATCAGGTTGATGATTACTTGCTTAAGGCGCAGGCTGTCGCCCACGATGTGGCTGGGGAGGTTAAAATCAATCTCATAAACCAATTCAAGGCGCTGTTCAGCCACCTTATGCGAGAAGAGATCCATTATTTCTTCAATGCTTTGACGCAGATCAAAATCTTCTTCTTCAATATCCATTTTCCCGGATTCTATTTTTGAAAAATCCAGTATGTCATTGATAACGTTCATCAGGCCGTCGCCGCAGTTTATAATAGTTTCTGTGTATTCCCGCTGCTCATCGCTCAATTCGGTCTCTGAAAGCAAGGAAGCCATACCAATTACACCATTCATCGGCGTCCTTATCTCATGGCTCATGGTAGCCAGAAAAATGCTTTTAGCCTCGTTTGCCTTATCTGCTTCCTGGCGCGCCAAATATTCCTGGTTCTTTTGATCCTCTAATTCTTCTGATTGCACCTGGAGTTCTTCATTTACTGCCTGCAATTCTTCTGATTGCGCCTGTAACTCTTCATTTATTGCCTGCAATTCGCCCGATTGACGCATCACCTCTTCGGTTCGCTCCTTTACTTCGCGCTCTAATAATACCTTTTGTTTAATAATACTGTTAACGCGGAAACGGTATACCGCATAAACACAGCTTGCAACAAAAACAATTACAAGCAGCCTAAACCACCAGGTCAACCAATACGGCGGAACAATGATAACCTCTAAACTTAAAACAGTCGGAGACCATTTCCCTGCGCTATTCTGACTTTTAACCCTAAAAATATAATTGCCGGGTGGGATATTGGTATAAACCGCGGTGTTTTTATCCTCAACGTAATTCCAGCTTTTATCAAAGCTCTCTATTATATAAGCATACCTCTTTTTAGAGGGGGATAAATAATCCAATGCCGCGTATTCGATCGAAATAACCGACTGATCATGAGGTAGCGTGATTGACCTGGTCTCCGAAATATCCTGCTTTAGGGGAGAAGGATCATTAGCGTTTTTTGCAACCTGTACCGTTTTATTAAATAGCTGTAAGTTGGTTAAAACCAAAGGTGCGTTATATGGCGCCTGCGATATTTGATCCGGAAAAAATGAATTAAACCCGTTTACGCCGCCGATGTACAAAGCGCCGGTACGGCTTTTAATTGCCGCATGTTGCTTAAACTCATCGGCCTGCAGGCCATCTTCGGTTGTAAAGTTTTTAAATTTGTTTGTTTTGGGATCATACATCGATAACCCATTGCTGGTAGTTATCCAAAAGTGCCCGTTATTATCTTCCAAAATTGCTTCTGTATAGTCATGGGACAATCCGTCTTTAGTTTTAAAAACGGTAAAATGATGGGTTACCGGATCAAATAAATTAAGGCCGGCCAGTGTGCAAATCCAAATTTTGCCTTCAGTATCTTCATAAAGATCCAGAACGGTGTTATCACTTAAACTATTCTGATTATCATGATGTTTAAACCGGGTAAAGGAATTAGTCCGGGGATCATAAAGATCCAATCCTGCGTCGTCCGTGCCAATCCATAAATTTCCTTTGCCGTCGCTTAATAGCGAGTTGATGCGGTCACCGCTCAGACTTTTTGAATCAGCGGGATTAAAGCGATGATGAATAAACGTATTGGTGGCAGGTTGGTACAGGTCGAGCCCGGCGTCAAATGTTCCAAGCCATATCTTTTTATCAGGAGTTTGGGCAATTGCGTATACATTATCGCAGCTCAGGCTGGCAGCATCGGATGGATTATGTTTAAACGACCTGAAAGTCCGGGTTTTCTGATTCATTATACTAATGCCATTGCCCCATGTCCCTATCCACAAATTCTTTTGGTCATCTTCTTTTATCTCGAGCACGTTATCACCGGCGATGCTGTTCTTGTTGGAATCCTGATGTTTATAGGCAGTGAAGTTTCCGGATTTTACATTGAGCATGTTCAGTCCGCCGCCGTCTGTACCAATCCAGATATTATTATTTTCGTCTTCTAAAAAGCCAAGTATAAAATCATTTGAAAGGCTGTTGGGCAATGAAGTATGCTTGTAGTGCGTAAACTCGCTTTTGCTTTTCTTATACAAATTAATGCCGCCGCCAAAAACACCGATCCACATGTTACCGGCCCTGTCATTTAGTATAACATCCACTGAGTTGCCATTCAGGCTGCTGTTATCTACATCGTCGTGTAAATAACTAAAAAACTGATTTTTTAAGGGATCATAGATACTTAGGCCGCCATTTTCCGTTCCGATCCATAAATCATGGTTATCATCCTCCGCAATGCTTTGAATACTATTATGCACAAGCGAATTACTATTGCGCGGATCGTGGACAAAATGCGTGAATGTACCGGTGCTGTTATTGTAAAGGTTTAGTCCCGCTTCCTGCGTGCCCACCCATAACTGGTTTTTGCTGTCTTCAAAAATAGCAGTTATGGTATTGCCCGAAATAGACCCTTTAACGTTTTCAACGTGCTTAAAATTAATGAAGCCGTTGTTTCTGCGGTCGAATAAACTAAGGCCGCTATTAACCGTCCCTACCCATATATTATTTTGGCTGTCACAATAAAGCGTCCCTATCTGGTTATCGCTGATGCTTTTTGCATCGTTCTTATCATTTACATAATGAAGGCAGTGACCGGTTTTTGGATCAAACAGATCCAGGCCGTTCTGTTGGGTACCAACCCATATTTTGCCTGATCTTTCAATAACAATTTTGCTTACAAAATTACTCGAAATGGTTTTACCATCTTTTTCATTATGGAAGAAACGTTGAAAACGGTTGGTTTTCCTGTCGTATTTATTTAAACCGCCGCCTACAGTAGCTATCCATATATTGCCGTCCTTATCTTCTTTTATATCCTGTATGTAATTATTGCTGATGCTTGCCGCATCCTTAACGTCATTCCTGAATATTTTAAACTTGTACCCATCATACCTGTTTAGCCCATCGTTAGTAGCTATCCAGATAAATCCCCGCCGATCTTGTAATATGCAGTTGGGTTCGAGTTCTGAAAGACCGTCCGCTGTTCCAAGATGGTCAAAATGCAATTGCCGGTTTTGGGCAAATGAAAACGATGGTACGGTCAGCAAAAAAACGGTAAAAATTTTTAGCAGATATCTCATTGTCACGTTTCGACGGGGTTGTTTGATTTTACTATTATTGTCGATAAAAATCTTAATATCAGTCTTTAATGACGGTTATACTGATAGCCTTATACGTAACCTGATTTTTTTTGTTATAAAACGCACAGCATCTAAAAAACAATTATTGCCGCCCGTAATAATTGGATTATTGTCAACTCAACGGGCTTAAATTGCAATTTGCTTTTTTTGAGGCGGGGTTTCAGACAAACTGAACATTAACCTATGGCTGATGACCCCGTAATTGAAATAACAGGTTTCATTATGGTATAAAACAAACAGCGCCCCGGTTTTGGCCGGAGCGCTGTTTGCTGTTTGAGTTAAACACTTACTAAGTTCGAAAAATAACAGTTTCCCTCAACTGCTCTCCCGATCTGATCAACCCTTTAATTCGCTTTCGCGAACTCACCATTTGCATTAATGGTTACTTCATCGCTCAGCATGGTAGTGCCGGCGCCTGGCGCAAAACCAAAATCAGTCCTTTTGATAACGCCGGTCAGTTTAAAACCTGCGTCGTCTTTCTTGCTCATCGGGTTGGTAATGGTGCCGCGGTACCAAAGGTCCATGGTAACCGGTTTGGTAACGCCATGCAGGGTAAGGTTGCCGGTCAATTTATAATGATTGGTTGAAACCGGGCTAATGCCTGTGCTGGTAAAAGTCATAGTCGGGAATTTAGCAACATCAAAATAGTTGGCCCCCCTTAAATCATTGTCGCGATAATCAACATCTGTATTAACCGAAGTTGTATTTACCGTTAATTGAAATTTAGCATCGCTGAAATCGGGTTTGGATGCTACGATGGTACAGCTAAAGTCTTTAAAAATACCATCAACGTCAGATACCATTAAGTGCGTAATGGTGAATCCAAGCTTGGAGTGCATCGGGTCGTTTTTCCAGGTGCTTTGTGCGAATGCGCTGATGCTGAACATTGCCGCAGTCAGTAATAAAATTGTCTTTTTCATGATTGTTTTTTTTTAATTCGAAGGAATTGATTTGTCTTTTTTTGTCACAAACATAATACATGGCTTTTAAATATATGTTTAAACATTTAATTTTGACACTTATATGATTTGCTATTTTTTTGTAAGAAGATTTAGCGATGCAATTTATCGAAATTAAGCGGGTTATATTTGCCAAAATACATAATTATGAAATACAGGGATTTGGGAAAAACAGGCGAAAAACTTTCGGCAATTGGCCTGGGATGCATGGGTATGAACCATGGATATGGCACCGCCAATGACGATGAATCGATGGCTACCCTGCAGCTGGCGCTGGAGCTGGGTATTAACTTTTGGGATACAGCCGATATTTATGCCAACGGGAAAAATGAGGAACTGGTAGCCAAGGTGCTGAAGCCAAACCGGGATAAGGTTTTTATCGCCACAAAATTTGGCTTTAGGCAGGCCGACAGCAATGCGATGCCGGGAATGCCGGGCAGCTTTTTTGACGGCTCGCCGGCGTATATGAAAACCGCTGTGGAAAAAAGCTTGAAAAGGCTGGATACAGAGGTGATCGATCTTTACTATGCTCACCGCGTTGATCCGAAGGTACCGGTTGAGGAAATGGTTGGGGCCATGGCCGATTTGGTTAAGGAAGGAAAGGTACGTTACCTGGGTTTATCAGAAGCATCGGCGGCATCGCTCCGCAAGGCGCATGCTGTTCATCCGATTGCCGCACTGCAAAGCGAGTATTCATTGCTCACGCGTGATGTGGAAGCGGAGATATTGCCCACCTGCCGCGAACTGGGCATTTCATTGGTGCCGTTCAGCCCCCTGTCACGCGGACTGATCACTAACGTTTTAAAAGTTGATGAGCTGGGCGAAGGCGATTTCCGAAAAACGCTTCCCCGTTTTGGCGATGATTATAAGGATAATAACCAGCAGCTGGCGGCAGCATTCGCGGCTTTTGCAGCGCAAAAGAATTGCACCGCGGCCCAGCTGGCCTTAGCCTGGGTGCTGGCCCAGGGAGACGACATCATTCCTATCCCCGGCACTAAAAAAACCAAATATCTGCGCGAAAACGCCGCTTCGGTAGACGTGGTACTTAATGCCGCCGATCTGCAGGAAATAGTATCTATCCTTGCAAAATATCCTAATACAGGAATGCGCTACGCCGAGGGCGCCATGAAAATGGTTAATAATTAACTAAGATTTTTAAGATTAGAAGGATTTTTAGGATTAAAAATGGCATTGGTATTATACCGAATTTGCGAAGAACTTTTATTTTGGTGTTAAGTGCCTCGTTTATTTTTCGCCGACGGAATCCTAAAATCCTTCTAATCTTAAAAATCTTAGTTAAAATACGGTACTGAATACCGTTAAAACACGGGGTGTCAAACTTTGCGGCCTTGCCATTTAACTATTACTTTTGCTAAAACCTATTCTAATGGAAGCTTTTGAAATAATAGTTAAAAAACAATCGTATAAGGTGATCCGGAATAGTGACCACCTCGAATTATTTAACGTGTTTAATCACGCCATTTACTATATCATCAAAAAAAATACTTTTGGCGTATGGGAAAAGGTTGATCACCGGTTTGGCCCGGACGATTTCGCGATCGATGAAGTTGGCGATCAAATTGACAAATATTACGACTACCTCGCACAGGACAGTACAGTAAGCAACGGCTGAGTCAGTCTAAAACCCTTTACCCATAAAGAAATCGTCGACGGTCCGGTTAAAATCAGCCGTGTGCTCGATAAGCGTGGGATGGCCCGAATTGGGCACCACCCACATATACGCTTTGGGGATGTTATGGTAAATTAAAGCGGTGTGCTCAATCGGGATCAGATCGTGGTCGCCGCAGATGATCAGCGACGGGCATTTTACCGCCCTTAACGCTACTGCCGGGATGTTGGGCTGATCATAATCGAGCATAAATATCTTCCAATCGTTTTTTTCTTTGGCAGTCTTCCATTTTTTATTTTTTTGTTCGTTGTATTGTTTTACCATGTCTTTCCACAGCGATGGCTGAAGCGCCGTAGAGTCGGGCGTAAGGTTAGCGCCGGTCGAGGCCAGTTTGATCACCTTGTCAGGATGCCGCATAGCCAGCAGCAGCGCATTAATGCCGCCATCGCTCCACCCTATTACATAGGTTTTGCCGATGTGCATCGCCTCAAGCAAGGCGTTAAAATCATCGGCCATTTGCTCAAAAGACAGCGAATCGCTTGGGTCCACCGATTTGCCATGCGCCCTGCTGTCCACCAAAATCACTTTATATTTTTTTGAAAAGAAAGGCACATTTTTTTTAAACGCTTCCATGCTGCCTCCGTTGCCGTGTATCATTAGCAAAGGTGTTCCATGGCCATAAGTTTCGCAGTACATTTTAATTCCGCGGATGTTGTAGTATTTGCCTGCCGCAGGATTGTTGCCATACGGGATGGTTTTTTGCTGCTCCTGACAGCTAACCAAAAAGAGGAGGGATAATGCGACAACACCAAACAGGACTCTTGTTTTCATCTTAAAACTTATTTTGTACGATTTGATAAATATATATCTTTAAAAACTCATATAAAACTTATGCCGCATAAAACCACTCCACCTCAAACCACGCCCGGTCGTATCAAATCCATCATCGGAGGCTCGTTGGGCAACCTGGTTGAGTGGTACGACTGGTATGCTTACTCCTCTCTTGCTATTTACTTTTCGGCGGCCTTTTTTCCGCAGCAAAATGCTGTGGCGCAGCTATTAAACACCTCCGGCATATTCGCAATCGGCTTTTTGATGCGGCCTATCGGCGGCTGGCTGATGGGCGCTTATGCTGATAAAAAAGGCCGTAAAAAAGCGCTTACACTATCGGTATTGCTGATGAGCTTTGGCTCGTTGATGATAGCTGTTGTTCCGGGTTACAAAGAGATTGGCGTTGCAGCACCCCTTATCCTGGTTTTGGCGCGGGTAATCCAGGGTATAAGCGTGGGCGGCGAATACGGCACCAGCGCCACCTACCTGAGCGAAATGGCCACCAAAAAACATCGTGGGTTTTATTCCAGCTTCCAATATGTTACGCTCATCATGGGGCAGTTGGTGGCGCTGGGCGTGCTGGTGCTGCTGCAGCGGATATTTTTATCGCCGGCGCAGTTGCAGCAATGGGGCTGGCGCATTCCCTTCGGCATCGGGGCGGTCCTCGCCATAACGGTGATGTATTTGCGGCGAAGCCTGCACGAGTCGGTACAACTGGATGACAAAACCGCACCGGCGCAACAGCGCGGTACCTTTAAGGCGTTGCTCCAACATCCGAAGGCAGTTTTTACGGTGATTGGCCTGACGATGGGTGGCACGGTCGCTTTTTATACCTTTACTACCTACATGCAAAAATTTTTGACCACCACGTCCGGGTTCTCAAAGAATGATGCTACCCTCATTTCGGCGTTTACGCTGATTGTTTTTATGTTATTACAGCCCGCATTCGGCCTGCTGAGCGATAAGATCGGCCGCAAACCTTTGCTGATTGGATTCGGCATTTTAGGTACGTTAACTACAGTCCCTATCATGACGAACCTTAGCAGTACGAGGGAATTTTGGCCGGCGTTTGCGCTCATCATGTGCGCATTGGTTATTGTCAGTGGTTATACCTCCATCAATGCCGTAGTAAAAGCCGAGCTTTTCCCGGTTAATGTACGTGCATTGGGCGTTGGTTTCCCTTATGCCATAGCCGTTTCGCTGTTCGGAGGCACGGCTGAATATATCGCCCTTGATTTTAAAGACCAACACCACCAGGAATGGTTTTACTGGTATGTAAGTATTTGCATCGCGCTTTCGCTGGTGCTGTATTGCACAATGGGCGACACCAAAAAGTATTCGAAGATTGAAGATTGAGCCGGGTTTGCAATCTGCTTAAAAAGACTACTTTTGCTGCATTTATGACGGACATCGAGACCCTTTCCCGCCAGGCAATCCAGCTGCTTCAGCAACTGATAGCGATACCTTCTTTCAGCCGGGATGAGGAGCGAACGGCCGATGCGATCGAACAATTTTTGATAGGCAAAGGGGTACAAATTCATCGCAAATTAAATAACGTCTGGGCTTTCAATAAACATTTTGACCCGGAAAAGCCAACTATACTTCTTAATTCACATCACGATACGGTAAAGCCTAACCCAGGCTACACCCGCGACCCCTTTGAGGCTAAAATTGAAGATGGAAAGTTATACGGCCTGGGCAGTAACGATGCCGGGGGCTGCCTGGTGTCGCTGATCTCCGTTTTCCTGCATTTTTATGAAAGGGAAAATTTGAAGTATAACTTCTGCATTGCCGCAACTGCGGAGGAAGAAATATCCGGCCTTAACGGCATCGAGCTGATACTTCCCGAATTGGGTAAACTTGATTTCGCTGTTGTCGGGGAGCCAACGGGCATGCAACTGGCCATTGCCGAAAAGGGTTTAATGGTATTAGACTGCATAGCGCGGGGTAAAGCTGGTCATGCGGCCCGCGAAGAGGGTGAAAATGCCATTTACAAAGCGATGAAAGATATTGAGTGGTTCCGCGCCTATCATTTCCCGAAAGAATCTGAATTATTTGGCCCGGTGAAAATGTCGGTCACCATAATAAATGCAGGTTCGCAACATAATGTAGTGCCCGCTGAATGTAATTTTACAGTTGATGTGAGGGTAACCGATGCTTACAGTAATGACGAGGTGCTGGAGATCATCAGGCAGCACGTTATAAGCGAGGTAAGACCGCGATCCGTGCGGTTAAAGCCATCGAAGATCGATAAAAACCACGCGATAGTTCAGGCGGGATTGAGCCTGGGCCGCACAACTTACGGCTCGCCCACCACCTCCGACCAGGCTTTGCTGGACATACCTTCTTTAAAAGTAGGCCCCGGCGAATCCGCGCGTTCGCACACCGCTGATGAATTTGTGTATGTTGACGAGATCAAACAAGGCATAGATATCTACCTGAAAATGCTGGAAAGTATAAATTAAGCTTAAGGCCTATGGATCTGAAAGTTGTCAAAACAGATTTAGCAGCGATACAATCTTTACGCGCTTTGTTTTTGCAGGAAAATAACTTCCAGGTCAGGTATGATTCTTGTCATTGGCGCGGCTGGGCGGACGAATATGTGTTTACCGATGGCGATACGCAGATTGGCTACGGCTCGGTAATGGGGAGAGATGACCTTAAACTCCGCGACTCCATTTTTGAGTTTTATTTAGTCCCTGACTACAGAAATCGCATGGCGGCGATCTTCGCTGAATTAATTAAGGTTTCCGGCGTGATTTATATCGAATGCCAGAGTAATGATTTGCTCCTATCGGGAATGCTGTATGAGTTTGCGAAGAATATATCTTCCGACGTTGTACTTTTTAAAGCAGGGTCATCAACTCATCATAAGTTTGACGATGTTATTTTTAGGAAAAAACTCGACACGGACCGTCTTTTCGATCACCAAAGTGAACCGGAGGGCGATTATGTTTTGGAGAAAAATGGAGGAATAATAGGATCAGGAGGTTTTCTGCTGCATTACAATAAGCCCTTCGCCGATCTGTACATGGAAGTACAGTCAAACCATCGGCGAAAAGGTTACGGAAGCTTTTTAATACAAGAAGTTAAAAAAGCCTGTTACCTGGCGGGAAGAGTTCCGGCTGCGAGATGTAATATTAGCAATCCTGCTTCAAAAGCAACACTGCTAAAAGGAGGAATGGAGATAGCCGGTTATATGCTTGCTGGTGAAATAAAATAATTTACGAATTACGATTTACGAATTACGATTTGGGGTTATTGGTTTTGGCAGGCGATTATGTAATTTGCATTAAAACAAAATGAATGAGCATGACCAAAGAAGAACTTAAACTTAGAACAAAAAAATACGCACTTGCAAATGCGCGTTTGGTATTGAGCTTACCCTACAATATCGTTAATAAAAATTACGCGGACCAACTCAACCGAAGTGCCAGCTCAACAGGGGCGAACTACCGTGCAGCTTGCAGAGCTAAATCAAAAAATGACTTTATCAATAAGCTAAAGATCGTAGAGGAGGAATTGGATGAAACCTTGTTCTTTTTAGAATTGCTCGTAGAGTTGAATCCTGAATTAAATGAAAAAATCGATGTGATTTATAAGGAAGGGAATGAACTTCTTTCTATTATTGTCGCTTCATTGAACACATTGCGTGGAAATTAGTTGCGAATTAAACAAATCGTAATTCGTAAATCGTAATTCGTAAATCAAAATGGCTAAAATCTGGCAAAAATCTGTTACTGTTAATGAACTTGTAGAGAATTTCACGGTAGGACGGGACCGTGAGTTTGATTTACAAATGGCCGCATTCGACGTATTGGGATCGCTGGCTCATACCCAAATGCTCGAAAGCGTAGGCCTGATGAGCAATGATGATTTGCAAGCCGTTCAACAGGAACTCAAAAAAATATACAGAGAAATTCATGAAGGCAACTTTACCATTGCCGCTGAAGTTGAAGACGTACACTCACAAGTTGAAATGCTGCTTACCCAGCGCATTGGCGACGCCGGTAAAAAAATCCATAGCGGCCGTTCGCGAAATGACCAGGTTTTGGTTGATTTAAAACTATTCTTCAGGCACGAATTGCAGCAGGTGGTTGAGGAGACGGATAAACTTTTCCGCTTGCTGATTGAACTCAGTGAAAAGCATAAGGATGTATTGCTCCCCGGCTATACGCATTTGCAGATCGCTATGCCTTCATCGTTCGGCTTATGGTTTGGCGCCTATGCGGAAAGCCTGGCTGATGATTTGGAAATGGTGCTGGCTGCCTGGAAGATCACCAACAAAAATCCTTTGGGCTCGGCAGCCGGGTATGGCTCGTCATTCCCTTTAAACAGAACACTGACAACAAAACTTTTAGGTTTCGACAGCCTGAATTATAACGTGGTTTATGCCCAAATGGGGCGCGGTAAAACCGAGCGGGTTATTGCCCAGGCTTTATCGGCTATTGCGGCCACCCTTGCCAAAATGGCTATGGACCAGGCGCTATATTTGAGCCAGAACTTTGCTTTTGTAAGCTACCCGGATACACTTACCACAGGCAGCAGCATTATGCCCCACAAAAAAAATCCGGATGTTTGGGAGATCATGCGCGGTAAATGCAACCGGCTGCAGGCATTGCCGAACGATGTGGCGATGATGACCACCAACCTACCCTCGGGCTATCATCGCGAACTGCAGTTACTGAAAGAGTTGTTGTTCCCGGCTTTTTCCGATCTGAAACACTGCCTGCAAATGGCCGCCTTTATGCTGCAAAATATCAGCGTTAACGCCGACATTTTGAATGACCCTAAATACAGCTATTTGTTTAGCGTGGAGGAGGTAAACCGCCTGGTGTTAAGCGGTGTACCTTTCCGGGATGCTTATAAACAAGTAGGCCTCGCCATTGAAAAGGGAGAATTTAACCCGGATAAACACGTTAAGCACACGCATGAGGGCAGTATTGGCAATTTAAATAATAAGGAAATAACTGTGGCGATGGATAAGTTGATTAAAAGTTTTGATTTTGAAAAAGTTGAAAGGGCAATAAACGATCTTGTGAACCAATAAATGCAAATATTTATTATATTTGTGTATGATGATTGAAAGGGCAAATAAGGACAAAATAACAATCACGATTCCATCCTCGATTGACAGGTTTGGCCTACAGCGTGTTATAGATTACCTAAAATACCTTGAATTAACGTCGAAATCCAAAGCCACTCAGGCCGACGCTGATAAATTGGCCGAAGAAGCCAATGCTTCCTGGTGGGAAGCGAACAAAACGAGATTTATTAAGTGAAAATTATCGTCGACGCCAATATTGTTTATAGTGGCATATTGAATTCCAACGGAAAAATTGGCGATCTTCTGATTAATTCCCAAAAGTATTTCAAGTTTATCGCGCCTGAATTTTTGCGGCATGAAATCAAGTCCAAATACGAGAAGATTGCCAGGGCTTCAGGGATGAGTATTGAATCCGTTATGGAAACAGAATACCTGGTTTGCAAAGACATTAACTTTATATCCGACGAGCAAATCAACGATGAATTTTGGCATGAAGCGTTTGATTTGGTGAAAGACGTTGACTTAAAAGATATTCACTATGTCGCATTCGCCAAACAATTTAAATGCAAGATTTGGTCGGGTGATAAAAGATTGATAGCAGGTTTAAAGGACAAAGGCTTCGATAAGGCACTCACGACGGGTGATTTAGTAGAAATAAGAGCCAAAAAATAAATTAGTTATGCATGGAAGAAACCGCGAAGACATTTACCCTGGCCTTGAAGTGGATATCATCCTAAAAAAAGATCAACGCTCCGGCAAACTTACCCGCGGCATTGTAAAGGATATATTGACCAGTTCCGCTTATCATTCACGCGGCATAAAAGTAAGGCTGGAGGACGGCCAGGTTGGGCGCGTGGCGGAAATCATTTTTTAGTCCGTGGTTGATGATATTCCAAAGACCATGGTGAATAGATCCTTTTTTAAAACATATTTTTACTTTTAACATTGCAGCCATATAAAAGGCCAAAATTATGACAAAAACTTACCGGGCCGACAAGCGGTTCTTTTACAGGCTGGATGCGCGTTATCGCTTAATAATAGCACTTGCGGTTAGCGCCATCGCTTTTTTTTGTTTCCGGGGTAATGTCAGAACCCCGGCATTGATCCTGGTTTGCTGGATCGGCTGCGCGCTTACGGTTATTTTGCTCAACTGGATCATTATACTTTCCTCGCACCCGCGTGAGGTAAAGGCAATTGCCCGTTTGCAAGATTCGAGCCTTACCTTTCTATTTTTATTTATAACAACGGCAGCGGTTGTTAGCCTCGGCGCGATTGTTTACTTGTTGAAATCAACCAAAGGACTACCGGAAGTCGCCAAAAATGAACATATCCTGCTTGCGATAACGGCAGTGATCATTTCCTGGTGGCTGCTCCATACCATTTACACGCTGCGCTACGCACATTTGTATTATGATCACGAAACTGATATCGACGGCGTAACGAAGGCGGAAGGCGGTTTGCAATTTCCCGGAAAGGATGCGCCTGACTACCTTGATTTTGTTTATTTTTCCTTTATCGTCGGGATGACGTTCCAGGTATCCGATGTCAATATCACTTCACGAAGAATCCGGCGGGTTTGCACCATGCATGCGCTATTGTCGTTTGCCTTTAACACGGCTATCCTGGCGCTGAGTATTAATGTGATATCGGGGATGGTGTCGTAATCTGAACCATTAATTAAGTTGATTAGGCTGATTTTTTTGATTCCTGTCGCCTTTTTAATCAGCGGTGTCAATCAAATCAGCTAAATCAACGGTTCAGACACCAGGTTCATCCCTATCCATAAAAGTTGGCCTCAACAAACTAAGGCCCAAATGTTGGTTTAACTTTTCAGCCACATAATCAGCCAGCTCCGGCGAGTACCGTTCATCATGCTGGTGCATAAAAAACCAGACGGACTGCAGGCCCATTTCTTTCCATTTTACAATACGTTCTACCCAGTCGTCAACGCGTTTATAGTCGGTAGGATCAAGGCTGTTACCCACAAATCGGATAAAGGCATGGGGCGTAGGCAGTTCCATATGGATGACATCGCGGCGGCCGGCGGCATCGGTTATTACCGCGCCGACATTTAACTCATGCAGCATACCAAAAAATTCGGCGCGAACTTCGGGAACAGCAAACCAATCCTTGTGCCGCACTTCAACAAAAACAGGGACATCTGTCGGCAGTTTTTGAAGATAAGCTTTCAGGTCAGGCAAACTTTTGGGCGTAAAATTATCGCCTACCTGCAAAAACAACGGGCCGAGCGTTTCGCCGAAGGCTTCTATTCCGGCGTAGTATTGCGTGGTAATCTCATCGGCGTTCTTCAGCCTCCGGATATGGGTAATAGATTGCGAGAATTTTGGGCAGAACTTAAAATTTGCGTTCGGGGCAGCCTTTTCCTTCCACTTGCTGATCACCTGCTGGCCGTAAATATTATAAAATGTCGCGTTCAGCTCGATACAATCGAAATGCTTTACATATTCATCCAAAAAATTGGCATCTTTGGTTTTGGGTGGATATATCTTGCCCAGCCATTCCTTGCGCCCCCATTTGGCGCAGCCAACCCGAACCTGCAGCGTGCCTTTGTTTTTGGCGGCAAGTAAGGTGTTGATGGTGAGTTCCGGGTCGGGCGGGAGCGTAAAATCAGTTAGCGCCAGCTCTTCGTGTGGTATGCGGCCAAATTCCATAGCTTAATTTTTTCGAAATATAGGATTTTATATGGTTTGAACAGGCAATAAAGTTAGGGTTAAACCAAACAAACGAGCCATAATATTTTGATGTTAATTAATTAGATTTGGTTATAAAATTTAAAACCCTAATCGACAATTAAATTATGGAACCTACAAAACCCCTATCTATCCAGGAGTGCATCAACAAGCGCAAAGAGATTTTGCGCACCACCACCAAAAGCCACTTAAAAAAATCCATGCTGGACAGAATAGCCGTTTGGATAACTAACCACGTTGGCACCATGGGCTTTTTTATGCTCATTTTTTTATGGACAGTTATTTGGCTTACCTGGAACATGTTTGCGCCAAAAGGGGCAAGGTTTGATCCTTACCCGGCCTTTGTGCTTTGGCTTTTTATTTCCAATATGATCCAGCTTTTTTTACTGCCGCTGATCATGATCGGGCAGAATGTGCAATCAATTCGTGCTGATTTAAGAGATGAAGAAGACCTCAAAATAAACTTGCAGGCAGAGTTGGAAATAGAAACTATCCTTTCGCATCTTGAGTATCAAAACCAAATGATCATCTCGATCACAAAACGGCTGGAGGACAAGGCAAATTCATAGGTGGTTGTTAGCGCCTCTGATTTTTTTAATGGGTTTTGGCGCTTGAAATAATTAATCTTCGAACAATACGGTGTCAGAAATAAAATGCACCAATTTGTCCACGTAAACATGTTTCATTTTGTTTCTTTTGGTACTTGAGTTTGAGATGACCTGGCTCTCGAGCACATAGGCTACCAAATGTGCTTTTGCTTTCCCTTCAGGCACATTCCGGGCATTCACAAACATATCAGGAGCTAAATCGAAGGCGAAAAATTCGTGAAGCTCAGAATGCGTGACCATTACACAAATGTAAATCCCTTCATTCTCATGTACCAGGTTATTTGATATAATAATAGCGGGGTGTACTTCGGTTCGGTTTTTGCCGGGGATTAAAAACGGCAGTTCAATAATATCCCCTCGCTGAAAAGGCATCTATTAGTTGATCTTAATTTTTTTACTAATGGCATCCTGGGAAAAATTTGCCAGGGCTTCCTTGATATATTCAGGTGTTTGAGATTGACTATGATCCAAATATAAATATTTATGACTTAGGTTTTCCACTTTGTGAGTTTGTCTGCTTATTGATGTGAAGATCTGTTTTAACTCGGCATCGCCAAAATAGTTTTCATTATAGTACATATCATTTAACTTATCGAAATAGCTATTTATCCTTTTAAATTTTTTATTCAAAAGTTTTAACTCGCTATGATCCAATTTTTCAATGTCAGTTAAAATCTGCTTTTCCTGTTGAAATTCGTTATCAACTTGGGCCAGAAGCTTCTTAATATTCTCACTATATGACGTAACACGGCCCCTTATGATGCTAAAGATGAACTTCCTGACATTAATATCGCGGAGTTTGTTCTCAAAACTATATTCTAATGTTAACACACTCATAAAAGATCTTATACACAAATATACAATTAAATTGAAAACCACCAACGGGCGCGCGAACCATGTTGTCATCCCAGCAAATCAGCCTTAAATTTTGGCGGCACACGTTTTTTCGAGGCCTGCTCATACGCGTACGCCAACTTAATTATATCACCTTCCTTGTACGGTGTACTTACAAACGATATCCCAACCGGCAGCTCGTTAAAATAGCCCATGGGTACGGTAATATGCGGGTAGCCCGCCATAGCAGCCGGGCCCGAAAAGGAGAAGCCGTTATCATAATCGCCGTTAACAAGGTCAATACAAACGGCAAATCCGTTGGTGGGGGCTACTATGGCATCCAGTTTGTTGGCGCTCATGATCTTGTCAATGGCGGTGCGCGTGGTGCCGGTGGTTTTGGCTACGGCGTCCATGTACTCTTTTTCGTCAAGTCCTTTTTTTGCTTGTGCCTGCTCTAAAATTTCCTGTTTAAAAAACGGCATGGCTGTGGCTTCGTTCTGCTTGTTAAACGCGATCACATCCGCCAGCGATTTCACTTTCGAATTAGCCTTCGCCAAATATTGGTTCAGGCCGTCTTTAAATTCGTAAAGGAGCACTGTGAAATCGGCATTGCCAAGGCCTTTTAGCTCTTTGTATAGTTCAATCTCAATAACAGTAGCACCTTTGCTCTTCAACAAGTCAAGGGCTGCTTTAAATATAGGGTCCATTTGCGGGCTTATTTTCTGTGCATCTTTTTCTACACCGATGCGCTTTCCTTTCAGCCCGTCGGCGTCTAAAAATTTGGTATAGTCAGCCTCAATTTTGCCTTTGCTTGCCGCGGTATAACTGTCCTGCGGATCTTCGCCGGCCAATGCGCTCAAAAGAATTGCTGCATCCTTAACAGTGCGCGCCATCGGCCCGGCTGTATCCTGTGTTTTTGAAATGGGGATAATGTTCGCCCGGCTCCAAAGCCCTACGGTCGGCTTTATACCTACCAGGCCATTAACAGATGACGGCGAAACAATGGAACCATCTGTCTCGGTTCCGATAGCGATCGCACATAAATTTGCCGATGCCGCCGACCCGGAACCCGCGCTCGAGCCGCTGGGGTTACGATCTAAAATATAGGGGCATTTGGTTTGCCCGCCGCGGCTGCTCCATGCGCTGGTTGAATGTGTAGAGCGGAAATTTGCCCATTCGCTCAAATTGGTCTTCCCCAGCAATACCGCGCCTGCTTCACGCAGTTTTTTAATGATGAAGGCATCTTCCTTCATAATATTGTCAGCAATGGCCGAGGCCCCGGCAGTGGTATGCATCTTATCTCCTGTTGTAATATTATCCTTTATCAAAACCGGTATACCATGCAGCGGCCCGCGCACTTTCCCGGCGGCGCGTTCCTTGTCCATTGCATCGGCAATGTCCAAAGCGTCCGGGTTAAGCTCGATCACCGCATTCAGTTTCGGGCCGCTTTTGTCGATAGCGTCTATACGTTTTAAATACATCTCTGTGATCTGCCGCGAGGTATAGGTCTTGCTTTGCATCTTTTGCTGAAGCGTATCTATGGTCACTTCATTCAACTCAAAATCATCGGCTTTTTGCTCATCCTGGCCGCCGGCTGGCGACGAGGCTTGCTTGCACGAAGCGGGGGCCAGCGTAGTTAAGGCTAAGCCGGCTACGGCGCCTGTCTTCAGGAAATTTCTTCTTTGCATGATGGGGTTTTGATAAGTAGCGTAAGTAACGAAAATTTGCAATAAAATACAATGTTAGTTGATTGGGCTGATTAAGTTGAATGGTTGATTGAGTTTTGACTCCGCAGCTACTTAACCACCATAAACGTCTTTTCGCCATAAACAACGTCATCCTGGCTGATGCCCTGAACGATGATCTTAAAATCGCCGGTAATATCGCTGGTATAAAAGCTGACGGTATTTTTGGTTGCTGGTGAAAGCTTTAATAAATGGTTCCAGTAAATAGTCGAAACGTACTCAGGCGCAATCGGGTTGAGCTTTGAATAATCCGCCGGGTAAAATCCCACCGAATAATGAATGCTACTTATTGTCTCAATTACCGAACCGGCAGGCTGCTGCTCATGAATTATGCAACCCTCATACGTATAATACGGATTTCCCTTGTAAGTGTAGGTTTGACCCAACACTGCTGGCCTGTTCGCGGGGTCATCCCGGTGATTCGGACAATTCAGGATATTAAACTTGCATACGTAATCGCCACATTCATTTTCATGCGCCGTTCCGGCAATACCGTATGTGCGATCGTCTTTGTCGGCCTTTATGCTGACCTGCTTTAATTGGATTATGCGTTGTATGCCCAACAGACTTTCCGTATCCTCTGCTGTACCTCCAGGCAAACGCATTATGTTTTTGAACGGGTGAAAATTGAGAGCGATCGAATCATCAATTTTTTTATAAGGGTCGCTCAATGTTATTTTTACTTCGTCGCCGGCGCCCGAATTTGCAAGGAGTTTTACGTCTTTTTGCTCGTGGGTAAACAGCTGTTCGCTGGTCATGATGAATCTCCCGGTCAGGTCAGTTTTGAATGCAATTGCAGACGAGTCCTTAAACATTAGTAAACTGCCGGGTTTTTTAAGCGGCTTGCCGTACCTCGTTAGCGCTCCGTTAAAAAACAACGTGTCTTCGCGCCCTGCGGTATCGCGTGGCGCTGCCTTTACCAATTCCGGCCAGGTATAGCGCCGCCACCCCTTTACCAATAAAATATCTTCCAGGTATTTTCTGTCATCATCGGATGTGCCCATATAGTGTTCCTTTATGGGGAGCCGGCCTATCTGGTCAACCAGGTAAAAATAGCTTTCAATGTCCATTGCTTTTTTTATCTCGTATCGGTTGGCCTGTATGCAGGCTACCGATACGAGGCCGCCTGCCGCTTTGCCATCCGCATTCATCAACTTCAGGTCGATGCTCACCTTCTGCCGTTTTTTGTAATGATCAGTATCTGTATTTATTTTCAGGATATTTCGGCGGTCGTAGTGGGCAAAAAAAAGCCGTTCCGCACATGGCCGGCGCAAGCTATCCAGAACAGTGATCTCCACAACCCCCCTCGGCAATTCATCCAGGATAACTTTTACCGGTTTCCCTCTTGTCGTAGCTTCTGTTTCGAAATTAAAAAAAACGTTCCCGAAGTTATGGGCTACAACAAACACCTTTTGCGC
The DNA here is from genome assembly GCA_013285685.1 of Bacteroidota bacterium. GTDB lineage: Bacteria > Bacteroidota > Bacteroidia > Sphingobacteriales > Sphingobacteriaceae > Mucilaginibacter. Next base: position 29,192 of record JABDHD010000027.1, read on the forward strand.
GGTTTTCGCCCTAATTATCAAATTTAACGTATCGTCAGCAATTGCCTTCGCAATAGCAATTACCGGTTGATCTAACATCACCCCGGGCAGCGCATAAACCGAATCTTTAAAAACATGCCCCAGCGGCCTCAGGTAATAACGGCTGTGCACCTGCGGATATAGCTTAAATTTACCCATGCCATAAGTATCGGTGTAAACGGTATCCCTGGGCTTGTCATCTTTATATAACACGCCGCCCATTTCCAGGGGGGCGCCTGCCAGGTCTTTTGCTTCCCAGCCAACCGTGCTCAACACGCCGTCGGAAAGATTGCCGCCTTCCGGGTAAAATTTGATTTGCGGAACGTCTGAGTAAACCGGTAGTGCCAATTGTGCAGTGTTCGATTCTTTGCCGAAAGTGATCTTTGCTTCAAATATGTTATTGCTTGTGCTTATCCCTGCTACGGGGACTGAGAATACATATTGGCCTGCATGATCCGTTTTAACCTGGCCGGAAAAAAAAGGGTGGGCCTTATCCCCTGCGTAATAACTGACCGTAGCGCCCGAAACGATTGTGGCCCCTTTTGCGCTGGTTACCAAGCGCACTTTTCTTTTGCCGTCAGCGGGGAATTTGCCGGTATCCAGCAAATTAAGCGCAGCGTGAAAACCCTCCTCGTTCATATTTTTTATCGTGACAGGCTGAACAAAAATATTAGCGGGTTTGCCGTTATAAATCTCATTGGTATAAAGGATGAAGCTGTAATCGCCGGATGGGATACTGTCCGGAAGAAACAGGTTGCCGAAGGCGATTCCGTCCGCCATAACAAATTTTTCCCCGAGTGCGATGGAACGGTCATCGTCCTTTACCAGCACGGCCGACAGTACATCGTTTAGCCTGCTTTTATCGCTATTTAAAAGATAAGCGGTAAACCACACATTTTCGTTATTAGTGTAAACGGTTTTATCAAAATGGGCAAATAAAATGCTTTGCGGATTTTTTAAACGATAATAATCGAAATGTTTGGCCAGGGAATCGGCAAAGTTTTCACCGGTGTTTTGCGCTTTTGCAGCCATCGAACACAGCAAATAGCTAAAAATCAGCAGCAAAATGGATTTTACCTTCATGGAAAAGATTCACGGGAATAAAAATAAATGTAAAGGAATTGTTTGAAATTTAAAAAGTGTTTAGATATTTGTCTAAATATTTAAATGGAGGTTGAATTGAACTCGATTTTTAAAGCGCTAAACGACCCAACCCGACGAGAGATACTGGAACTGCTTAAGGAGAAAGACCTGACGGCGGGCGAGATAGCCGACCATTTCAATATTTCAAAGCCCAGCATTTCGCATCACCTCGACTTGCTTAGGCAGGCAGGCTTGGTAGTATCGGTTAAGGAAGGGCAGTTTATCAATTACTCCTTAAATACCACGGTGATGGACGAAATGTTGAAATGGATCATCAGTTTACAATCAAAAAAGAAATGACAGCACAATGAAAAAGTTTACCTATTTGGATGCCGTGGCACTGGTGGTGTGGCTTGTACCGGCAGTTTATGTATTTATCATCTACAGTTCATTGCCACAAATCGTACCGGTGCACTACGGGCTAAACGGAAATATTGATAGATATGGCAGCAAAAGCGAATTCATGACCACCGAATGGGTGCTGTTGGGAATGACGGCTTTTGTTTATCTTCTGCTTAAATTTATTTCCCGCATCGACCCTAAAAAGAAAGTGAAATATGGTGAGGCTACCTTTCAGAAACTCGCGCTGGGCCTTGTCATTTTCCTTTCGGCCTTAAACATTTCTATAGCTTTTGTCACCGTGCACCGTGGTTTTCAAATAGATAAGCTCATCCTGCCGTTAATCGGTTTAATGTTTGTATTTATCGGCAATATCATGAATAGCATTAAACCGAACTATTTTGCGGGCTTCCGCACGCCTTGGACACTCGAAAACGAAGATAATTGGCGCGCAACCCACCGGCTGGTTAGCAAGATGTGGTTTGCAGGCGGTATCGTAATCACCGTGGCCACACTGCTGCTGCCACCCAAGCCGGCTACCATCGTAATGCTATGCCTGGTGGGCGTAATGACTATTATCCCGTTTGTTTACTCCTACCTATATTTCAAAAACCATAAGATAGATCAGAATTCATGAAGAAATTAATCATAGTCCTTACCTGTTTGCTTTTAGCTGCGGGCGTTAAAGCCCAGGATATCACCGGCAGCTGGCTTGGGTCGATCTCCGTTGGCGGGACCAACCTGCATTTGGTACTTAATATCAAAAAAAGCGCGGACAGCAGCTACACTTCAACGCTGGATAGTCCCGACCAAAAAGCGTTCGGCATCACCTGCAACAAGACTTTTCTTAAAAAGGACAGTTTATTTATCGCGATTGCCACGATAGGCGGCGGATATGCCGGTGTTTGGGACGAAAAAGATGGTATCAACGGGATTTATAAGCAAGGTGGCGGCAAAATAGCCCTGGCGCTGAAGCGTATTTCGGCAGCAGATAAGGCTGACCTTGGCAAAGACCTTGTGCGCCCGCAAACACCGAAGCCGCCATTCCCTTATTACAGCGAGGATGTGGAGTATGATAACGCAAACAAAAGCCTGCATTATGGCGCCACCTTTACCCGGCCAAATGGCGATGGAAAATACCCGGCGGTGATCATTATCAGCGGCAGCGGCACGCAGGACAGGGATGGTTCGATGATGAAAGGCCATAAGCCTTATTGGGTTTTGGCCGATTACCTGAGCCGGAACGGCATAGCTGTTTTAAGGGTCGACGACCGGGGCGCCGGCAAAAGCTCGCTGGGCGACAGTATCAATCGCAAAACCAGTCTTGATTTCTCGTATGACGTGGAAGCAAGCCTTAATTACCTGGAAACAAGAAACGACGTCGATAAAAAACACCTGGGCTTAATTGGCCACAGCGAAGGCGGCATGATTGCCCCGATGGTGGCGGCAAGGCGCAAAGACGTAAACTTTATTGTGCTTTGGGGCGGCCCCGAAGCTGGCGGGGCGAATGTATTGGCGGAGCAATACGCCAATACGCTGGTGCAGCAGGGAGTAGACACGGCCTCGGCAAATAGCTACGAAAAAATTTACGCGCAAATTTTAAAAATGCTCGTCAGTTCGCCCGATGAAAAAACCTTTGAAACGAATGCGGTAACCGCGTTCAATGCCTGGAAAAAGATGCAGCCACAACAAGTATTGGACGCGCTGAATATCCCCGAAGATATGACAACCAAAATAGTTAAGCTGTACGGCGATATAAACAACGCGCCCTGGATACGTTTTTTTGTGGCCTACGACCCTGAAAAGGATCTGCGCAAAGTTAAATGCCCCGTACTGGCCGTCATCGGCGAAAAAGATACGCAGGTAAATGCCGCTGAAAACCTGGAGGCTACCAAACGCATATTGACGGCGGCCGGCAATAAAAATGTGGAGGTAAAGGCACTCCCCGGGTTGAATCATTTGTTGCAAACTGCCGATACCGGGCAGGCAGATGAATATGAAAATATACAGGAGACTATATCGCCCATGGCTTTGAAGATTATTTCGGACTGGATTAAACTTCATACCAAATAATTGCGTTATTAGTAGGTATGAAAAAGTGTTTTTTGTGTGCCTTTATCTTATTGGTTTTTATTGCTCCGGCATTTTCACAGGGACTCAACGATCCTGGTTTACGTACGCAGATCGAACAAATTGCAAAGCCGGTAAAGGGGATTGTAGGTGTATCTATTAAAAATATCGAAACCGGCGATACATTGAACTACAACGGAAAAGCCCGCCTGGTGATGCACAGCGTGATGAAATTCCCCATCGCGTTAACCGTTTTGCATTGGGTGGATACCGGCAAGCTGCAGCTTAACCAGCTGATACACATCAGTAAGCGCGACCTGGTGAAAGATACCTGGAGTCCGCTGCGCGATAAATATCCAAAAGGCGGCGATTTCCCCGTGAGCGAATTGCTGAGTTATATGATCTCGCAAAGCGATAACAATGCGTGCGATATTTTATTAAAACAACTTGGCGGACCTAAAACAGTGCAGGACTATCTGTTGCAGATCGGTATCAGGGGTATCGCGGTGCGCACTTCCGAAACAGAGATGGCGGCTTCCTGGGAGCTGCAATATGCCAATTGGTGCAAGCCGGTTGAGATAACCGCGCTGTTCGATCAGTTTTATAAAGGCAAAATATTGGCTAAACCTACTACAGATAGCTTATACCAAATGCTGCTGAACACCAACACGGGACCCAAACGATTAAGAGGGCTGTTACCGGCGGGAGCAATTGTGGCGCACAAGACGGGTTCCTCGCCTACCAGCGCTGAGGGCCTTAGCCCTGCAACCAATGATGCTGGCATAATCACCTTGCCAAACGGTAAGCACCTGATTATTTCGGTATTTGTTTGTAATTCCACTAATGACGAAGCTTCCCGCGAGGGTACGATTGCGAAGATTGCTAAGGCAGCGTACGATTACTATTCGAAATAACGGCTTGCACCAATGGTAGAGACGTGATGCATCGCGCTATACGTTCGTTTAACATTTTATAATAGATTTTTAGCATCATCAGGTAATCGTAAGATAATTCTTATAGATTTCGGGTCGATAAGTACCAAACATGAAAAAGATTGCCCGAATTCTGTTATTCATCTCCATTATTTCCAGTCAGGCATTTGCACAAACCCCGGTGCAGGCTAACGGCGCGCTAAGTGTTGTAAACGGGCAAATCGTCAACCAAAACGGCATCGCGCCGCAATTGCGCGGCATAAGCTTTTCGTGGAGTTTATGGCAGGGTCGCAAATACTATAACCCTGCGGTGCTTGACTGGCTGGTAAACGATTTTAAGGTCTCCATCGTACGCGCGGCAATGGGAGTTGAGCCGGCCCATGGCTACATCCAGGAGCCGGAGGCACAAACCCAACTGGAAGAAACCGTAGTGGACGAAGCGATAAAACAGGGTATTTATGTATTGATTGACTGGCACGATCATCACAGCAACCTGCACCTGGCGCAATCAAAAACCTTTTTTAGCGAAATGGCCAAACGCTACACAGGCGTACCGAACGTGGTCTACGAGATATGGAACGAGCCCTGGGGCGCCATCCCATGGGATACTGTTAAAAATTACGCCCTGCAGGTGATCCCTGAAATCAGGAAATACGATCCAAACAACCTTATTATCGTAGGCAGCCCCCATTGGGACCAGGATGTGGATGTGGTGGCCGGCGACCCGATCACCGGGTTTAAAAACATCGCTTATTCCTTCCATTTTTATGCCTCCGACCCCAACCACCAGGAAAAACTACGCGCCAAAGCCGACCTCGCCCTGAAAAAAGGCCTTCCGCTCATCGTCACCGAATGGGGTGTAGGCGAATCCAATGGCAACGGCAAATTCGACCAAACGCTCGTTAAAACCTGGTTCGACTGGATGGAGAAGAACAAACTGAGCTGGACCAACTGGAACATCACCGATAAGCAGGAAACTACCGCCTTATTGATGTCAGGCGCACCTGTAAATGGTGCATGGACAGAGGAGCAGTTGACGCCGGCAGGGCAGTACATCAGGGAAAAGCTGAGGGAATTGAATAAGTAGATGTGCGGATGTGCAAATATGCGGATGTGCAGACGTATAGTGTTTCCGACGTCCCGGTTGTCGCTTCTTTCGGTCCCGACGGCTATCGGGATTACTAACTTTCGGACTTTTCGCCCTAATTAAGCACCTTTACATTACTGACGATAATATAATCCGTGGCTGTAGTATCGTGCTTCCAGGTTAAGCTAACGTTTATGGGATACTTAGTATTTGGGTTGATACCCAATTGCTGCAAGTTTAAATCGATCAAATAAAATGGCGGCGGGTTTTTAGTAGGGTCGTTTTTAATGGTTATTTCAAGTCCGCCGCATTTTGTCGATGCAGCAGGGCAGAAAAGAATTTCATCGCCGATAATAACGCCCTGGCTTTGATAGGGACTTTCATTACTCTTTTTGCATCCCGCAAAAGTTAATGCAATCAAAAGGATAAGCAGCAGGGGTTTCATAGGCGGTTTTATTGTAATTACGAAAAGCTGGTTTGCAATGCTACAGCAATTGAAAGATAATGGGTGTTTGAGTAAATCGCGGTTTACCCTCCGCTCCTCCCCAGAGGGAATCTAACGCGCGCGGTTTTAAGGCGCCGTGGCCCCGTGCGATTCCCCTCTTGAGAGGGGTGGAGGGGTGTGTTCTTCGTTTCAGGCTTGAGAAAATGCATCAGGGTTACGGTTAAATACATGCGCTTCGATCGTCCGGAAAACATTCGGCATATCTTTTCGGACCTCTTGTTCGGTAAAACGGAGAATCGTCAAACCATAGTTTTCCAATTCCTTTTCCCGTAATATATCCTTATCGCTTTGTTCCTCCCAACTATGGTAAAGTCCGTCAATTTCAATCACCAACTCCAGCTCATAACAATATAAATCGACAATATAGTTCAGCAATGGTTTTTGCCGATGAAAATCGTAGCCATAGAACTGTTTGCTCTTTAGTTCGTTCCAAAGTAAAACCTCGCCCAATGTGCTGTCATTTCTTAGCTTTCGCGCTAACGGTTTAAGATTTGAGTTGTACGGGATGATTTTACGGCGCATTTAGAGAGCATTGAACATATTAACGCGAAAAATAACAAAACTCTACCTCAAAAACGGATAACACGCCCCCGCCCCTCTCAAGAGTGGAACCCCGCGCGCATGGGGCCATCGTTCATCTGAGTTCATTTCCTTTCTTGAGTAAAATTCTCCATCTTTACTTTTCAACCTTCAAATTACCATCATGAAAAAATTATACGCCCTGGTATTGCTGCTTTTGCCTGTTTTTGCGATTGCCCAAAGCGCTGATTCCACCTGGTTTGTAAATAATTATACCAAAAAGGAAGCGACCATTGCCATGCGCGATGGCGTTAAGCTGTTTGTATCGGTTTACATGCCGAAGGATAACAGCGAAAAGCATCCCATTTTAATGGAGCGTACCCCGTATTCGTGCGAACCTTACGGCGAAGGTAAATACCGCGATCTGTGGAAAAACCATCTTATTCAATATTGTCGCAAGGGCTATATCATGGTTTACGCGGACGTGCGCGGCCGCTGGATGAGCGAGGGCGAATACATGGACGTGCGCCCATTCAATTTTAATAAGAAAACCAATAAGGATATCGATGAGGCCAGTGATACCTATGATACCATCGACTGGCTGGTAAAGAATATCCCGAATAACAATGGTAATGTAGGTGTGTTTGGTATTTCGTACCCGGGCTTTTACTCCACGATGGCCTCGCTGAGCGGTCACCCGGCGTTAAAAGCCGTTAGCCCGGAAGCGCCGGTAACGGATTGGTTTGTGGGTGATGATTTTCACCATAACGGGGCCTTTTTCCAGATGGACGCTTTTGCTTTTTACAAGCAGTTTGGTTTCGGCGCGCCGCACCCGCACCCGACACCAATTGCCGCGCCTACCTGGGATCCGGCTATTCACGACAATTACGCCTTTTATTTGGCGACCGGCGCTTTGCCCAACCTCACCAAAATAGCCGGCGATAGTTTAAAATTTTGGAATGAGATGATGAACCATCCCAACCGCGACGCCTGGTGGATGGCCCGCAATGCCCGGGTGGGTATTAAAAATGTTAAACCGGCTATGCTGGTGGTGGGCGGGGAGTTTGATGCCGAGGATTGCTTTGGCGGCTGGAATGTGTATAAAGCCATTGATAAGCAAAGCCCGGCCACCAATAACCGCCTGGTAGAAGGACCCTGGTACCACGAGCAATGGCGCAATAACGACGGCACGCATTTAGGCAATGTACAATGGGGCAGCAATACCAGCGAATGGTATGCAAACCACATCGAAATACCATTTTTTGACTATTACCTGCGCGGGGTAGGGTCGGTAGATAGCATTGCTAAGGCCTCGGTATTTTTTACGGGGGAAAACAAATGGCACCAGTTGCCCCAGTGGCCACCCGCTGATACCCAACCAACGGATATTTATCTGCAGGACAACAGCAAATTGTCGTTCGCGGCAGCAAACAACGCTAATAACAGCTTTGACACCTATATCAGCGACCCAGCCAAACCGGTGCCTTACAGCGAGGAAGTTCACTATGACCGTACCCGCAATTATATGACCGACGACCAGCGCTTTGCCGCCCGCCGCACCGATGTGCTGGTTTATCAAACGGATACGCTAACCAAAGATGTTACCCTCGCCGGGCCTGTTATTGCCGATTTGATGGTGCGCCTTTCAAACACCGATGCTGATTTTGTGGTGAAGCTGATCGATGTTTTCCCGGATAAGGGCAGTTATAATGATGTAGACATTTATGCCGAAACTGATCCGGTACTAAAATACCCAATGGGCGGCTACCAGATGCTGGTACGGGCCGAAATTATGCGCGGCCGGTATCGCGACAGCTATTCAAACCCCTCGCCATTTGTACCCAATAAACTAACCGAAGTAAAATATACCATGCCCGACGTGGCGCACACCTTTAAAAAGGGCCACCGCATTATGGTGCAGGTGCAAAGCAGCTGGTTCCCGCTGGTTGACCGTAACCCCCAGCAGTTTATCGATATCTACCATGCAAAGGACAGCGATTTTATAAAGGAGACGATCAATGTGTATCATTCCTCAAAACTGGTATTGCCGGTGGAGAAATAGCAGCACCCAAGACTTACGAAGTTTTTAAAACTTCGTAAGTCTGCGCATATAATTCTTACCTTATTCTTTACGTTTCAACGCTTCCTCAATCGCTTTCTCCGCCAATGGCTCCATCACTTTATAGCCCTCAAGGGTAGGATGCACGCCATCATGCGAAAGATTGGCGGGCAAGCCCGCGCGGCTGTCTGCCATTGCGGAATAGTAATCCAGGTAAACGATGTGGTTTTGTTCGCAATAATCCTTCAGTAGCTTATTCATCTGTGCTACGCCTGGTTTTGGGTCGACAGAAGGCCGCCAGGGGATGGCATACGCAGGCAATATGGACGAGATCACCACTTTAATATGGGCTAATCGCGCCAGCCCGGCCATGGATTTAATATTGCCAAAAATGTCTTCAATTTTCGAAGGGCCGTTATTTTGGGCGATGTCGTTTATCCCCGCCAATATCACAACTACCTTTGGCTGTAAATTGATCACATCCTCGCGGAAACGCACCAGCATTTGCCCGGTGGTTTGTCCGCTGATTCCGCGGCCGTAATAATTACGGCTTACAAAAAAAGACGAATCCATATTTCGCCAGGCCTCGGTAATCGAATTACCCATAAACACCACCCGTTTTTCGCCGGGGGCAGGAGGGGGGACTGCCGCGTTTTGCTGCTCATATTTTTGGATAAAAGCCCAATCCTTGTAAGGGCGTTCGGCATTGGTTTTTTGATCTTTTTCCCGCTGCTCAATATTGACCATTACTTTTGGATCGATTGGTTTTAATAGTCCCTGTTCGCCCAGCCAGTCGCCAAAGCGGTCGATCCAGGTATCAGTCGGGATGTTTTGCTTCTTCATCCCAAACCCATGACCGCCTTTTACGTAAATATGCAATTCAGCCGAATGTTTTGAAGCGAGCAATTTTGAATACAGGTCAACGCTGTGCGGCGCCAGACTAAGCTCATCATCCGTAGCGGCAGCGATAAAGAATGGCGGTTCATCGTTGGCCACGGCGGCACCCTGTACTTCCGGCGGCACATACGGGTAAATAGGCGCAACGAAATCCGGGCGGTCATCGGCTGTATAATTGAAAGCGCTGGCCGCCGTAACGGTACCACCTGCCGAGAAGCCGATAATGCCAACGCGTGATGGAGAAAGGTTGTACTCCGCAGCATGATCGCGCACATATTTAATCGCATTCCGGCCATCGGCAATTGCCATCACAACGATCGGCTTAACGGTAGTAGTAAAATCCTTTTTGTGCAGATTTTCCCATAACTCTTTTCCAGGGTCAGTTGTTAAACTCTGGCCGGTACGGTATTTTAGAACGAAGGCGGCGATCCCCCGCTGATTCAACCATTTGGCAACATCAGTGCCTTCATCACGTATGCTTAAAATATAAAAGCCTCCCCCCGGGCAAATGATTATACCAGTGCCGGTTGCGATTGCGGGATCCGGCAAATATGCGGTTAATGTAGGATGTGACACATCGTAAACTATAGGCGTACCGCCCGGCGTATATTCCTGTTCGTTATAGGTCCAGTTTTCGGAACCCGGCGCGGCGCCGTTGTATAATTGTATTACTTTTTGCTGGGCCCTGGCTGCTATTGCACAAAAAAACAGCAGGGCCACAATTATTCTTCGGTTCATAACGGGGTTTATTTGATTCTTAAATGTAAACTTTCTTTTTAACTTGAAAAAAGGCATATTTTTTTTTAATTTACACTAAACTTTTAACGAACAGTATCATCAAAAAATAAAGAATCAATAATTTGGCAAAAAGGCAAGAATTAGTTTCTATCCGGAGTTTTTTTAGATTTTATTTATGGTCCCCTGCATGAATTTTTCTATCCCGAAGTGTATTGCCGTTTCGCAAAGAATTGCTATTCTGCCGATGCTTTCAATTTTGATCGCTTTGCAGTCATGCAAGCACGAAAAAAAAATTTATACAAGTGAGTGCAACGGCGAGCTCGTCTACACACACGTTACGTTTACCCAGCTGATTGACAGCATCCAAAATTACGACCACCAGCTTATCGAAGTACAAGGAACCTATAAAGAGGGCGATGCACAATCGGCGCTGGTAAATGACAGCCTTTTCACCGATCATTCCAACGGCCATGCCCTTTGGGTGAACTTCAGCCAGGATTGCCCGCTATACCTGAAAGGCACCCGGCAGGGGCTGTTTGAATACAACGACGGCAAATTCACCCAGATCAGCAATAAAAGCGTAATTATCCGCGGCAAAATAGACATGCGTCACAAAGGCCATTTAGGCAGCTATAGGGGGGAGATTGATAGGGTGAGTTATATTGAGATGTAAATCACCGATTTTTAATGATTTTTATGATTGCACAGATTTCAGAACATTAACAAATAAAATCTGTGCAATCATAAAAATCACTCTTAATCTGTGATTATCTTAAGCCCATCATATGCCAGTTCTATTCCGGGCGGCAATGCCTTCGAAGTATCCGCGTGTTTACCCAGGCGGTGGCTGATGTGGGTGAAATAAGTTTTTTCGGCGCCTATCATCCTGGCAAAAGCAATCGCCTCATCAAAAGTAAAATGGGATATATGCTCCTGTTTTTGCAGGGCATTGATCACCAATACTTTTGATCCTTTTATTTTTTCAACTTCTTTTTCGGCAACCGTTTTGGCATCGGTTATATACGTAAAATCATTTATCCTGAACCCAAGCACAGGCAGCTTATAATGCATAACTTCAATCGGAATAAATTTCAGATCACCGATAAAAAAAGGTTCATCAGTAATCGTATGAAGGGTTAACTGGGGTATGCCCGGGTACTTAAAATCGGCAAATATGTAATGAAATTCGCGTTTTAAGGCCTCCTGCACCCGTGTCGTCGCATAAACATCGATAGGCCCCTGCTGTTTGTAATTAAATGCGCGGATATCATCCAGCCCGGCAATATGGTCCTTATGCTCATGGGTAAAAACAATAGCGTCCAGGCGCTGTACTTTTTCGCGCAGCATCTGGCAGCGGAAATCAGGCCCAGAGTCGATAACGATCACCTGCCCTTCATGTTCTATCATCACCGAAGTGCGCAAACGATTGTCACGCGGGTCGGCCGAAGTGCAGACTTCGCAGTCGCAGGCAATAACAGGTACGCCCTGTGAGGTTCCGGTGCCTAAAAAAGTGACGGTCAAAATTCAATCGTTATTTGTTTCAGCTGGTGTAAATACGCGGCCTGTTTTTCATCGAGCAGGTTATAATCCATGTCAAGCGTGCGGGCCAGTTCAGCAATGGCCAGTATCTTAGCCTCCAGGCCCGAAAATTTATTCACCACAATTACTTTATTGTGCTGCAATAAACAGGCGCCGGTTTTAAAATTCCCTTTTTCGTACCTCACCCTGTACCCCGCTGTTTGCAGCAGCGTTTCCAGTTTTTCCAGGGTATGGTTGGTGATGGTGAGCATTTGGGCGTAAAAATAGGAAGAATAGATTTGAGATATGAGATTT
>JABDHD010000028.1 GCA_013285685.1 Bacteroidota bacterium
ATGACTACAAACACCCCAAAAATTATCTTTTATATAAAATTTGCAATTATTAAACCTTAGTGTAAATTAGTCACACGCTGTTTCAGCAAAAATAACAAACCAATTGTATCGGGTTAATAATGCCCTAATTAATTTCAAACACAAAAAAGTATATGAGAAAAAATTACTCAAAAAAGTATGTTCTCCTGCTTGCCTTTCTGATGATGTCGGTCATGGCATTTGCGCAATCAGGCGGCATCACTGGTAAGGTTGTCGACGACACGAATCAACCAATTCCCGGAGCAACCGTTAGTGTAGACGGCACCACCATCGGCGCCAGTACCGATGTGAATGGTAGCTACACCATCCATTTAAAAGCAGGCACTTATTCGGTAACTGCAAAATTTTTAGGTTTCGACCCTGTAAAGAAATCCGTAACGGTAGAAAATTCCGTAGTTACCGTTAACTTTGCATTTACACCCCAAAACACAGCGCTTAACGAAGTGGTAGTAATTGGTTATGGAACCGAGAAGAAAAAGGATCTGACTGGGTCAATTGCCACAGTTACCGCAAAAGACTTTAACCAGGGCGACATAACTACACCCGAAGAATTAATACAGGGCAAAGTGGCCGGTGTTTCTATTATCACCAATAGTGGTATGCCAGGCGCAGGCAGCCAGATACTGATCCGCGGCGGCGCTTCATTACAGGGTAGCAATCAACCGCTTATAGTGATCGATGGCGTACCGTTAAGTAATAATACTATTGCGGGCGCGGCCAATCCCCTCGACCTGATCAACCCGGATGATATCGAGTCTTTCTCGATATTAAAAGACGCATCTGCAGCTGCCATTTATGGTAACAGGGCATCAAATGGTGTAATTATTATCACTACAAAAAAGGGAAAGGCCGGCAAGCCGGTTATTAACTTCAATACGCAGATGTCTATCGGAAAACTGCCAAAAGAAGCCCCTGTACTTTCAGCAGCCCAATATCGTACTTTTATTACTCAAATCGCGGCCGGTGATACCACTGTCACCAATCAGTTGCATGGCAGCAGTACCGACTGGCAAAAACAGATCTATCAGACATCCGTTAGCAACTCTGATAATCTGAGCATATCCGGCACGACCGGGAAACTACCCTACCGGGTGTCTGTTGGCTATGATGACGAGAATGGTATAGTAAAAACTAGCTCGATGGATCGTTATACCAGCAACATAAATTTAAGCCCGAGCTTATTTACCGATCACCTGAAGATCAATTTTAATTTTATTGGCTCCGAAGTAAAAAATAGGTTTCCAAACCCCGGCGCTATCGGGTCTGCTGCCAGTATGAACCCTACCGATCCAATTTACTCGGGGAACAGCTTTTATGGCGGATATTATGAAACTTTAGCGCCAACGTCCACCAACCCGGAAACTATAAACCCCCTTGCAACCAAAAACCCCCTTGGTTTGCTGAATGAGTACAATGACAGGAGCACGGTTTACCGGGCGATCACCAGTTTAGCTTTGGATTACAAATTCCATTTTTTCCCTGATCTTCATGCAAACGTAAATATAGATTATGACGGTTCAAACGGATCCGGATTTATCGATATCCCTCCAACTGCAGCTTCACAACAGCCGGGCATAGCCGATGCAAATGGCGTTCTCCAGTTGGGATCCAACAGTAAATATAAATCCACCGTCGGCAATAGTACGTTAGAAGGGTATTTTAGTTATGCCCACGACTTTAAATCGGTTAAAAGCCATGTTGACGCTGTTTTAGGTTATTCAACACAAACTTATTCAACCACTACCGATAACTACGACACCTATTTTGCCAATGGCGAAGTAATCCCAGGTTCGGTGCCAAATTATCCTACTGATATCCAAAAAAGCGAATTGGCATCGGTTTATGGCAGGGTAAACTATTCATATGATAGCAAATACTTGCTTACCGGTACTTTACGCGAGGACGTTTCCACCAGGTTTGCGCCGGGTATCCGTACCGGTTATTTTCCTTCAGTTGCCGGTGCATGGGTTATCAGCAATGAAGATTTTATGAAAGGAAATACCACCCTATCCAACCTTAAATTCCGGTTGGAATATGGTAAAACTGGTAACCAGGATGGCATTGGTAATTATGATTACCTGTCTGATTATTCATTAAGCAATACCGGTGCAGAATATCCTTTTGGCAACACTTATTACCAGATGTATCGTCCCGGGGCTTTTTATCCCGGCAGAACATGGGAGTCTACAGCCACTACTAACGCAGCCATTGACTTCGGCTTCCTGAATGACCGTATTACTGGTAGTTTTGATGTTTATTATCGCACAACAACTAATCTGCTGGCAACAACTGATGAGCCTTTAGGTACTAACTTTAGCAATCAAATTGTTGCCAACGTTGGAAGCATGCAGGATAAAGGCGCTGAATTCAGTATTAACGCTAAATTAATTACTACCCAGAATGTATCATGGAGCGCTGGTTTAAACGCCACATTAAACAGGAATAAGATAACCAGTTTATCGGAAGTGCCTAATCCCAACTATCCCGGTTTACCGCAAGGCGGCGTTTCCGGCGGCACGGGCACCTACATTCAACTTGACCAGGTGGGCTACGCCAAAAACTCTTTTTATACCTATCAGCAGGTATACGGAAGCAACGGACAACCGCTTAACAACGTATTTGTTGACAGGAACGGCGACGGCATCATCAACAGTTCGGATTTATACGTAAACCATAGCCCCGATCCGCAGGAATATTTTGGAATTAATTCAGAAATAAGGGTTAAAAAATGGAGCGCGGGCTTTTCTGCACGGGCCAGCTTAGGTAATTATGCGTATAATAATATCGCTTCGAGCACAGGTTTTTCAACCAATTTTGTAGGCGCGGGCGGTATTGTGAACGGATCGACCAACGTATTACAAACAGGCTTCACCAGTCCGGAATACCTGTCTGACTACTATGTTCAAAATGCTTCGTTCTTCCGGATGGACAATGCCCATATTGGTTATAATTTTGGAAAAGTATTTAAAAACACGGGCGACCTTAGGGTTAGTATGAACGTAGATAATGTATTTATCATTACTGATTATACCGGTGTCGATCCTGAAATAACCAACGGTATCGATAATAACCTGTACCCACGGCCAAGGACGTATGTATTAGGCTTAAATCTTAGTTTATAAAATTTGTAATTGATTTACAATAACAGAGATAACAACATGAAAAGAAATTCGATAAAAACAATGTTAATGGCAAGCATAGCAGCCCTTAGCATAACGTCCTGTAAAAAAAAATCTTATCCTTACTCCAAATGACCAGGTCACCCAGCAGCAGGTGTTCAGCAACCCTACTGGCATCACCGAGGCAATGGCGAAGGTTTACGGAAGCTTTGCGCTTACCGGTAACGATGGCGGGGCCGGCTCAGGTGATATACAAGGTATTGATGAAGGCACTTCCGACTTTTTTAGGGAATACTGGGATATGCAGGACTTAACTACCGATGAGCCTGTTTATACCTGGAATGACCCGGGCATCTATGACATGCAAAATGATGTATGGTCGGCAACTAACGTGAATGTACAGGGCTTATACGACCGTTGCTTGTACCAGATCACGCTAGTAAATAATTTTCTTCAGCAAACAACCCCGGCCCAGTTAGCCAAGAATAACATCTCCGGCGCCTATGCGGACACTGTTGCGCAATTCAGGGCCGAAGCCCGTTTTTTACGCGCTTATCAATACTGGGTGTTGATGGATGTTTATGGCAAACCGCCATTTGTAACTGAAAATACGGTGCTAGGCTCGGGCTACCCACCGCAAATTTCGCGCACGGCGCTTTATGCGTATGTGGTAAGCGAACTAAAGGCAATAGACCCGCTGATGGTGAAGCCAATGCACAACCAGTACGGCCGTGCCGACGAGGCGGCTGTGTGGGCACTATTGGCCCGTGTTTATTTAAACGCAGGGGTATATACAGGTACAACGGATTACAATGATGCTATCACTTATGCAAGTAAAGTTATTGGGGCAGGCTATAGCCTGGTTCCCGACTTTACCCAACTGTTTCTTGCTGATAATAATTTATGCGCGGGCGTCCCGGGTGGCGGCTCTGCAAACGAGGATGAGTTTATTTTCACCATCAATTATGATGGCGTACATACCCAGGGATATGGCGGTTTGCAATATTTAACACATGGCGGTGTTGTTGGTTCCATGCCCCCTAATGACTTTGGCGTGGCCAGCGGATATAACGAACTAAGGGCTAAACCTAATATTCCCAACCTGTTTCCTGCTCCTCCTTATACCGACGGATCGCATTTTCCGAATAACGGCAACCCCGATACACGCGCCGAATTCTGGTACCCGGGCCAACAGTTAGCAGTGACCAGTCAACCCACCGAGTCGAATGGCCTGGGAGTTACAAAGTTTAGAGACGTTTCACGTACCGGAGTCGCCGGATTAAGTTCAACGTACAGTAATATTGACCTGCCTTTATTCCGCTTACCGGAAATGTATTTCATTTATGCCGAAGCAGTTTTACGCGGCGGTACAACCGGTGATTTGCCAACGGCGCTTAAATATATCAACCTGGTACGCACCCGCGCCTATGGAGGCAGTCTTGCCGGTAACTTAACCGGCACCGACCAGTTGACGCTTCAATTTATTTTAGACGAAAGGGGCCGCGAATTATTCTGGGAAGGTTTCCGCCGTACAGACCTGATTCGTTATGGCTTATTTACAAGCGCAAGCTATGTATGGCCGTTTAAGGGTGGGGTGCCATCCGGGGCCGGCGTTCCCGACTTTAGAAATTTAATGCCAATACCCGAGTCCGATCGGTCTGCTAACCCTAATCTTACTCAGAACCCTGGTTATTGATTTAATAACCGGCATTTAAAAAATATGATAATTGATTGTTGTGCTTAATTAAACAAAAAAGATGAAAAAAAATTTAACAAAATTGTTAGCAGTCGGCAGCTTAGGGCTGCTCCTGCTACCGGCCTGTAAAAAGGACGGGGCCCTTGTAACGTCCAACGGAGGTAAGGCGGGAACCCTTACTGCATCTGTCAACACCCTGCCATTGGATAAAACCAAGCTAAACGACCCCTCAATGGTTATTAATTTTAGTTTTACTGCCGCGGATTATGGGTACAGCGCGGCGGTAACCAATACGTTGCAAATTGATGTGCCAAGTGACAATTGGGCACATCCTACATCTGCTACCCTCGGCGTAAAAACGTATTCGCAGGGTTTCTCTACTGCAGATTTTAATAACCTGGTTTTAAAACTCAATGTGCCGGCAGGCGTGTCTACGCCAGTTGTGGCGCGGATACAGCAGTCCATTTCGAGCTCGATTAAACCAATATATTCAAACACTTTAAGCCTTAATGTTACAGCATTTGACTTAACCTCGTGGTTATATATAACCGGAGCATTCTCGCAATGGGAAAATCCCGGCCCGCTGGAGGACAGCCTGGTATCTGTGACAGGCAATGGAGTTTATGTCGGTGTTATCAACTTCAATGCGACAGGCTCAGGGAACAATCAATTTTTAGTGTTGCCTGCAAAAAACTGGAATTATAAATATGCTACCACGGGTACAAACACTCCGAGCACCACGGTAACCTATGGCACATCCGGAAATAACTTTAATGCGCCTACCGCTGATGGCGAATACCTGGTAACAGTAAACTTAAATAACAATACCATTTCGATTGTGCCTGCAGATTATTATAGTTTAATTGGTTCGTCTACACCCGGTGGAAACTGGTCGACAGACTTATTCCTGAAATTTGTAAATGATGGCAACAACAATTGGGTGGGTACTTTTCCAATGTTGGCAGGCGAGTATAAATTCAGGCTCGACGGCCAATGGAGTGTCAGTTGGGGGCCTGGTGCTACCGCCGGTACTGCTGTTACTTCAGGCGCAACCGGCGATGGAAACATCCCGCTTTCACCTGCAGGTACTTATACGTTTACTTTTAACCAACCGGCAACTGTTGTTGGAGGTTCTGCTAGTCCGTTAGGAACCACTACTTTTACTGCCGTTAAGCAATAAGATAAAATTTTTTATACAGTTGATTGATTTTAAAGCCCGTCTGGTGAAAACCAGCGGGCTTTTTAGTTTGTCTGGACCGCTGATTTTTCACATATTGCTTATTTTCATTGGTGTTCAAGAGTGCTTCGCAGTTAAACTGACCCTGAGTGATTTCACGGATAAGATAATTCGAGATCAGCACGGTAAATAAAAACGTCTGAAGCCATAACAACTCCGGACGTTTTTTATTTATTTTAAAATATTGAGATGTCTCTTTTTTCTTTCGGACTTTCCTGACTACCGGCCTCCAATCTCCACATAGTCCCGGGTCGTCGCGCCGACATATATCTGTCTTGGGCGGCCTATTGGCTCCTTATTATCCTTCATCTCCTTCCATTGGGCTATCCAGCCGGGCAGGCGGCCAAGGGCAAATAATACGGTAAACATATCCGTCGGGAAACCCAATGCGCGGTAAATAATGCCCGAGTAAAAATCCACGTTCGGGTATAATTTGCGTTCAACAAAATAGGGGTCTTTCAAGGCTACTTCTTCCAGTTTTTTGGCAATATCCAGCACTTCGTCATCAATTCCCAGTTTTTCAAGGATATCGTCGCAGGCTTTTTTGATGATCTTGGCCCTGGGGTCAAAATTCTTATAAACGCGGTGGCCAAAGCCCATCAGCCGGAAGGGATCGTTTTTATCTTTTGCTTTAGCTATCCATTTATCGGTATTACCCCCGTCGGCCTTAATTTTTTCCAGCATTTCTATCACTTCCTGGTTGGCGCCGCCATGCAGCGGCCCCCACAAAGCCGATATGCCCGCCGATACCGATGCATAAATATTTGACTCAGACGAGCCAACGATCCGGACCGTTGAAGCGGAGCAGTTTTGCTCATGGTCGGCATGCAGGATGAGCAGGGTGTTCATGGCATTAACCACAACCGGGTCGATATCCACTTCCTCGGTGCGCTGCCCAAAGGTCATATGCAGAAAATTGGTAACGTAGTCATATTTATTCTGCGGGTAGATATAAGGGTGGCCCAATGATTTTTTGTATATCCATGATACTATGGTAGCCATTTTCGCCAGCATCTTAATGATGCTTAAATGCAGCTCTTCTTCGGATTGGTGCGGTTTTAACGACTCGGGGTAAAAGGCAGATAGCGCGCATACCAATGATGATAGCTGCCCCATAGGATGCGCCTTTGAGGGGAAGCCGTCAAAAAACTTCTTCATATCCTCATGGACAAGCGTGTGGCGGCTAATCTCGTACTGAAAGGCTTTCAGCTGTGTTTCTGTAGGCAACTCACCATGGATCAGCAGGTAAGCAACTTCGATGAAACTCGACTTTTCGGCCAGTTGCTCAATAGGGTAACCGCGATATTTAAGTATGCCCAGCTCGCCGTCTAAAAAGGTAATGGCGCTTTTGGTGGCGCCGGTATTTTTGTAGCCGATATCGAGGGTTACATAGCCGGTCAGGTCTCTTAATTTGGAAATGTCAATGGCTTTTTCACCTTCAGTACCTTCAATTGTGGGTAAATCATAGGTGTTATCGCCAATTTTTAATTGTGCAGTGTCCGACATAGGAAAAGTTTTTAGCTGCAACAAATGTAATCAAATCTGCGTATTAATGCCCGGTTGGAAAACTTGCAATTTGTAAAAATTTTGGTTGAAGAATTTTACAGGTTGATGAATGGTGAAGAGAAGCCATAGCAGATTGATTTGTTAATTATTGAGTGTTTCCGGGTTCCGGATGGTTTCAGGTGATTTTTTAGAGGCTTAGAAATCTATTATGCCCTTTGGGTTGATTAAAATACAAGTACATGTCGTTCAAAAGCAAACTGCTATTACTATTACAAAACGATAATACCATTTATCGGTTGCTGCTGATGGGCCTGTTGATTGCCAGTCCCTCCCTGCATTACCTGTGTTACTATAATTCATACGACCCGATCAGCCTGCGGGTATTTATCAGCGCACTTTGCCTTGTTGCATTATTTTTAAGCTTTTATGCCAATAAAACGATTGTTGCCATAAGTCAATATGTTGTTATTATCGCATTTTTATCGATAAACAATTGCCTGTTGCTGGGTAAAAACGGTTTTGCGCAAGTGTACCTGTTTAGCGCGATAACCATATTTATTGCACTCACCCTGTTTTGTAAAAAAAGATGGGAATTTATTGCGATATGTTTTCTGAACCTGGCAGCAACTGAAATTGCCTATGCCACGGCCCCTAAACTGAACATCTCCCTGGTGGTGCTGATTGTTTTAATGCTGACGTTTACCTTGATCGCCTACGCGTCATTCCTCGTCGTAATGACGTATAATCTCAATTTTCAAAAGGCTGTAAACCATGTGATGGTGCTTAACCATAGCCTGAGGCTGAATGATGACAAATTACGTGACAAGCGCAAAAAGCTAAACGCGCTCATCAATTCGCTTAACGACGTTATTTTTGAATTCGACGAGAACAAGGTCTGCGTAAACACCTGGTTTAGACGAATTGAAGGCCGCGCGATGGATCCAAAAGCCTGCGTTGGCAAAAGAATAACAGAGGTTTTCAGCGCGGAAAAAGCGGAAAAATTTGATAAGGCCCTTGACCTGGTGATAAGCACAAAGCAGGCCACCTCTTTTGAATTTCCGTCAGACCTTGGCACCGGAAAATGGTTCCTTGCCAGGCTTTCGCCGGTTTACGACCGTAACGGAGCATATACCCATCGTATTTCAGGCTCGGTAACTGATATATCCGAGCAGAAAAAATACGCCGTTGCGCTGCAGGAAAACGAGGATCTGTTACTTGAAGCACAGGCTATCGCGAAAACCGGCAATTGGTGGTTTGATCATATCACCAGGGAAACTTATTGGTCGGAAAGCCTGTTTACCATACTTGAGGTTGATAGCATCCCTGAAAATACCGATAAATATGATTATTACCTGAGCTTGATCCACCCGGATGACCGGGACAACGCCTGGAAGTATTTTTCAAACGTAAAGGAAAATGCGGAAACCCAATTCACACATAAACTCATCACCCCAAAGGGTAACTTAAAATATTTCAGGGCCTTAAAAGGCAAACTGATCACCGACGAGCACGGCAAGGCCAAACGCAGCTTTGGGGTTTTGCAGGATATTACCGAAACCAAGTTATCCGAGAAAAAGATAAAGTTAAGCCGGGCGGAATTGGTAGAAGCCCAGACGATTGCTAAAATAGGCAATTGGCAGTGGGATGTGATTTTAAACAAGCTGAACTGGAGTGACGAGATCAGCAATATATTCGAAGCGAACCCACAGCTGGTGGCTGACGGCAATTTCATCAGGTTACTGGCTAAATACGCCCACCCGGCCGACCGGCATATTCTAAGGCAGCATTTAAAGGACTTATCGAAAATTACCAATACATCTTATGAATACCGCATCATTACCCCTAATGGCAACATAAAATATTTAAGCATCATCGTTGGCAAGCTGATCAAACGCGAGGATGGCGTATTGCGAAAAGTTGTGGGCACCTTACAGGACATAACCGACCGCAAGCTGGCCGAACTGGAGTACCAGCGGACGGAGAACAAATACCGGCTGGTTTTAGAAACGATAAAGCTCCCGGCGGTTTCGGTTGATAAGAATGGCAACGTTAATTTTTGCAACAGGTTTGCTGCCGATATGCTGGGCTACGAACCCGGTGAGATATTAGGGTTGAACTGGCTGGAGAATTTTGTGCCGGAAAATTTACGCAGCAATACGATCGCGTTATTTGAAAACGACTCGTTTAAGGCCCAAAATATCAATACGGTGATTTGCCGCAACGGTGAACGGCGCCTGATCAGCTGGCAAAATACCATCAGTTACGATGAGGATGGCAACATTAAGGAAGTTACCGGAATTGGCGAGGATATTACCGAACGGCAAAAGAAGACGCAGGAACTGATCTCCGCAAAAGAAGAGGCCGAACGTTCGTCGAAATTTAAGTCGGAGTTCCTGTCGATCATGAGCCATGAGATACGGACACCGATGAATGCGGTTATCGGTACCACGAACCTGTTACTAAGCGAAGATCCCAAGCCTGATCAATTGGAATACCTGAACACGCTCAAGTTCTCTGGCGAAAACCTGCTGGCAATAATTAACGATATCCTCGATTATAATAAAATTGAAGCCGGCAAGCTTGAATTGAACCACGTTCCATTCAATATTTATCATCTTACCCAAAAGATCAAAAACTCCTTCTATTCCAAAGCATCTGAAAAGGACCTGGATATTGAATTGATCATCGATGAGGAAATACCGGCTCAAATAATTGGCGACCAGGTGCGATTGGGACAGGTGCTGAACAACCTGGTAAGCAACGCAATAAAATTTACGCACTTTGGTAAAGTGGTCATCCGCCTCGAAAAACAAACTATCGACCGTTCCACAGTGGCGATCAAGTTTAAAGTGTCTGATACCGGTATAGGTATCGCACCGGAGAATCTTGGCATTATCTTCGACCCGTTTGAGCAGGAAACACAAAACTCAGGCAACGACTATGGCGGAACCGGACTTGGCCTGGCGATAACCAAACGCCTGGTCGACTTGCACAAAAGCACCATTTCGGTAGCGAGCGAGCCAGGCGTAGGTACTGAATTTTCCTTTGCAATTTCGTTTGCTATCTCCAGTTTCAAAGGCAACAAAAATGAGCAGCCCTTAACAATTGGCGAGCACAGTGGCAATAATGCTGCCGACCTGCGCGGTATGAGGGTGCTTTTGGTGGACGATAATAAAATGAACCTGCTGATTGCCTCAAAATTTTTAAAGAAATGGCAAGCCGAACCGGATGAGGCTACGAGCGGCCAGCAGGCCGTTGAAATGGCTACGCACGCTAACTATGAGCTGATCATTATGGATTTACAGATGCCTGGCATGGACGGTTTTGAAGCCGCGCGCATAATTAAGCGTGCTAACCCGCAGATACCGATTTTTGCACTTACTGCTGACGCCATGCCCGAAACCCATAATAAAGCTTTTGCTGCAGGCATGTGCGACTACCTGACAAAGCCTTTTGTCCCCCAAACGTTATTCGAAAAAGTAGCGAAGTATTATATGCCGGTGGAGCATTGAGTTCATGGTTCATGGTTCATGGTTCATGGTTCATAGTCCATAGTTCATAGTTCATGGTTCATGGTTCATGGTTCATGGTTCATGGTTCATAGTTCATGGTTCATGGTTCATGGTTTATAGTTCATAGTTCATGGTTTATAGTTCATAGTTCTAGCTGCTCAGCTATTAGTAAATATCCTCCTGCTATGGACCATGAACCATGAACCATGGACTAATTCGACCTTATCGCTTCAACCGGGTCGAGTTTTGCGGCAACCCAGGCGGGGACAATACCCGAAACAACGCCGATTATCAGCGAAATACTTACGCCCATAATAATATTGTTCGGATCGAGCACTACCTGTATATCTGCAGCGGCTTTAACGGCAAAAGTCCCCCCATAAACCAGCAGCAGCCCCGCCGCACCTCCCATCAGGCAAAGAAAAACAGCTTCAAGCAAAAACTGCATCAGTATGAAATAACTTTTTGCGCCGAGTGATTTTTGAATGCCGATGATATTGGTACGCTCTTTTACCGAAACGAACATGATGTTTGCGATACCGAAGCCGCCGACCAATATGGAAAAAATACCGATAAAGAAACCAGCCTTATCCAAAAAGCTGAATACCTGGTCCAGCTGATTTGAAATGGCCGTTACTTTGTTCAGCTCAAAATTGTCTTCCTCGCTGGGTTTAAGTCTCCTGATGGAACGCATCAATCCTTTTAACTCGCTTTCAACATCCACATCCTTTAAACCATCTTTTCCGCGAACTACGATCGTAGGCTGATA
Organism: Bacteroidota bacterium; assembly: GCA_013285685.1. Classification (GTDB taxonomy): domain Bacteria; phylum Bacteroidota; class Bacteroidia; order Sphingobacteriales; family Sphingobacteriaceae; genus Mucilaginibacter. Next base: position 11,879 of record JABDHD010000028.1, read on the forward strand.
ATTATCATTCTGCACATCTATTACATCCTTGGCAAAATTAATGGGTATCAGGATGTTCTTGTCATCCGAATTGCCGAAAGCATCGTCGCCTTCCTTTTTAAATACCCCTATAACGGTAATATACCGCCCGAGTATTTTTATCTGTTTGCCAACAGCGCTTCCACCGGGGAAAAGATCTGAGGCTATATCGCTTCCGATAACGGTTACCGGGCGGCCCGTCCGCGATTCAAGGTCGCTAAAATACCTGCCGTCTGAAAGGTCAAAATTCCAGGTTTTATCGTGATCGTGCGAAACGGCGTTTATTTGAGCGCCGGTAACGGTATGGCTTTGGTATTTTACGGTACGGTCATTAATGGTTATTTCGTAAGAAACGGCCAGCGCCGTTTGGCTGCGACGCACAATTTCATCATATTCAGTTAATTTTGGGTCCGGCCGCTGCATATATTTCCACCACGGAAAATCCTGGCTTCCAACCCATGGCCACTTTCCCACATAAATGCTGTTGCTACCCAATTTATCGATGCTTTTTTGCAGGTTGTGTCGCAAAGTGTCCACAGCCGAAAAAACCGCTACAATCATAAAAATACCGATGGTTACCCCTATAACGGATAACGAGGTGCGCATTTTATTCTGCCTTAACGAGTCGTTGGCAAATAAAAAGGCTTCTTTTAAAAGTTTTAAAAACAGCATAATTTCTTATGATTTCACCGATTTGAGAATGATTTCACCGATTTTTATATGACTACAATTACGGTTATTATCGTGCATCTGGTTTTAGACGGTGGAACGTCAAATACGTTACAATATTTCTATTATTTAAAACAGAATCACATGGTCATTGTAATCAACTAATAACAATGGTTGTAATCATCTCGAAATCAGTATAATAATCAAATTTTAATCGGTTAAATCATATAACAACCGGTGAAATCCAAAAAAATAAAAAAAATTCCTTACATTTGCGCCCTTGAAAATTCATATCGTTTAGCATGAAATTATCTCAATTTAAATTCAACCTGCCTGATTCACTTATTGCCCATACCCCTGCCCAAACACGCGACGAGTCGCGATTGATGGTCCTTTATAAAGATTCAGGCAAAATTGAGCATAAAATATTCAAAGATATTCTTGACTATTTTGATGATAAGGATGTGATGATCCTCAATAACACCAAGGTTTTCCCGGCGCGCATGTATGGCAATAAGGAAAAGACCGGTGCAACGATTGAAGTTTTCCTGCTGAGAGAACTGAACAAAGAACTAAGATTGTGGGATGTTTTGGTTGATCCGGCTCGCAAAATTCGCGTAGGCAACAAGCTTTATTTTGGCGAGGACGACCTGCTGATTGCCGAAGTTGTGGACAATACCACATCGCGCGGCCGTACCATTCGCTTCCTGTTTGACGGAACGGACGAAGAATTTCGCCGTAACGTAGAGATATTGGGCGAAACACCGCTGCCCAAATACATCAAACGTAAAGCAACCCCCGAAGATAAGGAGCGCTATCAGACAATTTTTGCCAAGCACGAAGGCGCTGTTGCAGCCCCTACCGCGGGTTTGCACTTTAGCCGCGAATTGATGAAACGCCTTGAATTGAAGGGCGTGGAGTTTGCTGAAGTTACACTGCATGTGGGCCTGGGAACATTCCGCCCGGTTGAGGTGGAAGACCTCACCAAGCATAAAATGGACTCCGAGCAATTTATCATTGAAGAGAAGCAGGCAAACATCGTTAATAAAGGCATAGACGAGAAAAAACGCATCTGCGCCGTTGGAACCACCTCGATGCGTGCGATTGAATCGTCGGTATCGGCCAACAAAACATTAAAACCCGCTAACGACTGGACCAGCAAGTTCATTTTCCCGCCATATGACTTCAGCATTGCCAACGCAATGATCACCAACTTCCACATGCCTGAGTCGACTTTGCTGATGATGGTTTGTGCCTTTGGCGGTTTTGAAAATGTGATGAACGCTTATGAAGTTGCCGTAAAAGAAAAATATCGCTTTTACAGCTATGGCGATGCAATGCTGATCATTTGATTTGATTTCGGAATTCGGATTTTCGTCCAGATAGCTATCGGGATCGGATTTATTTAATGCGGAATTTCGAGGTCCGTTTTTTTAATGGTCGTTTACGGACCATTGGGTGAAGTGTCGTAATGAAATGATGAATTAATAAACTCATGAGCGCTTCCAGTCTCACATCTCAAATCTCAAATCTCACACCCCAAAACAACAACTACGTTATCATCGTTGCCGGTGGTTCGGGCACCAGGATGGGCGCGCCAATACCCAAGCAGTTCTTGCTGCTTAAAGGCCGGCCGATACTGATGCATACCATTGAGGCTTTTTATCATTCAAAAACCAATCCGCAGATCATCACTGTTTTACCGGATGAATACCACGCTTATTGGGAAGAGCTTTGTGTAGAGCACGAATTCAACATCCCTCACCTGCTGGTAAAGGGAGGCCAGACGCGCTTTCATTCTGTTAAGAATGGGCTTGATACCATTGATGATGAAAACGCCCTGGTGGCTGTCCAGGACGCCGTACGGCCGCTAACCAAAACCGGCATCATCGACCTGTCGTTCACTCATGCCGCCACGCACGGAAACGCTGTTACAGCTGTAAAAAGCCGCGACACGGTAAGACAATTGCGCGAAGGCGCTTCGACACATTTATCAAGGGACGAAATTTACTTGGTGCAAACGCCGCAAACTTTCGTAGCGGCCCAGTTAAAAACCGCTTACAAGCAACCTTACAGCGATAAGTTTACAGATGACGCCAGTGTGGCTGAAGCGGCGGGGTTTGCCATCAACCTGATCGAGGGCAGTCACCAGAACATTAAAATAACCTTCCCGGAAGATATTGCACTTGCGGAAGTGCTTCTTGGCTTATAGGTTTTGGTTCATAGCTCATGGTTCATGGTTCATAGAAAAATAGCATAGGGTAGATAGGCTACGAGGTTAGCTCCAATGCTCATTCCATGAACCATGAACCATGAACCATGAACTATGAGCTAAATCAAGCCCTCCGGATAACTCCCAGCAGCACCGCAATAACGGCAATCACCAAAAGGATGTGGATAAGGCCTCCGCCATAGTTATTGGCGAAACCCAGGATCCAGAGTATTACCAGTACTACTGCGATCAGATAAAGAATGCTTCTCATTTTTTTAAAGTTTTAGTTGATAGATGCGTTTAGCATACAACTAAAACTGTTCCAAAAGGTTTCGAAAATAAAAAACCCCGCCGAAGCAGGGTTTTAAGCGTTTTGGCCGGGATTTCTAGTATTCGTCCTCGTTGAAAAAGAAGTCATCCTTTGTAGGGTAATCAGGCCATATTTCTTCAATGTTTTCATAGGGCTCACCGTCATCTTCCAATGCCTGCAAGTTTTCGATTACCTCAACAGGCGCTCCTGAACGGATAGCGTAATCAATCAATTCATCTTTGGTGGCGGGCCAGGGCGCATCTTCAAGGTGTGAAGCGAGTTCAAGTGTCCAATACATATGCTCTTATTTATCGTTATTTGCTGAATTTAAATTTTCGCAAAAGTATAATATTTTTAATTTGATTATCAATAATTTTTTTCAATTTGTTCACACCCGTGGTATCCATTGATTTTCAGCTATTTGCGCATCAGCTGCTATCTTCCTGGCCAATACAAAAAGGTAGTCGCTTAGCCTGTTCAGGTAAATGATTACATTTTCGTCCACTTTACTTTCTTCGGCCAGGTGCACGGATATGCGCTCGGCCCTCCTGCACACGCAACGCGCCAGGTGGCAATAGGAAATAGTACCGTTTCCGCCGGGCAGGATAAAGTGCCTGAGTTCAGGCAATTCCTCATTCATACAATCCATTTCGGTCTCAAGCAGGGTAATGTCTTCTGTAGTCAGATCAGGTATCACCATCCTTGATTTTTCCGGGTCGGACGCCAGGGAGGACCCAATCGTAAAAAGCCGGTCCTGTATTTCCTTTAATACTCTCTTTTTATGCGCGCCGATATCCTGGTCGGCAATCAGGCCGATCCATGAGTTTAGCTCGTCGACAGTACCGTAACTCTCAATACGGATATGGTATTTTGGCACACGGGTACCCCCTATTAACGAGGTTTGCCCTTTATCGCCTGTTTTGGTGTATATTTTCATCGATCCCGGTTTAAATACAAATGCAAATAAACCACAAAGAACACTAAGGACACAAAGATTTCGCAAAGAATTATGGCAATAAATTGTGGTAATAGTTATGTTTGGGATCAACGACACAAACACAAGACAAGTTTGAGCGTTATTTTAAAAACGAGAGATCAAATGAAGAAGCCACTCAAGTTTGTATCGATAATAATAATTCCACTGTTGTTGCTTAGTTTAAAATGTGGCAGTAAAAATAACGGCGTCTCAGCTACAATTGCTACTGCTACTGCCTCTATTTCGACCATCCTCACCGAACAGCAATTTAATTCGCTATTTCCGATGCGCGATAGATTTTATACTTACACCGCTTTTATAAAGGCTGTGCGGGAATTGGGCATGATCAAAGTAAAAGTAGCCCGGCGGGCGACTTCCGTTTACCAGCTTACCCGAATTGATAAAAGCACCGGAAAATCAACCCTAGTGCGGCAGGACCAGGACTGGAACGAGGATTGGGCCAAAAAGAAACCCGACAGCGTTTATTTTATCGATTACGGGCTTTTTTGCGCCGAAAAAGACGCTGCAAGCAATAAAAAAGAATTAGCCGCCTTTTTTGCGCAGATTGCCCACGAAACACGGCACGGCCAGGACGGGCAATACAATGATGGCCTGATGTACCTGCATGAAAACGATACGTCACAAAGCTATACGGCGCCCAATGATGCATACCCTCCTGTTCCGGGCAAAAAATATTATGGGCGCGGCCCCATGCAGTTGAGCTATAATGGCAATTACGGCTATGCCTCCGACTGTATATTTGGCGATAAGCACGTGTTGCTTAATAATCCTTCACTTGTAGAAAGTGATGCGGTGACGGCCTTTAAAACGGCCATTTATTTCTGGATGACGCCGCAAACCTATAAACCGTCGGCCCACGACGTGATGACAGGCAAATGGCGCCCGAATGCCGCCGATAAAGCCGCTGGCCGCACGCCTGGCTTCGGCATGACCATCAACATCGTGAACGGCAGTGTTGAGTGCGGCAAGGGCGAAAACAATACCGGCATGACTGACCGTATCGGTTTCTACAAGTATTTTTTACAAAAACTTGGCGCCAGCGACCTAAACTGTGCCTGCTCCTGTGGAGGAATGAAAGCGTATTGATTTCGGCCCCGATAATTATCAGGTTTCGATTTCGAAATGCTAATTTGTTTTTGTTTATTGGCCGAATATTCTTTATCCAGCTGTTTCACAATGAAAAATGCGTTGTTGACCGTTCTGCTTACAATAAGCTATTTTTTAACCTTCGGCCAAACTTTAACGCAAAATATCAATAACAGATTACTACAGGACGTAGATTTTACCGCCAGGGCATTCAGTTTGTCGCCGGGTGATTTTGATTTTTCCCCGCTTTTTACAAAAACTGACAATTCTGTAATTTATGGATTTATTGGCGATAATTACCAGCGCATCCGGATAAAACTTCTCACAGTAACTAAAAATCGTTCCCTTCCGGGCAGTTATTTGATTGATGGAAAATCAATGGTCAAAAATAATATTTGCGAGTTTACAGGAACGATTACGATCTCCGGTATCAGGAAATATAAAATTATGTCCTACGGCGTGGATGAAACGTACAAAAATAAAGGCATCAAGGGACAATACGTTATTTTAGGAAATTACAATTTTATCGAAAATAAAGCCCAGCCTTATTCAGGAACCTTTAGGGGAGTGTTCCAGTCAAACTTTTACCTCGATAAAAGCGGCAAGGTGCATTATGATGATATTGATGAGACGTCTGACGGCTACATAAATAACCAGTTTATTGGTCGCTGGATCGCAGATAAAGGCAATGTCATAAAAAGGTGTAATTGGGGAGATTTCAGGATCCCGTTCTCCGGCCATTTTGATATCGGGGCCGGTGATTTCTCACCTGACGACCAATATTTAAAATTCGGATGGCAATCGGTCCGGGATTTAATGAACCCGAAAACCGCCGAAAAAGCAAAACAAATCGAAGAAGCTAAATGGTGGGAGCAATAACTTTACAACGTTTCAACTTTGCAACCTTGCAACATTTCAACATCTACTCCCCGAAATACGCTTTCATCGGCTCAAAATAATAAGCCTTCCAGCCGCTTTCGTATTGTGTACCGTGCGGCGGTAAATTTGAATGTGTGAGGGTGACGAGGGTACCATTTTCCTTGTCTTCAAAGGTAACCTCAATAAGCGAATCTGCTTCATCCGGCGAAAACTCGGTACTCCGCCAGCTTTGAACTATTTTGGAATTGGGCGCCAATTCAACGTTTTTACCCGTTATATAACCATCATGGGCCATAAAGCTGTCGCCAACTTTGGCGCCTGCAGTAGCATCGGCGGTAGTAGTCATTGCAGCGTGTTGTTTACTATCCAGCCAGGCATTGTAAATAGTTTCTTTGCTTGCAGGTATAATAGCCGAAACAGTAAAGGATAAAGCCATGATCGTAAATATTAAAGGGTTTGAAATTTTGAATAAAGTTAAACGTGCTGATTGGTACCTGAAGTGGGTGAATACGACAATATAGCGGGTGATTTGCGACCGTTTGATCAACAAAACTCGCCGATGCGGCCATATGGATTTATTTATATCGAATTAATTTTTTTAATTTGAGAACAATATTCACAATGGAAAGCTATCCTTTTAATGCCGATGGACTTGAACAAGATACCATCGATCTGTATGTCGACACCTACAACGAACTCAAAAGCAAGTTAGAGCTTTGCAGCATTGGACACATCGATTTTCATCTCGATCAATTTGAAGTTTTTAAAAACGGCGACCGTATGCGGGTTTTGGGCGCTTACGCCATTAAGCAGCACAACGGTAATGATTGCTATGTGTTATTTATCGAAAAAACCTACAAATACATTGGTGGCAAAGGACACACCGCTGTGGATGATGATTACCAAACCTGGGTAGTGGCTTATCTTAAAAACGACTTTGACCGGGTTTTGATCAGGCGTGAAACACTCACTGACAAACTGATAGAATTAGTGCACCCGGTTGAACTGGATTTTGAAGACGACAAAGCCTTCAGCGACACTTTTTTTGTATTGGTGAATGATCGCAATAAGGCCCTTCGGGGCATTGACCGCAATTTCAGAAATGCGGTGATGGATTTGCGGCACGATCATTTTATTATTGAGATATTGGGACATACCTTAATAGCCGGCATCCAGGGGCCAATGCTGCCGGGCACAGCGGTTCACCTGGCAGAGTTTGCCGAACGGTTGTGCAAGTTATGCTGAATGATACACTAAAAACCTTATAAACCTTTATCATGGATAATTTACCGTTTGATCTTGTTGGCCTCGCCGCATCCGAAGTGGATAGCCTGGAAGCCGTTTATAAAGCACTAAAGGATAAATTTGCTGTCAAAGTACCCGATGACTTTAACATCGACGTCAATCAGTTTGATTCAATAAAATTCTACGAGAATACAGATCGGCAATCAGAAGTGACTGTAGGTGGCGTGCTTCAAATAGACAACTGCGCAAATAATTGCTATGTAGTTTTTGTAAAAATTCGTCACTATTATCCGCCTAATTCCTCTTATCATACCGGTGAGCGTCTTGATTATTACAAATACCAGGTTTGGGCGCTGGTAAATCAAAAGAAAGATTTTGGGCGGGCACTGATTCGCAAGGAAACTTTTACTGACAGGGTATTAAGCATAGTTCATCCCCTTGAACTCGATTTTGAAGACGATAAAGCCTTCAGTCATAAATTTTATGTAGTGGCCAACGATCCTGAAAAAGCGACGAATTGTATCAACTGGAACTTTCGCAACGCGCTTATGGATATCGATCTGCGCGACCTTGTAATTGAAATGGTTGGTGATGACTTAATTATTGGAAATAACGACTGGCTAAATCCCGATACGGCGATTTATTCAGCGAAAATTGCTAGCAAGATCGCGGCGGTTTGCTAACGGGTCTCCTTGTCATTTGATATCGTGAGTTAAAGCACTGCCATTCAGCTTGCCAACTGAAACATCTGCGTTTACTCGGCCAGTATTTTGCTTCTGTCAACCCTTTGAATGCTGGGGTTCGGGTAATCGTTTTCTATCAAACCGTCGCGCATACGCACAATCCGGTGGGCATGCTGGGCTATATCTTCTTCGTGGGTTACCAGTATAATGGTATTGCCGCGCGCGTGGATATCCTCGATCAGGCCCATAATTTCGATGGAGGTTTTAGTGTCAAGGTTACCTGTTGGCTCATCCGCCAGGATAATCGAGGGGTTATTTACCAGCGCCCTGGCCACAGCCACACGCTGGCGTTGCCCGCCCGATAGTTCATTGGGCTTGTGGTCCATCCGGTTGCCCAGGCCAACATTGGTCAGGTTTTGTTTAGCCCGCTCGCGACGTTGCTCTCTGTTCACCCCTGCGTATATCAATGGCAGTGCTACGTTATCAAGGGCGGTATTACGCGGCAGCAGGTTAAACGTTTGAAACACGAAGCCGATCTCCTTGTTGCGCACATCGGCCAGGTCGTTGTCTGTCATGTGGCTCACATTAATGCCATTCAGGATGTATTCTCCCTTTGTGGGCGTATCCAGGCAGCCCAAAATATTCATCAGCGTGGATTTACCCGAGCCCGAAGGGCCCATCAAAGCAACAAATTCACCTTTATTTATGGTTAACGACACGGATTTGAGGGCGTGTATGATCTCAGTACCAATGACGTATTTTCTGCCGATATCGTTAAGTATAATTAATGGAGCCATATTTTTGTTGGTTTGACTGTAGGATGATAGGTTTTGTTACAGGGGAGTTGTTTTTTTAAGTCCGGAAAAAAAAAATCTGTGCGTTCAACCCTCGGTTTTAGCCCCTCCTAAATCCTCCCCGGTTGGGAGGACTTAAAAAAAGCGCCGTAACCGAAGCTAAAGTCTCCCCTGCCGGGGGAGATTTAGAGGGGGCTCAATCTCAGGGTTTCCTTAAGTAAACGACATTGACTCACCTTCCTCGTCCGCCATAGCTTCAGCGACGGCGGATCACCTAACCGATTACCTTCGCTACCAGGAAATATTCGCCATCCTGCTTCGGTGCGTTTAACAGCGCCTCCTCGTGGCTAATCTCCTGTTTTATGACATCCTCACGCAGCGAATTCACCTCATTGGTCATGTAAACCAGCGGCTCAACCCCGGTAGTGTCAATTTCGTTCAGCTTGTCCATAAAGTCAAGGATCTTGTTCATATCCTTTATCATGGTTTGCTTTTCGTCGCCGGTAAGTTCAAGGCGGGCAAGGTGGGCTATCTTTTCAACGGTATCCTGGTCGATGATCATGCTATTCCAAGTTTCTTTTTTATCGTTTCATAAACCTCGTCGCGCAGCGTATCGGCATCATCCATGGTCAAGTGCGCTGTTTCAAGGGGTTTGTGCACAAATATATGACAAATGCCCGGCCTGCTCCCATATTGGCTGCCGGTATTCCAATAAACCTTCCAGGTATCAACCGACGTAACGGGCAGTATCGGAATTTTCAGCTCGATAGCGAGGCGGAAGGCGCCGTTTTTAAATTCGCTAAGCGTAGGCGGGTATACCAGTGGGATGGTCGCCTCCGGGAACATCACAACACTGATCCCCTGCTTCAGCTTTTCGGCGGCGTGCTTGAAAACCCTGAAGGAAGATATTTTACTTTCCCGGTTCACGGTCAGGTCTATCGTTCGGAAAAAGTAACCCAGCACAAGGTTTTTCTTCAGCTCTTCTTTTCCAATAAAAACATGGTTGTTTTTTGCCGACAAGTTAATGGCGGAGATATCCAGGTTTGAGGTGTGGTTACCGACAATAATGTACGTGCGGCTCCAGTCGATCGGCACTTCGTAGCTAGTTTTAAAAGTTATACCCGAAATAAAGGTACTGCAGCGAATGATGAACCTGCGCACCCCGTTAATGTATTTAAAACGCTCCGGTTTCTGTTTGAGGTAATAACGCACCGGCCAAACCAACATATAGAAAAAAGCAACGCTGAACCGGTAGAGCTGCGTATGTATCTTTCGTAACAAAAGCTTCATGGCGGCCCAAAAATAACGAAAAAGATAATGGCAGTAAACAAGCCGGATTAGGTTTACATTAGTTTTTCTCAGAAAGTTTGCTGTTAATGACATTAAAAACCTCATCCCTAATCCGATCGGCATCATCAACAGTCAGGCCCTTGGTTTCAATTGGCTTGTGTACAAAGATTTTGCAAATGCCCGGCCGCGAACCATATTTCAGGCCATCGTCCCACAAAATCTTCCAGGTATTTAGTGAAGTTACCGCCAGCACGGGCACCTGTTGCTCGATTGCCAGCCGGAATGGCCCGTTTTTAAACTCCTGTAATTGGGGAGGATAGTCGTTTTCGATACCACCTTCGGGGAACATGATCATACTGATGCCATTTTTTAGCCGCTCCCCTGCCGCTTTGAAAGCCCTGAACGACGCCATCTTACTGCTGCGGTCAACCGGCAGGTCAACCGTACGGAAATAGATACCCGTGAGCGCATTGCGTGTAAGCTCTTCTTTTCCCATAATACACAGCCTGTTAGTTTTTACCAGGATGCTGATCATCGCGGTATCGAGGTTTGAGCTGTGATAAGGGCATATCATGTAAGTTTTGCTCCAGTCAACAGGCTCCTCAAATTCATAACTAAAAAAAATGCCGGCAAACCCGGTACTAAGGCGCGCCCACCACCGGCGCAGCTTTACCATGCCCCAATAGCGTTGCGGTTTCCTTGAAAAATAATACAAAGCCGGATAGAGCAGGAAAAAGAAAAAAGCCATATTGAACATGGCGAGATAGCAATGCAACTTTTTGAAAAATAGCTTTATGGTCATAGGGGACTGTTAATGGGAAGTGCATTTAATCTATCCTCCCATAGCGATGGGTCGGAAACCTTGCGTGTTTGAAACACTAAAAATAGCTGCAGCTACCCTCTTTCCGGCGAAGCCGAAGAGAGGGTCACCGAGCAAAGCGATGGTGGGGTGAGTAGATCCCGACGGACATTACCGTTAATGCTCCCGATAGCTATCGGGAGGCGCTAATGTCCGCCGGGTTGACTCACCCCAACTACGCTTCGCTGGTCGACCCTCTCTTCGCCTTCGGCGGAAAGAGGGTAAAACTGTTATTTTTCATGTATTGAACACCTTGGTTTAAAACCCATCGCTTTGCAAGAGCGAATATGAACACTTCCGTTTTCACCAAAAATATAAAAATTACTTACTTTCGCCCCATGGAAACTGTTGTTAGTGGTATCCGTTCAACCGGGAACCTACATTTGGGAAATTATTACGGGGCAATACAAAACTTCGTAAAAATGCAGCATGAATATAACTGCTACTTTTTTATTGCCGATCTTCATTCATTAACCACCCACCCCACCCCTGCCGACCTGCACGGAAATGTGAAACAAGTATTAATTGAATACCTGGCCGCGGGCATTGATCCTGAAAAATCGACTATTTATGTTCAATCGGACGTCCCTGAAGTTGCTGAATTGTACCTTTATCTGAATATGAACGCATACCTCGGCGAGTTGGAACGCAGCACCTCCTTTAAGGACAAGGTGCGCACACAGCCCGATAACGTCAACGCAGGCTTACTTACCTACCCGGTTTTGATGGCCGCGGATATTATCATCCATAAAGCTGTAAAGGTGCCCGTGGGCAAAGACCAGGAGCAGCACCTGGAAATGTCGCGGACGTTTGCTAACCGTTTCAACCGGCTTTATAATACCGAATATTTCCCCGAGCCCTACGCATTCAATTTCAGTGAGAACCTGGTGAAAATACCCGGTCTGGATGGCAAAGGCAAAATGGGCAAATCGGAAGGTGAGGGCAATGCCGTTTATTTATCCGATTCGCCCGAAGTGATCCGCAAAAAAGTAATGAAGGCGGTAACAGACAGCGGCCCGACCACAGAAAACCAGGAAAAACCGGATGAGATACAAAACCTGTTCGACCTGATGAAGGTGGTATCGGCGCCGGACACTTACAAACATTTCGACGATCTGTACAACAGCTGCCAGATACGCTATGGCGACCTAAAAAAGCAGCTTGGTGAAGATATTATAGTGGCCACATCCCCTATTCGCGACCGTATAAAGGATATTTCCACCGACCCCTCCTACCTGCGCCAGGTTGCCCGTCACGGGGCCATTAAGGCCCGCGAAAGCGCAGCCAGGACAATTAAGGAAGTGAGAGAGATCATTGGTTTCAGGAATTTTTAGTTAGTTCATAGTTGATAGTTCATAGTTCATGGTGTATATTAGGCGGAGTTTTGTTGCAATGCCTGATAGGCATGTATCGTTAGCGCTGACCCATATCTTCTGCTATGAACCATGAACTATGAACCATGAACAACAAACTATTAACCATGAACTAAGAAATGCACATCGCAATTGTAGGAAACATAGGCGCCGGGAAAACCACCCTGACTGAATTACTGGCCAAAAATTACGGCTGGGACCCTTTATTTGAAGCTGTTGACAATAATCCGTACCTGGAAGATTTTTACAGCGACATGAAACGCTGGAGCTTTAACCTGCAGATATACTTTTTAAACACCCGTTACCGGCAGATCATCGACATTCAAAAAGGCGGCCACAACATCATCCAGGACAGGACCATTTATGAAGACGCCTATATTTTTGCCGAGAACCTGCACGATATGGGCCTGATGACCACCCGCGATTACCAGAATTACCAGGCCATTTTTGATAATATCACCGAATTTATAAAACCACCCGACCTGCTGATCTACCTGAAGGCATCGGTACCTACATTGGTCAATAATATCCAGCGCCGCGGCCGCGAATACGAATCCGGCATCCGCCTGGATTACCTGTCCAAGTTGAACGATAAATACCAGAAATGGATAAACGGCTATAAATTGGGTAAACTGCTGGTACTGGATAAGGACAACCTCGACTTCGCCAATAAAACCGAAGATTTGGCTACGATTGTGCAGATGATTGAAAGGGAAATCCACGGATTATTTTAGATTAAGTTAGAATGAGTTGTAGTGGTTGTAACAAGTTGTAATGGTTGAATATCTGTTAACATCCACTAACTTTTACAACTTATTATAACCCTTACAACTTTTACAACTAACATGAACATCCTCGGCATCATCCCGGCCCGCTATGCTTCCACCCGTTTTCCAGGGAAACCGCTTGTGGATATTGCCGGGAAAAGCATGATCCAGCGGGTTTATGAACAAAGCAAAAAGTGTATTCATTTAGCCGAAGTCATCGTAGCTACAGATGACGAACGCATTTATAAGCATGTGCATGATTTTGGCGGATCGGCCATCATTACTTCACCGCTCCATCAAAGCGGTACCGACCGCTGTGCTGAAGTAGCCCTGCAGCATCCACAATACGATGTAATTATCAATATCCAGGGCGACGAACCTTTTATCGACCCTGAACAGATCAGCAAACTCGTTTTTTGTTTTAACGATGCAGGCACACAAATTGCCACGCTGGTCAAGAAAATCCAAACTAACGAAGAGTTGTTCAACGTCAACTCGCCTAAAGTGGTGATCAATAAACTATCCGAAGCGGTTTATTTCTCCCGCTCGCCACTGCCGCATATTCGGGGGCAGGAACCGGAAAATTGGCTAAACCATTTTACTTATTTTAAACATATCGGCATTTATGGTTACCGGGCTGATATTTTGCAGCAGATAACCAAATTGCCTGTATCATCGCTGGAAAAAGCTGAAAGCCTGGAGCAATTACGATGGATTGAGATTGGATACCGTATAAAAGTGGCGGAAACAGAGTTGGAAACTTATGCAGTGGATACGCCGGAAGATTTGGAAAAATTGAAACAATAAAGTTACATTAGGCCATCAAAACCGTTAAAATGAAATTCCGCCCAATTCTGTTTATCACTTTGTTTAGTTTATTAATGCCTTGCGAAAGCGCATTTTGCCAGGGACGATTTCCGGCAGCCAAAAATGATCCTGATAAATTATTCACCGGATACATTGTAAACAATACCGGCGATACCGTAAAATGCGAATTCAAAAAACCGACTTTAGGTCAGTTAAAGTACAGACCCGTCAATTCAACCGAAAAATTCAAAAAGCCGTCGATTGACGCGGTTAAAGAGTATTATTCGGCGTATGACACTACCGTTTATGTCGCGTTGGTTACCGATACTGCTTCTACAGACCTGGAGTACCTGAAACGGCTTGAAAATGGTGCAATCAAACTTTACGAAGAAGACGTTACAGCGTCGGCAATGTATATGAATGGGATGTGGTCGGGAGGCGGTACCTCCGTTTATTACTATATCAACAAAAACGACGGATTACTGAAGCAAATAAAATCAAACACACTTATTACCGGCGGCGGCAGCAGGAAAACACGCCGGGAATATCTTTACGATCTTTTTTCTGACGATCCGGCATTGGCTGAAAAATTTAAGGAAGACCAGAATTTTGATTTAAAAACATTGCGCCACTACATTAGCACTTACAATGCGGACAAATCCGCCACAGTCAAAAGCAAATAATTACCCCTCGCCCCTGCGGATATATTTATTAATCAATTATTAATCAGTTATGACCACTTTCATTAAAAAGACCATCCTTTTAAGCGTTATCTCGTTATCAGCTGTGTCGCTGAAATCCCACAGCCAGGACATCGTCATCACCGACAAACACGATACCATACACTGCAAACTGTCGCGGGGGTGGATGGGGGTAATCAAATACAAAACAGATAAGGGCGATCCCATTAAAATAGAGTTGGGTAATGTGCGCGAATTTTATTCAGAAAACAAAAAAATGTGGGTCAGGAGGGTTTATATAACCAGTTCACGAATTCCATGTTTTGTTGATGTATTGGTAACAGGTAAATTAAATTTATATGAAATGAGTGGCAAGCTTACTTATTACGATGGCTCGCTCACTTACGCCCATATAGACCCGATGTCTACCTCACACGTCCCCCCTACAAAAACCCAGGATTTCGTGGCAAAAACCACGGATACCGCAGAAGTGGTAATGGACGATGATATTTCGCGCGGCAAAAACAAGGAACTGCTTGATGCTAAATTCGTCCCATTTATACAGGATAACAAGGACGTTTATAACCGCTACCAGGCAGAAGGCCATATCAGTTTTGGTGAACTTAAAAAACTGGTTGAAATGTATAACGGCAGTAAATAAGTTAAGATACTTTGTTTCAGGCTTTCCAAAATTGAATTGGCCCCCAGTTCGCCATAATATTTTGCGTTTTTATCAACATCTCAGGAAAACCCTGAAATTTTCGTACTTTTGTATCCCGTACACAAACAAAAATCATGACTAAGTATATATTTGTTACGGGCGGCGTTACTTCGTCGTTAGGGAAAGGTATTATATCTGCATCCCTTGCCAAACTCCTCCAGGCGCGCGGTTACCGCGTAACCATCCAGAAGTTCGACCCTTATATCAACATCGACCCGGGAACATTAAACCCTTACGAGCACGGTGAATGCTATGTTACCGAAGACGGCGCCGAAACCGACCTTGACCTGGGCCATTACGAGCGTTTTTTAAATACCCCTACGTCGCGGGCCAATAACATTACAACCGGCCGCATTTATCAAAATGTGATCAACCGGGAGCGACAGGGGGATTTTTTGGGCAAAACGGTGCAGGTAGTGCCGCACATTACCGATGAGATTAAACGAAACATCCGGATACTTGGCGAAAGCGGCGACTACGATATTGTGATAACCGAATTGGGCGGCACGGTGGGCGACATCGAATCGCTGCCTTATATTGAAGCGGTGAGGCAGTTCAGGTGGGAGATCGGCTCGGGGAATTCATTGGTTATACATTTGACGCTGATCCCATTTTTGGCAGCCGCCGGCGAATTGAAAACCAAACCCACGCAGCACTCGGTTAAGATGTTATTGGAGTATGGTATACAGCCGGACATCCTGGTTTGCCGTACCGAGCATCACCTGACGATGGACATCCGCAAAAAGATAGCCTTGTTTTGCAATGTAAACGTAAATGCGGTTATCGAATCGATAGACGCATCCACCATATACGATGTGCCGTTGCTGATGCTGAAAGAGCAACTGGACCGCACCGTACTTACCAAATTAAAGCTGTCGCACAAAAACGAACCGGACCTGGAAAGCTGGAAAGACTTTTTAGGCCGCCTGAAAAACCCAACGTCTGAAGTGAGGATCGGCCTGGTGGGTAAGTACGTTGAGCTGCCTGATGCTTATAAATCCATCAGCGAGTCGTTTATCCATGCCGGCGCCAAAAACGAGTGCAAGGTAAAGGTTGAATACATCCCGTCTGAAACACTTACTCCCGGCAATGCGGTTGAGCGCCTGAAAGGCCTGCATGGCGTTTTGGTGGCCCCCGGCTTTGGCGAACGTGGTTTTGAAGGAAAAATAGAGGCGATACGCTACGTGCGCGAAAACAATATTCCGTTTTTTGGTATCTGCCTGGGCATGCAATGCGCCGTTGTTGAATTTGCACGCCATGTACTCGGAATGACCGAAGCCAGCAGCACGGAGATGAACCCGGCAACGCCCTTCCCCGTGATCAGCATGATGGAAGAGCAGAAAAAGATCATCGCAAAAGGCGGCACCATGCGCCTTGGGGCCTACGCCTGCGATGTTAAAAAATCGAGTAAAGTGGCCAATTACTATGGTAAGAGCCATATTTCCGAGCGCCACAGGCATCGTTACGAGTTTAATAACGACTATCTTAAACAATACGAACATGCCGGCCTGGTACCAACCGGCTTTAACCCGGAAAATAACCTTGTCGAGATCGTAGAGCTAAAAAACCACCCGTTTTTCATAGGCACGCAATTTCATCCCGAATTAAAATCAACTGTTGCAAATCCGCACCCACTTTTTATTAACTTTGTCGCCGCTTCGCTGGCTTTTGCCCGTAAGAAATAAGTTACGTACGACACACACAAATGGATAAGAATACATTCACAGGGTTATTCCTGATCATGATCATAATGGGGGTTTCTGTTTTTTTATGGAAGCCCAGCGATACCGAACTAAAGAAAGAGGCCATACGGATGCATGCCGATTCCGTTAAAAAAGGACTCATAGCAAAAAAAAATGCGATAGTTGCAAAAACCCCTGATTCCGCAAAAGCTGCAGCAAGCACGAAGGTTGACTCAGCATTGTTAAAACAACCATTCGGCGCCAGCACTGTTGGTACCGAGAAAATGGTTACCCTGGAAAACGCCGATATTATTGTAAAACTCAGCACGCTTGGCGGCAAAGTTTCGTCAGTTGAACTAAAAAACTACAAGACTTATAACCATAAGCCGCTGGTGCTATTTGATGGCGAAAAGAGTCATTTTGGCCTGGATTTTAATGCAGGCAGCAATAGCATCAAAACCGATAACCTATACTTTACGCCCAGCGCCGATCAACTGCAGGTAGCCGCAAAGGATTCCGGTTCGGTTACTATGCGTCTGAGCTACAGCCCGACGCAATATATCGACTATATCTACTCGTTAAAAGGCACCGGATTTAAAGTTGGTTTAACTATAAAGCCGGTGGGACTTGACCAGGTTATCGCCAACAACAATTCGCTCAATATCAACTGGAGCGCCAGCATGCGTAAACAGGAGATGGATATTGAGCAGGAAAGACGTTATACCACCATATACGACATCAACAATGAGGGCTCGATTGATTACCTAAGCTCCAATAAGGATGACTCCACAACTGTCGCCGACAAAAAACTGCAATGGATATCGTTCCAGGCACACTTTTTTTCGGGGGTGATCATCGCTGATAAAGGCTTTGATAAGTCGCATATTACAGTTAACACCGATGCCGCAGACAGCCTGCACAGCAAGCAAATGGGCGCCAGCCTCAACCTTACCCGCAATGGCGATGGTACTTTCCCGCTATTATTTTACTTTGGCCCCAATAAGTACGATATTTTAAAAGCACAGGGCCACGATCTTCAAAAGCAGATATACATGGGCTGGGCGCCATTCGCGCTGATCAACCGGTTTGCGGTGCTGCCGGTGTTTAATTTCCTTGTTCAGTTTACGTCCAATTATGGTTTGATCATATTAGGGTTAACATTGATATTAAAGTTGGTTTTGTCGCCGCTTACTTATAAGTCATATCTTTCTATGGCCAAAATGCGGGTTTTAAAACCCGAAATGGATGAAATTAAGGCGAAAGTCGGGGACGATAACGCAGCGTTATTACAGCAGGAATACATGAAGCTGTATAAAAAAGCAGGCGTAAACCCATTAGGCGGGTGTTTGCCGCTACTGATACAAATGCCTATTGTGTTTGCCTTTTTCCGATTCTTCCCGAGTTTATTTGAATTGAGGGGGCAAAGCTTCTTGTGGATGCATGACCTGTCTACTTACGACACGGTTATTACCTTCCATGCCCTGCCGATCCTTGGGTGGACACACCTTAGCGTGATGTGTTTGTTTATGACGGCGTCGACACTGATATACACCTACTTTAACAACCAGATATCGGGTGCAACCGGCCAGATGAAATATATCGGGTATATTACACCCATAATCTTCCTCGGCGCACTAAACAGCTACCCTTCAGGTTTAAACTACTATTATTTCCTGGCCAATATGCTCACCTTCACCCAGCAATACATCATCCGTTTGATGGTTGACGACAAAAAAATACACGAGCAGATACAGGAAAACAAAAAGAAACCCGACGTAAAAAAGAAGGCCAGCGGTTTCCAGGCAAAGATGGAAGAAATAATGCGCCAAAAACAACAACAGCAGCTGCCGCAGGGTAAGAAGAAGTAGTTTGGTTCATGGTTCATAGCAGGAGCTAAGTCGATAAAACTAAATATTCGAAAGCCGAAATCAGATAATGGTTTCGGCTTTTTTGTTCCTCCAATCCTTTCCACCATGAACTTTTCTACTATGAACTATCCCGCACGTGCGGGATGAACTATGAGCAAATTTTCAACTTTCCACTAAAATAATTAGCAAAAAAATATATACATTTACACCGATGTATGCCATTGTGGATATTGAGACTACCGGGGGGCATGCCAGCGCAAATGGCATTACCGAGATAGCCATATGCATCCACAACGGTAAGAAAGTAGTTGAGCGCTATTCTACCCTGGTTAACCCCAAAAGGGAAATTCCCATTTACATCAGCGCCCTCACCGGCATCACCAACGATATGGTGCAGGATGCCCCGCCTTTTGAAGATGTTGCGCACGATGTTTTTCACCTGCTGAACAATAAAATCTTCGTCGCCCACAATGTAAACTTCGATCACTCATTTGTTCGTTACCATTTAGCCGCCGCCGGCTATGAGCTGCATTGCAACAAGCTATGTACCGTAAGGCTCGGGCGCAAAATACTACCCGGACTTCCCTCCTACAGCCTGGGCAAATTATGCCGGCATTTAGGGATTGAAAACGGGAACCGCCACCGTGCAGCGGGCGATGCCGAAGCAACATCGAAATTATTCTCGCTGCTTTTGCAGAGCGATAAAGACGATCACATTCAAAAGGCCCTGAAGCAAAACTCAAAAGAACAAGTTTTGCCGGCTAACCTGCCTAAACAGGATGTGGAGGCGCTGCCCATGTCGCCGGGGGTCTACTATTTCCACGATCAAAAAGGGAAGGTGATCTATGTCGGTAAAGCCAAAAATATTAAAAAACGCGTTTGCAGCCATTTTACAGGAAACAATCCCGGGCCGCAGCGGCAAGAGTTTTTGCGGAATATTCACCATATCAGCCACCAGCTTTGCGGCACCGAGTTGATCGCATTTGTGATGGAAGCCGTGGAGATCAAGCGCCTTTGGCCAAAATACAACCGATCGTTAAAGCGCTTTGAACAGGCCTATAGCCTTTACGCCTTTGAGGACCAGCGCGGATACCTGAGGCTGGCCGTTGATAAACACCGAAAGATGACCGGCTCTATTTACAGCTGCAACACCCTGTTCGAGGGGCGCAGCATATTACTGCGACTGATTGAGGGTTATGAACTTTGCCCTAAACTATGTTTCATACAGAATAATACCCAGCAATGCACCGGTATCAATGGCGTCAATTGCGCCTGCGAAGGCATTGAGACACCCGAGGTTTACAACAAAAAGGTAATGGCAGCTATCGATGAACTAAACGAAGCGCTGCCCACCTTCGCCATCCGGGATGCCGGGCGTACCGACGAAGAGCACAGCTGCCTGCTGATTGAAAAAGGTAAATTTTATGGAATGGGTTATATATCGCACTACTTTGATGTAGATAACCTGCAGCAACTAAAAAATCACCTTACCCCCTATCCCGGCAATGATTATATCCGGGCCATGGTAGCCGGGTATGCCACACGCTTTCCCGAAAGGAAAGTGGTGTTTTCGTAATAATTATAATCATTTTTCAGCATTAAAATAATCCGGACGTTTTCGCTGAAAATGTTGCATTATAAAATTATTTTAATTTACTTTGTTTTACAAAGTACTTTTTAATAAAATTGACAATGAAAGTAAAAATGATCCTTCCCGCCTTAACAGAAGCTGAAAGTCCGTTTTGGCGGCCAATTAAGTATTCATTATTTCCACCGCTGGGCCTGGCTACCCTGGCTGCGTATCTTTTGCCGGGTGACGAAATAGATTTACAGGATCAGCATGTTGAAAAACTCAAACTGGACGATGATCCCGACCTCGTAGTCATACAGGTTTATATTACAAATGCATACCGCGCTTATGCAATTGCCGACCATTACCGGGCAAAGGGTGCCTATGTAATTTTAGGCGGACTACATGTAACCTCGCTACCTTTTGAAGCCATGCCACATGCCGACACGATCTTTACCGGGCCGGGAGAGGATACTTTTCCAAAGTTTCTGAGCGATTTCAGGAACGGCCATCCGCAAAAGATGTATCGTTCGTCAATCCGTACACTTGAAAAAATCCCTCCAATAAGACGGGACCTGATCAAGCGGAGTCTATACCTTGTGCCCAACTCAATTGTGGTTACAAGGGGCTGCCCGCATCATTGCAGCTTTTGCTATAAAGATGCTTTTTTTGAAGGTGGAAAGACCTTTTACACCCAGCAGGTTGATGATGCCCTTGCGGAGATTGACAGGTTACCGGGCCGGCATCTATATTTTTTGGATGACCATCTCCTTGGAAACGCAACGTTCGCTACCAGTCTGTTTGATGGTATGAAAGGAATGAATCGGGTTTTCCAGGGAGCGGCGACAGTCGATTCAATCCTACGGGGTAACCTGGTGGAGAAAGCGGCAGAAGCGGGCTTGAGAAGCTTATTTGTCGGTTTTGAAACCTTTTCGCCGCAAAACCTGAAGCAAAGCAACAAAAAACAAAACCTTGAAAAGGACTATTCAAAAGCAGTAAATAGGTTGCATGACCTTGGCGTTATGATTAATGGCAGCTTTGTATTTGGCCTGGACGACGACGATAAAGATGTTTTTAAAAGAACCGTCGACTGGGGTGTGCAAAACGCAATAACTACTTCCACCTATCATGTATTAACACCATATCCGAGTACGGAACTGTTCAATAATATGGAAAGCCAGGGTCGTATCCTTACCAAAAACTGGGACTTGTACGATACGCGCAAAGTTGTTTATAAAACCATCGGCCTGACAGCCCGCGAACTGGAGGACGGTTATTGGTGGGCCTATAAAGAATTTTATAGTTGGAGCAACATATTTAATGGCAGTATGCGGCATCCATCGAATGCCCATAAACTGAAGCACTTTTGTTATGCGGGCGGATGGAAAAAATTTGAGCCAGTTTGGAATTTCCTGATAAAAACAAAAAATCTAAATGAAACACTGCCTTTGCTGGAGGGTGTATTGACGAAGATAAACCAAAAAAGAAAAGACCAAAACCCGGATCTATTTAACTTACAGAAAAGCGCTTTGCAGAACCAGTTATATGAGAAAGCGTAAATTTTCAGTTTTTGAATTGTCGGATAACCGCCTGAAATGGTGACATAATTTTGTCACCGACAAAATATTGTCAGTAGTTAAATGGTTAATAATCAGCGCTGTTTCACTTTGTTGCATACTGTTTCACTTGTTGCGAACGCAACAGTTTGATGCGGTAGCTGCCTATATACACCGTAGCGCTACAATATTTTGCTGCGGGTTTCCATTTAATGTTTTTAACTGCTATCAAATTATCCCAGCCTTTTCCAGCTCCTCTTTCATCTGCAGCTGAATCTTCAACGCTTCAGCGCGGGCCGCATCAGCAAAATCTTCGCCGGTTGATGCATAAATTATGGAACGGGAAGAATTAACGATCAGGCCGCAATCCTTGGTCATACCATATTTGCAAACCTCTTCGAGGCTGCCACCCTGGGCGCCTACACCCGGCACCAGCAGGAAGTTGTCAGGTGCGTACTTGCGGATATCGGTAAATTCTGAACCTTTGGTTGCGCCGACGACAAACATCAAGCGATCAGGGCCGGCCCACGTCACTGCCGTTTTGATCACGGCTTCAAACAAAAGTCCGTTTTCCGTGGTGAGGTATTGAAAATCCTTGCTGCCTGCTGACGAAGTCAGCGCCAGGATGATCACCCATTTCCCCGGATAATTCAGGTAGGGTAATACCGAATCGTGCCCCATATAAGGCGCGACGGTTACAGCGTCAAAGCCCAGCCCCGATGCAGCTTCATCAAAAAAAGCTTTTGCATACATATCAGAAGTATTGCCGATATCCCCCCGTTTTGCATCGATAATGTTCAGGCAATCCTTCGGCAAATATTTCCAGGTAGCAGCCAGGCTCTCAAGTCCTTTAATTCCCAGTGCTTCGTAAAAGGCGGAATTGGGCTTATAAGCAATGCACAGATCGCGGGTGGCATCAATTATTCGCTTGTTAAACTCAAATATTGGGTCGGGATATTCCAGTAAAAACCGGGGTATCTTCGCCATATCCGGGTCGAGCCCAACACATAAAAACGATTTTTTGAGTTTGATCTGATCGATCAGCTGCTGGCGGGAGATCATTTAAGCAGATATTTATTAGTCCCGCAAAAAAACTAAAAATTAAATCAACTGTTGCGGTAAAAGGATATTTTTTTTAATAATTTTAATTTTCAAAATAAATTGAGTACCATTGCACTGTTTTCCGTTGAATTTTTCTTGCACTAAAGAAACAATTTAAAACTCCAGGTTATTTTATCAATTAGTTACGTGGGTTTAGATATTGCATAAACAGGTTGCAAAACAAATTTCTTTCATATTAAACATCTCCATGTACAAATGCATGATTTGCTAAATTAACAGAGACCCGGATTATACCCAGGGTTAGTCATTGAAGACGATTTCGCCCTTAACACCAGTGAAGATAAATACGATCACAAAAGAATATTCTAAATAAAATTTTTCCTTGAACTATACTTCTTAATATGTTTGATACAAACGAATTGAACGACAAACTCGTTTCCGAGTTGCGCGATATTGCCCTTAATTTAGGCATCGCCGAGGCCGAAGAACTGAGAAAAGCACAACTGATAGAGCGTATTGTGGCGCAGGAGCGGCTTATTGAAGCTGCCCGCACCCAACAAAATACGGTCAATACCATATACACGCCAAAAGGCGCTGCGGCTGCAGAGGGTACCGAAAAAGTCAGAAAAAGGATCCGCACGGTTAAAAGCGTAACCAAACCCAGGGTTGAGGTTCCGTTGGACGATACTAACTTGTTTGACGAGCCCGATGATGAGGTTTCAACAGAGGACGACGAAAATGAACAGCCTGTCGCTCAAAATGATAATGATGTTTTTGCAGATGACGAAAGCAACATTAAGAGTGATGAAATGATCAACGAAGAGCGTGCGCAAAAGTTCGACCGGAGGGCCAGCAGCCAAACCGCCTCTCAAAAAGCACAGGAACCGGCGATTAACCTTGATTTCGACAATGTAATTGTAAACGAAGGTGTACTGGAAATTATGCCTGATGGTTATGGCTTTTTACGTTCGTCAGATTACAACTATTTAACCTCGCCCGACGATATTTATGTATCGCAATCGCAGATCAAGCTATTTGGTTTGAAAACCGGCGACACCGTACGCGGTAGCATCCGTCCCCCAAAAGAGGGCGAAAAATACTTCCCGCTGGTGCGTGTTGAGGCAATAAACGGACGTGTTCCGGCTGAAGTGCGTGATCGCGTACCATTCGACCACTTAACCCCGCTTTTCCCATCCGAAAAATTGTCCTTGTTTACCGATCCGGGTAATTACTCCACCCGTATCATGGACCTGTTTTCACCTATCGGTAAAGGTCAGCGCGGTTTGATCGTGGCACAGCCAAAAACAGGTAAAACAATGTTATTGAAGGACGTTGCCAACGCAATTGCCAAAAACCATCCGGAAGTATACCTGATCATCCTGCTGATTGACGAACGCCCGGAAGAAGTTACCGATATGGCGCGCAGCGTACGTGCCGAAGTGGTGTCATCAACATTTGATGAACCGGCTGAGCGCCACGTAAAGATTGCCAATATTGTGTTGGAAAAAGCAAAACGCATGGTTGAGTGCGGCCATGACGTGGTAATCCTGCTCGACTCGATAACCCGTTTGGCGCGCGCCTACAATACGGTTGCCCCGGCATCCGGCAAAATATTATCGGGCGGTGTTGATGCCAACGCTTTGCACAAACCAAAAAGATTTTTTGGCGCGGCACGTAATATCGAAGACGGCGGCTCGCTGACTATCATCGCGACAGCCCTTACCGAGACAGGCTCTAAAATGGATGAAGTGATCTTTGAAGAGTTTAAGGGTACCGGCAATATGGAGCTGCAGCTTGATCGCAAGCTTTCCAATAAACGTATATTCCCTGCTATTGATATCACCGCTTCGAGTACCCGCCGCGACGACCTGTTGCTTGACCGCGACACCCTGCAGCGTATTTGGATATTGCGTAATCACCTGGCCGACATGAACTCGCAGGAAGCAATGGAATTTTTACAATCCCAGATAAGAGGCACCAAAACCAACGAAGAATTTTTGATATCGATGAATTCGTGATAATTTCGGATTTCGGATTTTCTATTTCGGATTTAAATAATGTATAACCAAAGAATACGTTTAAATTCAAAATAAAAAATCCGAAATCGAACATCCGAAATCCGAAATAAAAATAGCTTCATGGCAAAATGAAGAACCGTGTAAAAAAACATGTGCCAAATGCAATTACCTGCGCAAACCTGTTTAGCGGCTGCGTAGGTATTGTTTTAGCTTTTAAGGGCGAGCTTATCGGCGCCGCATACGCCATTTTTCTTTCGGCTATTTTTGATTTTTTTGACGGCCTTGCATCAAGGGTATTGAAATCATTTTCCGGCATAGGCAAAGATCTGGACTCGCTGGCTGATATGGTGAGCTTTGGCGTACTGCCGGCGGTAATTATGTACCAACTGTTTTTAGAAGCTCACCAAATTGACAAAGTAAGCAGCTGGCTAAACTTTGCCGCTTTTCTGATACCGGTATTTTCGGCGCTCAGGCTGGCAAAATTCAATGTGGATACCCGGCAGGCCGAAAACTTTATAGGCGTGCCAACGCCTGCAAATGCCATATTGATAGCATCCCTTCCGATGATTATTCATCATCACAACCGGTTTTATACCCCTTACCTGGGCAACCCATTCGTGTTGGTTGCTTTCGTGCTGGTGATGTGTTCGCTGTTGGTGGCTGAGATGCCCATGATGTCGCTAAAATTTAAAAACACCGACTTCAATCAAAATATTTACCGCTATTTATTATTACTGTTCTCCGCAATACTGATACTATTTTTTAAATTTGCAGCGGTTCCGGTGGTTATATTTATATATATCATCTTATCCATTATCCAGTTCAAATTTGCAGATATGCCGGTAGTGAGCAGTCCTAAAAAAAATACAAAGATCGGCTCTTAACTGGTTTCTGCTTTTAAAAACACCAAATAGAAATGAAAAAATTCCAGGCTGAAATAGACGTAATGCCCAAAAAAGAAATTCTGGACCCGCAAGGTAAGGCTGTAACCGGAAGCATGAAAAACCTGGGTTTAGCAGAAATTCAAAATGTGCGCATAGGCAAACATATTTCGCTTGAAATTGAGGCAAATAACGCCGAAACTGCGCACAGCAAAGTTGACCAGGCCTGTAAAAACCTGCTGGCCAACCTAATAATGGAAAGTTATAGTTTTAATGTTAAAGAGATTAGTTAATTAGAGGCTGGAGATTAGTTAATTAGAGGTTAGAGATTAGTGTTAGTCAGGGGGCGGTTCTTCCTAATCTCTAATCTCTGTTCTCTATTCACTATCTACAATTCCGCTTCCTTCTCAGCTTTGATCAGAACCAACGAAGCAATATTGTCCATAACCACAGCTTTAACATCTTCAAATTTCGATCTTAGCAATGCCGGATCGGGGGCGCCGGCCTTAGCCATCAGTTCAACCTCCTGTATGTTGGCCTGGCTTTGCGTCATACCAAAAAAGCCGAGATTGGGCTTCAATTTGTGCGATGCGCTGGCAACAATTGTCCAGTCATCATTTGCTATCCCATTAGTTATCGTTTCCAATAATTCGGGGGTGTGGTGCAAAAACATGTCGATCGACTCAACGATAAACTCTGTGCTGCCGTCAGCAATGTCGTACAAAAAAGAAAGGTCGAGATCTTGTGGCATTAGATTTTGTGACATAAAATTGTCCGTTACATTCAAAAATATCGCTTTTTTACGGTCAAATCATCAGAAAGTTCAGTTTTTAGCTGTGAAATTTTTTTATTTAACACCGGGTGCATCAAATCTGGGGCTATTTCATCAAGCGGATCGAGTGTAAATAACCGCTTATGTAACTCAGGATGAGGAACATGCAGCCCAGGTTCGTCAATAATCTCTCCACCATAAAATAAAATATCGATGTCGATCGTCCGGGAGCCCCATTTTTCTTCTCTTATTCTTCCCAGCTTTTTTTCGATTTCTAATATTTTTTCGAGTACCTGCCGCGGCTTAAGGTCGGTTCGTAAAAGAACCACCTGGTTCAGATAATCCGGCGCATCCGTTTTCCCCCATGATTGGGTCTCGTATACGGCGGAGGCTTTTACGATGGGGGCAATATCAGCTTCAATTTGCGCGATGGCCCGATGAAGAAACAATTGCCTGTCGCCCAGGTTACTTCCCAGTAATAATAAAACCTCATGCATGTTGTAACAAATATTATAGACGATGCTCTTAATACTATTAATTACCGAATTACTAAGTTTGCATAGTTAATAGATTTATAACAGTTAATGAAACAATTCTTCAAATTTGTATTTGCCAGTATGCTGGCTATTATTATTCTGAGCGTGCTCTTTGTCCTGATAATAGTGGCCATCGCAGCCTCTTCAGGTGATAAAACGGTATATGTCGAGCCCGGCTCAATCTTACAAGTTTCTTTTAATATCCCTGTAACAGAGCGTACGCCTGACGACCCCCTTGCCAGGTTAGGAATTACGGATCCGAAGGCAATTGGTTTAGACGACGTGCTCGCCGATATTGCAAAAGCTAAAGCTGATAAACATATAAAAGGCATTTTTTTGGATGAAAGCGCTTTTACCCCCGCGCAGGCAACATCCGAAGAAATACGAAATGCCCTGATCGACTTTAAGACATCCGGGAAATTTGTTATCGCCTATTCAGAAATTTATGAACAGAGCTTTTATTACCTGGCATCGGTCGCCGATAAAGTATACATCAACCCAAAAGGCATTTTTCTTTTTCATGGTTTTAGCCAGCAGATCACCTTCCTGAAGGGCGCCCTGGATAAATTAGGCATCGAAGCGCAGATCATCAAGGTGGGTACCTACAAAAGCGCCGTCGAGCCTTTTTTTCTCACTAAAATGAGTGCGGCCAACAAACTCCAGGTAAACTCGTATCTCGGTTCAATGTATGATCATTTTTTAACTGGTATCAGCGAAAGCCGCCATATCAGCAAAGATTCGTTATTTGAAATTGCCGACAACTTGAAGATCAGGTTCCCTGAGGACGCATTGAAATATCATCTTGTTGACGGGATGAAATATAAGGATGAGGTTTTGGACGAGCTTAAGCAGCGTACGGGGGTTGAGTACAAGCGCGATATTAAAACGGTAAGCTTGCTTGATTACACCAAAGCAGTACCTGAAACCGACAAAAAAGAGAAAAATGAAAGTAAAAACCAGATAGCTGTAATCTATGCGTCAGGCGATATTATCGGCGGCGATGGTGACGATAATAGCATTGGCTCCGAAAGGGTATCAAAAGCCTTGCGCGATGCGCGGTTAAATGACAATATCAAAGCAGTGGTTTTCCGCGTTAATTCTCCGGGCGGAAGTTCCCTTGCATCCGATGTGATCTGGCGCGAAGTAATGCTGACCAAAAAAGCAAAACCTATTATTGTATCGATGGGCGACTATGCGGCTTCCGGGGGATATTATATTTCCTGCGCGGCGGATTCCATCTTTGCCGAGCCCAATACGCTTACCGGCTCCATCGGCATTTTTGCCGTGCTGCCCAATATGCAAAAGTTTTTTAACGATAAACTGGGGATTACCTTTGATGGTGTAAAAACCGGAAAGTATGCCGATTTAGGCGATATCAGCAGGCCCCTAACGCCTGAAGAGCGGAACATTTTGCAAAGCGAGGTTGACCATGGTTACGATGATTTTACCAAAGCCGTAGCCAGCGGACGCCATAAAACACAGGAATATATCAACAGCATTGGCCAGGGCCGCGTATGGACCGGAGAACAAGCGATAAAGATCGGCCTTGTGGACCGGCTGGGCAATATCAGTGATGCCGTAAAATCAGCTGCAAAAATGGCCGGCATTAAAAATTATACGCTGATGCCCTACCCTGAACAGAAAAGCATTTTTAGCAAATTTGGGATGGACATGAGCGACCAAATGAAAGTGCGGGCGATGAAGTCAGAACTTGGGGAAAATTACAAGTATTATGAGCAGATAAAGGGTGCTACGCAAATGATGCGGATCCCGCAGGCGCGCCTGCCTTACACCATTTCGATTAATTAGTTTTATTTATATTTTGATTGGAAAAGCCGTTCGCGATGCGGGCGGCTTTTTGTTTGTTAAATATATTCTACGGCTTGAGGTGTAGAATTTCATCTTCGTATTTCTCGACCGCTTTTGCCATATTTTCCAATCTTTCCAATTCTGCGGGTGTTAAATTGGATTCTCCTTTATTCATTAAGTCATAAATGATGACCATCACACCATCATAAGTTTCATCGGA
>JABDHD010000029.1:0-1745 GCA_013285685.1 Bacteroidota bacterium
ATGACGGGCAAAAGCCCGCTGGAATATAAAAATAACCTGAAAAAAGAGCAGCCATCTTATAATTTGGGAAGCCGCCAACAATTTGCGCCGGTAATTTTACATCGTGAAACCACTCCCGGGTGGTCTCATGGAAAATTAACCCGCAATTATATGTTTAAAAATTATTTCAAGATCGCCGTACGGCAACTTCGCAAACAAAAAATGTATGCGGCCATCAAAGTCGGCGGCTTTGCTTTCAGCATTGCAGCCTGTTTGTTAATTGCCTTATATATCCGTAACGAGATGAGTTACGACAGATCGTACCCGGACGCAAGCCGTATTTTTCGCGTGCTGATTTATTACACAGATAATGGCACTGTCGGAAAAGGCCCCGAATGGCCGGCCCCTTTGGCGAAGACCTTGAAAGCAAATTTCCCACAGGTAGAGCTTTCGGGCCGCCTGAACCCCATTACCGGCGGATTTGAATTACGCCGTGCAGACCAGGTGGAAAACAACTACGAGGAAGGCGCCACCTTTGCTGACCAGAGCATGTTGGATATATTAAAATTACCAATGGTTTATGGTGACCGCGCGCATGCGCTGACCAATCCGCTTACGGTAGTGATCTCCAGAAGAAAGGCCGACAAATATTTTCCCGGGCAAAATCCTGTGGGCAAGGTGATGTATTTTAATAACGACAAAGCCAACCCTTACACTGTAAGCGCCGTGATGGAAAACTTCCCGGCCACCTCGCACCTGCAATACGATTTTATGGTGACCCTGGCCGGGAAGGAGTTTGGCCAGGGTGAGCAAAATAACTGGGGGCAATTTAACTACCCCACTTATGTGCTCCTTAAAGCTGGCGTCGATGCGAAGGATTTTGGTCGGAAAATAACGGCCGACATTGTTAAAAACTACTTCTTGCCGAACATTATAAAAGGCGGCGCAAAAAATCCTCAGCAGATGGCCGCCAAGATCAACATGGTACTACAGCCAGTAACCGATATCAATCTTTATTCATACGATGTGCGGGACGGCCTTTCTCATGGCGACATCCGCTTTGTCTGGCTTTTTGGCGGCGTTGCGGCGTTTATCCTCATCATTGCCAGTATCAATTTTGTGAACCTGGCCACCGCAAAATCGGCCAACCGGGCTAAGGAGGTTGGTTTACGTAAAGTGGTTGGTTCGTACCGCAGCAGTTTGATCAAACAGTTTTTAATCGAATCGCTGCTGTATAGCGGCCTGTCCTTCATCATCGGTTTACTACTGGCCTGGTTGCTGCTGCCCTATTTCAATACACTTGCGTCCAAGTCGCTGACCGTGCCCTGGGGCGATTGGTGGCTATTGCCCGTTGTGCTCATTTCGGCCTTTATCATTGGTATTATTGCAGGTTTATATCCCGCTTTTTACCTGTCAGCCTTTAAACCGGTGCAGGTATTGAAAGGCACGCTAAGTACGGGTAGCAAGGGTTCCGTATTGCGCAACAGCCTCGTGGTGTTTCAGTTTACAGCGTCCATCATGCTCATTATCGGCACTGCGGTTATTTACAATCAGATGCATTATATACTTAACCAAAAAATTGGTTTTGATAAGGACCAGGTAATAATGCTGCAGGGCACAAATACACTGGGCGACAAAAACATCAAAAGCTTTAAAAACGAGCTTTCCAAACTGGCCTCGGTAAAAAGCGTGTCCATCAGCGATTACTTACCGGTTGCAGGCGCCAACCGTAACGGTAATCCCTTTTTTATCGATGGCAGAATTAA
>JABDHD010000029.1:1755-41171 GCA_013285685.1 Bacteroidota bacterium
CAGCTCTGGCAGATTGATGATACCTATTTGAAAACACTTGGGATGAAATTGGTTGAAGGCCGCAACTTCTCGTACGATATGTCTGACGACACTGCGGGCAAAACCGTTATCATCAATCAAACGCTTGCAAAAAGGCTCAACCTTAAACATCCTGTCGGAGCCCGCATTACCAATGGCCAAGCATTTACCGTGATAGGTGTAGTGGAAGATTTTAATTTCAATACAATGCGCGAGCAGATCGCTCCGCTGGCGCTGCAATTCGGATTGAGTCCGTCTGTAGTTAGCATTAAGGTGCAAGAGGCCGATATGGAGAACACCCTGCAATCCATTGCGGCTACCTGGAAACAATTTGCACCCGATCAGCCCATACGCTACACATTCCTGGATGAAAGCTTTGCCAGCATGTATGCCGATGTACAACGCATGGGCGATATTTTCACCACGTTTGCCATACTGGCTATCATTATTGCCTGCCTGGGCCTGTTTGCCCTTTCTGCTTTTATGGCCGAGCAGCGCAGTAAGGAGATCGGTATACGCAAGGTGCTGGGCGCATCGGTAAGCGGCATTACCACTATGTTATCTTTTAATTTTGTAAAGCTGGTGGCCCTGGCCATCCTCATCGCTTCGCCCATCGCCTGGTGGGGCATGAACAAATGGCTGCAGGGATTCGCCTACCACCAGCCGGTACAATGGTGGATTTTTGCCGCGGCGGGCCTGGCGGCAATATTGATCGCTTTGATAACGGTAAGCTTCCAGGCTATAAAAGCGGCGGTGACCAACCCGGTGAAAAGTTTGAGGAGTGAGTGAAGAACATCATTGGTCATTGGTCATTAGTCATTAGTGTAAAGCGGCTAAAGTCTATGACTAATGACAAATGACCAAGCCAAAACCGCACGCGCCAATGTCCGGTTCCGTTACAGCGCAAATATTTTGCGCTGTACAATTTTTTATATATCAATATGTTATAAGTTTGGAACAGCGATTGCGTCTAAACATTTCAATTGAATACATATACTTTTCATATCACCTTTTACGACCTCGCCTTCCTGGGGACAATATTTATTGGCCTCAATATCGCCGTTTTTTTATTGTTCACTAAAAAGACCAATCAAGCTGCAAACCGGTTTTTAGCACTGGCAATGATTACGCTAGTTTTGTGGATTGCAAGGCTATTGGGCATCGATGTGGGGCTGTCAGCCTATATTCCCAATTGGAGCCGCCTGCCGCTGCAATTTTCGCTGGCGCTTGGGCCGCTCCTCTATTTTTATGTGCTTAAAATAACCCGGCCGGAGTATAAATTCCGCTTGAAAGATCTGCTGCATTTCAGTCCTTTGCTGTTGGAATTGGGCGCCCAGGCGTTGGAAATTAGGGATAGTATAAAAACCGGCGCGGTTACTTATGATACGCCGGCCTATCATCAACTTAACCCGGTACTGCAGTTGCTGGCGTTTGTTTCTGTCATAATTTACCTTTACCTGGCTCACAGGCAGATCGAACGCTTTTACCGGCGAATAAAATTTAATTGGGGTGACCGGTACCGCTATGAATTACGCTGGCTGCATCGATTATTGACGGGCTTTGGCTTGTTATGGCTTTTGTGGATACCTTTTACCGTGGTTAATTATTTTTATTACCATAACCAGTTAGGCATCCATGCTTATTATCCTTTATACCTGCTTTTAGCGGTAACGGCTATCTGGGTGGCTGCCGTCGCTTTTTTAAGGCCCGAGACCGGCAGCATACTGGTCGCTCCCGCTCCCTCTTTAAAACCACCACTTCCCGCGGAAATGAGGCAACAGGGTATTTGGCTGAAGAGGGCCGTGCAAGCCGGCCGGTATTACCGGGACCCGGAATTAAGCTTAGCGACACTGGCTGAAAAGCTGGAGATGACTACCCACGAATTGTCCCGCATCATCAATACAGCGCTAAAAAAAAGCTTCCATGATTTCATTAATGAATATCGTGTTGTGGACGTCGTTCAGAAAATGCAGGACCCTGCTTATAACCATATCACCCTGCTGGGTATTGCCTATGAATCGGGTTTCAACTCCCAAAGCACTTTTACCCGCACGTTTAAGCATCTGACCGGGAAAAGTCCGTTGGAGTATAAAAATGACTTAAAAAAAGATTGGTCATCTTATAATTTGGGCAGCCATCAACAATTTGCGCCGGTAATTTTACATCGTGAAACCACTCCCGGGTGGTCCCATGGAAAATTAACCCGCAATTATATGTTTAAAAATTATTTCAAGATCGCCTGGCGCAGTATTGCCAGGAACAAGGTATACACCGCCATCAATGTTCTTGGCTTATCGCTTGGCGTTTGCGCCTGTCTAATTATATTCCTGGTCACCAGCTTTGAACTGAGCTATGATACGTTCCATCCTGGTAAAGATCGCATATACAGGATCGTAACATCGATGCAGGATCCACAGGGAAACAGGGGTGACGGGGCTTCTGGTATAGTTCCGCTACCCATGGCCCTGCGAAACGAGTTGAGCGGTTTTGAAACAGTGGCCGGGTTTTACACTTATTTCCCAAAAGTTACTATACCCGGGGCCAATAACGCCGCCAAAAAATTTGTTGCATCCAGGGAGGGTGAAGTGCCCTCGACCGTTATCGTAACGGAACCGCAATATTTCAGGATATTCCAATACAGGTGGCTGCAGGGTAACCCGTCGACCGCGTTAAACGAACCATTTAAAGTAGTGCTTTCGGAGCAGGAAGCGCACAAGTATTTTGGTACCGTACCGTTGGAAAATGTTATGGGTAAAGAGGTTATTTACAACGACTCTTTGCGGCTTACGGTATCCGGCATCGTAGCAGACTGGGATAAGCATACCGACTTTGGTTTTAAGGATTTTGTTTCATTTGCTACCATTCAGCATAGTTTTCTGAAAAAAGACGTCGAACTGGAAAACTGGGGTATGTGGGACTCTGACTCACAGGGGTATGTAAAACTGGCGAAAGGGGTTACACCAGCCCGGATGGAAAAACAGTTGCAGCAATTTGTAAAGGCGCATATCCGGGTTGAAAAAGGGTCGAAAGTCCAATTAATGCTGCAACCCTTATCCGACATCCATTTCAACGATCATTACGAGGACTCTTATTCGCGCCAGGCCCATTTACCCACGCTTTACGGCCTGATGGCCATTGCTGTTTTTATATTGCTGATAGCCGCCATT
Source organism: Bacteroidota bacterium (assembly GCA_013285685.1). Classification (GTDB taxonomy): domain Bacteria; phylum Bacteroidota; class Bacteroidia; order Sphingobacteriales; family Sphingobacteriaceae; genus Mucilaginibacter. Next base: position 4,941 of record JABDHD010000029.1, read on the forward strand.
AACTTTATCAATCTTTCCACAGCGCAGTCGCTGCGGCGGGCAAAAGAGGTGGGTGTGCGCAAAGTAATAGGCGGCACTAAAAGCAATCTCACCATCCAGTTTTTAGTTGAAACGTTTATCGTAACCGGTGTGGCTTTAATCATTGCCGTAGCCGCTGTTAATCCCATCATTTCAGCATTCCATTCCTTTATACCCCAGGGCGTAGCCCTAAATTTATTCAGTCTGCCCGTGCTTATATTTTTGGTTGCGATACTTATAATTACCTCCCTGCTTGCCGGTTTTTATCCTGCAAGGGTCCTGTCATCATATTTACCGGCATTAAGTTTAAAGGGACAGGGTTCTGCCCAATTGAATCACCGGGGCTATCTGCGGAAAACGCTGATCGTGTTCCAGTTCACCGTATCCCTGGTGTTTATTATAGGCACACTAATAGTTGCCGGCCAGATCCATTTTGTTTTGAATAAAGACATGGGCTTTAACAAAGACGCTATCATTACCGTGCATACCGACTGGAATAATACTGTAGATCAGCTTAATGTTTTTTGCAATAAGGTGCGGGAATTACCAAATGTGAAAATGGTGAGCCGGCATCATGAAACACCTGCAGCACAACGACATTCAGGAACCTTTATGGAATACAAAGGCGCCGGCGGCGCTAAAATAGATGCACCATTTGATTTTTGCGACGAAAATTATGTGCCGCTCTTCGGTTTGAAAATTGTAGCGGGGCGTAACCTCTCCCATTCCGATACCTTAAAAGAATACCTGGTAAACGAAAAGTGCGCCAAAGCGCTTGGGTTCAAAAATCCCGCAGATGCCGTTGGCCAGTCGGTTGAAATAGGCATGTCGGATTCAAAAAGGCAAATAGTTGGTGTGATAAAGGATTTCAATTCAAAATCATTGCACGAAGATATAAGCCCGTTTTTTATGTGTTCGATAAAGAATAGAGAAAGGAGCGTCAGCATGAAATTAGCCACCGGCAAAGGAATAAGCAATTTTAAAGCAACGATAGCGCAGATAGCAAACGCATGGAAAGAGGTATATCCCAATGACAAATTTGAATATGCTTTTTTCGACCAAACCATCGCCGGCTTTTATGATAAAGAGCAGAAAACCGCGCAGCTGATGAACACCGCTATGCTGATCGCCATATTCATTTCATGTATGGGGTTATTCGGCCTCGCCATGTTTACCGCACAGCAACGCATGAAAGAGATAGGCATCCGCAAAGTTTTGGGCGCCAGCGTTTCGGGCATAGCATCCATGTTAAGCAAAGATTTTTTAGTGCTGATCCTGATTTCGCTGGTTATTGCCTCGCCAATAGCTTACTACTTTATGCACGTATGGCTGCAGGGTTTTGCCTATCGCATTAATATCAGCCCCTGGACATTCCTATTATCAGGATTGGCCGCCATACTGATCGCCCTTGCAACCGTAAGTTATCAGGCGATAAAAGCAGCGATGGCTAATCCGGTGAAGAGTTTGAGGAGCGAATGATGATGTCTGAACCGTTGATTAAGCTGATTAAATGATTTCGCTGATATTTAATATCAAGGTTATCATATGAATCAGCTTAATCAACGGTTCAGACAATATTATTGCCAGCCGAAACCGGACGGTTGAATGTTCGTTTTTATTACAATTGTTTGCTGCGAATAAGTCACTGTGCACTATCTTTCAGTATATTAGTTATTTGGAACAGCGATTGACCGGTATAAGCTGATTGAAATCATATAACTTCCATATTAACCTGTATGACCTGGCCTTCCTGGGAACGATATTTATCGGGCTTACTTTTGCCCTTCAGTTATGGTTCACCAGGAAGACTAGCCAGCCTGCAAACCGGTTTTTAGCCCTGGCAATGGTTACCATGGTTTTGTGGATAACCAGGCTATTATGCATCGATATCGGGCTTTCTGCTTATATCCCTGATTGGAGCTGGCTGCCACTGCAATTTTCGCTGGCGCCTGGTCCCCTGATCTATTTTTATGTGCTTAAAATAACGCGGCCCGAATATAAATTCCGGGTTAAGGATATGCTGCATTTTAGCCCATTGCTGTTGGAATTGGGCGCCCAGGCGCTCGAAGTCAGGAACAGTATAAAAACCGGGGAAGCCGCTTATCAAACGTTGACATTTCACCAACTGAACCCTTTATTGCAATTGTTGGCTTTTGTTTCGGTTATAATCTATTTGTACCGCTCGCGCCGGCTAATACAGGATTTCTACCACAGGCTGCGGCCGATACTAATGGACAGGCCGCGTTTTGCCTTCAGGCGGTTGGACAGGGCCCTACTTTTCCTCGGCTTGCTTTGCGTTTTATCCTTGTTTAAAGATGCTTTCTGTTTGGCTATTGCCCTTGCACTGATAGGAGTGGCGGTGAACGTGATACTGAAACCGGATAATAATGCCCAACCGGCAATGCCAATAACTGACAGATCGGATGCAAAGCAGAAAGGCCGCAGGTTAAAGGAAGCCGTGGCCGCAAACCGCCTTTACGAGGATGCCGAACTTACGTTGACGACGCTGGCGGTAAAACTGGTGATCCACCCGCATGATTTATCCCGGATCATTAATGTCGGGCTGGAAAAAAACTTCAGTGATTTTATTAATGAATTCCGGGTTCGCGAAGTTGCCCGGAAAATGCAGGACCCGGCTTATGACCGGCTCACGTTGCTGGGTATCGCTTATGAGTCGGGGTTCAATTCCAAAAGAACTTTCAACCGGGTTTTCAAAGAGATGACCGGCAAAACCCCGGTGGAATATAAAAACATCCTAAAAAAAGAGGGGCCAATTGATAAGTTGACCCCTCAGCCACGAATACGTACGGTAATATTGCGTTCAGAAAGCACGCCACATTGGGGGCCTGAAAAATTAAAACGCAATTATATGTTTAGGAATTATGTAAAGATCGCCTGGAGAAGTCTTATTCAAAACAAAGTGTATTCGGGCATTAATGTGCTGGGGCTTGCTGCAGGTATGGCTGTCGCCATACTTATTTGTTTATGGATATTTGATGAGGTTACCTACGACAGATCCTTTACCAATCACAAGCACCTTGCCCAGGTTATGCACACGGCTATTAACGATGACAGAACATTTACCACCGAGCCCAATGTATGCAGGCCCATCGCCGCGGAATTGCGCAATAAATATGGAAGCGATTTTAAAAATACCGCTATGGCCACGTGGAGCTGGGGGCATGTGTTAACGGTGGGCGATAAAATAATTACAGCGTATGGCCCATGGGTAGAAGATAAATTTCCGACCATGTTTTCGCTCAACATGTTGAAGGGAAACATTAATGCGCTGAGCGATCCGTCGTCCATAATTATTAGTGCCTCTTTAGCGAAAACACTGTTTGGCGACGCTGAGCCGCTTGGCAAAATAATAAAGCTCGATAATAAAGACAATTACCAGGTAGCCGGGCTGTTCCGCGATTTTCCGGATAATAGCACCATGGCCGACGCAAAATATTTCCTGCCCTGGAAAAAATATGTCACCATGGAACAATGGGTGAGAGATGCTGCCTCGGATTGGAACGGTCGTTCGTGGCTGTGCTTTGTGCAGTTGGCTGACAACAGGGATATAGATAAAGAAACCGATAAGATAAAGAACGTGGTGATGGCGCATAAAAATAAGGGAGATCGCGTTGAAAACACCTGCCTGTATGCAATGGATAAATGGCATTTGTACAGCGAATTTAAAAATGGCAAAGCCGCCGGAGGCCCCATACAATTTGTGTGGCTGTTTGCTACAATCGGCGTATTTGTGCTGCTGCTTGCATGCATTAATTTTATGAACCTGAGTACAGCGCGTAGCGAAAAACGTGCAAAAGAAGTAGGCATCCGTAAAACAGTCGGCTCGTTGCGCGGCCAGCTCATCGGGCAGTTTTTAAGCGAGAGCGTCCTGGTGGCTTTAGTGTCATTTGTACTTTCCGTTATCCTGGTTATCGCATTACTGCCCTTATTCAATTCGCTGGCGGGTAAAAATATACAATTGCCATGGCGCAGCCTCGCATTTTGGCTTTTCGCACTGGCATTTACCTTTATTACCGGCTTGCTTTCGGGCAGCTATCCTGCGTTGTACCTGTCAAAATTCGAACCCATAAAAGTATTGAAAGGCACCTTTCGCGTTGGGAGGTACGCTTCGCTGCCACGCAAGGTTTTAGTGGTGGCGCAATTCACGTTTTCTATTGCCCTGATCATCGGGACCATCATTGTTTTTAAACAGATTCAGTTTGCCAAAAACAGGCCTGTTAATTACAGGAAAGAGGGATTAATAACCATTAACGGGGCAACACCGGATTTGCCTAAATATTACAATGCGATAAGAAATGACCTGCTGGCATCCGGCGTGGTGGAAAACATGGCCGGAGCATCTGATGCAACTACAAACCTGGGTGCATGGCGTAATAGCTTTAACTGGGAAGGCAAAAACCCCAATACCTTACCCAACTTTGGTTTTATGTATATGACGGAAGATTTTGGTAAAACAATCGGCTGGCAACTAAAAGAAGGCAGGGGTTTTTCCAAAGATTTTGCTACAGATAGTTCGGCCATGATATTGAATGAAGCAGCCGTGAAGCAGGTGGGTCTGAAAAAAGACATTGTGGGTCAAAATATGCAGTACGATGGCAAAAATTATCGTGTGATTGGTGTGGTGAAAGATATGATCCAGGAATCCCCATATAAGCCGGTAGCGCCCACCGTTTATGTGGCCAGCCATAACTGGATTGGCATCGTAACCGTTGCTATAAAAAGAGGGGCGCCTGTAAAAGATGCATTGACTAAAATAGAAGCGATATTTAAAAAATACAATCCCAACCTGCCGTTCAATTATACTTTTAACGATGAGGATTATGCAAAGAAGTTTACTGATGAACAGCGCGTCGGTAAGCTGGCCACCTTCTTTACCATATTAGCTGTCTTTATTTCCTGCCTTGGTTTATTCGGCCTTGCATCGTTTGTTGCAGAGCAGCGTAAAAAAGAAATTGGCGTACGCAAAGTGTTAGGCGCGTCAACTTACCGTTTATGGCAAATGCTTTCAAAAGAGTTTGCATTACTGGTAATTATTTCGTGCTTTATTGCCATACCATTAGCATGGTATTACCTGCACAATTGGCTAAGGCAATACGATTACAAAACACCCATATCAGCATGGGTATTTGTTGCATCGGGCGCTGGCGCATTGGTTATAACATTAATTACTGTAAGCTTTCAATCCATAAAAGCGGCCATTGCAAACCCGGTCAAGAGCCTTCGGTCGGAGTAGTCATAAATAATTAGTCATTGGTCATTGATGCATAGCGGCGAACGAACCAATCACCAACGCTAAATTATTACGGGCCAAAACCGCACAGCCCAATGTCCGTTTCCTTTACAGCGCAAATATTTTATGCTACATAATTTTTTATACCTCAACATGTTATAAGTTTGAACCGGCGATTGCGTTTAACTATTACGATTGAGCACTTATACGTTCCATATCAGCTTTTACGACCTGGCCTTCCTGGGCGTGATATTTACAGGGCTGAATTTTGCATTATTGCTGGGATTCGCCAAAAGGATCACCCGCCCGGCAAACAGGTTCCTCGCCCTGGCCATGGTTGTGATGGTTTTGTGGATAGTCCGTATTTCAGCTATTGATATTCGTCTTCCACTGCAATTTTCGCTGGCTCTTGGCCCTCTGATCTTTTTTTATGTACTAAAATTAACGCGGCCTGAATATAAATTTAAGCCCAGGGACTTGCTGCATTTCGTTCCGGCGTTACTGGAACAAACCATCCTGCTGAACCCGGTATTGCCGTTTCTGGCGTTTATTTCTGTGATTACCTACCTGTATTGTGCTCACACGATGATCGAACGGTATTACCGGCGGCAAAAATTTAACGGGGGCGACCGGTACCATTATGAATTTCGCTGGTTGCATCGCTTACTGTTGGGTTTCGGCCTGTTATGGTTGTTGTGTATACCTTTTACAGCGGTCGATTATTTTTATTACCATAACCGGTTAGGCATCCATGCTTATTATCCTTTATACCTGCTTTTAGCGGTAACGGCCATCTGGATGGCGGCCACAGTTTTTTTAAGACCGGATACTGGCGCGCTGACCGCTCCGGCCCGATCTTTAAAACCACGGCTCCCTGCCGAAATGAAGCAAAAGGGTATTTGGCTAAAGAAAGCCATGCTAGCTGGCCGGTATTACCAGGACCCGGAACTTAGCTTGAGCCTGCTTGCTGAAAAACTTGAGCTGACTACCCATGAACTGTCACGGATCATCAATACAGCGCTAAAAAAAAGCTTCAATGATTTCGTTAACGAATATCGTGTTCAGGAAGTCATTGGTAAAATGCAGGACACCGCTAATGATCATTTAACGTTGATGGGCATAGCCTATGATTCCGGCTTTAACTCGAAAAGCGCCTTTCACCGGATATTTAAAGAGCGGAGGGGCAAAAGCCCTGCTGAATACAAAGCTGAACTGAAAAAAGAACTCCCATCTTATAACTTAGGACAAAATCCCCGTTCTGCGACGATAATTTCGTACCATGAAACCACCCTGAAGTGGCCCCGGGAGAAATTAAACCGCAATTTTATGTTTAAAATCTATTTTAAAAATGCCTGGCGCCATATCAAACGCCATAAAACCTATTCGGCCATTAATGTAATGGGGCTGGCGCTGGGTATTTGCGGGTGCCTGGTTATATACCTGGTGACAGCGTTCGAGTTTAGCTTTGATAATTTTCACCCGGATAAAGACCGCATTTATTGCGTCGATATAAGCGCGCCTAATCCAAAGGACGGGAGTATTGGACATATGAACGTAGTGATGGCCCCGTTGCCACCGGCCATGCGGAACGACCTTACAGGCCTGGAGAAGCTGGCTGCCTATCAACCTTACCGCCCGAAAGTGAAAATAAAGGAAGCCGGCCGGGTTGCCAGGCACTTTGATGAAACGGATGCGATAATTGCCCAACCCGATTATTTTGACATATTGCAATACACCTGGTTAAGCGGTAACAAAAAAATAGCATTGACCGAACCCATGACCGTAGTGCTGACGCAGAGCCGCGCTAAAACCTATTTTGGCGATTTGCCCCCTGCCCAAATGATCGGCAAAACCATCTTTTATGACGATTCGCTAATGGTAAGGGTAACCGGCATCCTGAAAGACTGGAATAAAAATACGGATTTCAATTTTTCGGATTTTATCTCATTCAGCACCATTAAGAGCAGCTTTCTGATAAACCAGTTTCCGCAGGATAAGTGGGATATGATCACCGGCATGCAGGTATTATTAAAGCTGCCCGTGGGCGTAAAGCCATCGCAGATCAATGCGCAATTCCCCGCGTTCGTCAAAAAATATATCGACCCCAACCCGCATACGCAAATGCAGGTAAAGCTGCAGCCTTTTACCGGTATACATTTTCAAAGCGAATATGGCGGCCCGGGGCGTAGAGCCGATCTGCGCGTGCTGTATGTCCTTTCGGCGGTAGCGGTGTTCATTTTGTTAATCGCAGCCATCAATTTCATCAATTTATCTACCGCTCAATCCGTACAGCGCACCAAAGAGATCGGTATACTGAAGGTGCTGGGGAGCGAAAAAAGCAACATACTTTTCCAATTTTTGACCGAGACATTTATCCTGGCCTTAATGGCAGTGGCCATAGCCCTTATTGCTATAGAACCCTTATTGAAATTATTTGCGGCATATATCCCGGCAGGCGTTCAATTTTATTTCGCCGATTATACCAATTGGTTGTTTCTTGGCGCTGTTGCCATTTTTACAACACTGCTGGCCGGCTTTTACCCCGCCAGGCTGCTGACCGCGTTTAAGCCGGTGAGTAGCCTGAAAGGCAAAGTAAGCGAGCGGGCCGATAATAAAGGCTACCTGCGCAAAAGCCTTATCGTTTTCCAGTTTACCGTTTCGATGCTTTTTATTATCGGCACCCTGGCCATCGGCAACCAGATCAGCTACATGCAAAACAAAGACCTGGGCATTAAAACAAGCGATATTATTACCCTGCCAATGGTAAGGCGGGAAGAGCCGGGTAAAGCAAAGGTGCTTGCTAACCAGGTAAAACAATTGCCGGGTGTTGAACAGGTTATAACAGAGGGTCCGCCGCCGGTTAGCCGCGGCCATATGCAGGACCCAATAAGACTACGCGGGCCGCTTGAATGGTCCATAGACAGTTACGCTTACCCGGGCGATGAACACTTTGTGCCTTTTTATAATATGAAAATTATTGCCGGCCGCAATTTACTGCACAGCGACAGCGTGAGGGAATATCTCATTAACGAGACCGCGGCAAAGGCGCTCGGTTTCCGCCATCCCCGGGACGCCGTCGGTAAGCTTTTGCTTTGGGGAGCTGGGAACAAAGGATACCCGATTGCAGGCGTAGTAGCTGATTTTTACCAGAGTTCGTTCTTCGAGAAAATTCACCCCTGCGTTATCATGAATATCCCGGAAAGGCAGATGGGCGTAGCTTTGAAGCTGACATCTGCCGAATTTAAAAAGGGGGATCTTCCGCAGTTCATCAACCGTATTGCAAAAGAATGGAAGAAGATTTACCCTGATGAACCTTTTGAATATTCGTTTCTCGGCGATTCCGTTGAGAAAATGTATGAAAGCCAGCAACAGACAAAATGGTTGATGCAGATCGCAACGCTCATCGCCATTTTTATTTCGTGCATGGGTTTGTTTGGCCTGGCGATGTTTACTACCGAGAGAAGGACCAAAGAGATCAGCATCAGGAAAGTGCTTGGCGCCAATGTAACCAATATACTAACCATGCTGAATAAGGAAGTAGTCGTACTTATAGCCATTTCATTGCTGATAGCGTCGCCCATAGCCTGGTACTTTATTCGCCAATGGCTGCAGAACTTTGCCTACCGTACCAGCCTGAGCTTATGGGTGTTCATACTGGCAGGCGCGGGGGCCATGTTAATAGCACTGGCAACTATTAGTTTCCGGACGATCAGATCGGCCGCGGCAAACCCGGTCAAGGGATTAAGGAATGAATAAATTATTGAGGATAAGTTTAATGTAATTTTTATACCTTGACTTGTTATAAGTTTGGACCAGCAATTGCGTTTAACCATTACGATTGAATACTTATACATTCCATATCAGCTTTTACGACCTGGCTTTCCTGGGAACGATATTTATCGGGCTCACTTTTGCTACGCTTTTACTTTTCACCAAAAGCATTAACCGGGCTGCAAAACGGTTTTTAGGATTGGCGGTGGTTGTGATGGTGTTAGGCATGGTCCGGCTATTAGGGATAGACATTCGTATCGAAACTTATTATCCTCACTGGAGCCGCTTGCCGCTGCAGTTTTCGCTGGCGCTGGGCCCGCTGATCTATTTTTATGTATTGAAGTTAACCCGGCCGGAGCGGAAATTCAGCTGGAAGGGCCTGGTGCATTTTAGCCCGGCGTTGCTGGAATTAAGTGTAAGGTTATTACCGCTTAAGGAAAGTCAATGGAACCCTGTATTACAACTATTTACATTTGGTTCAGTCGTTATTTATTTGTGCCTCTCCAATCGGCTGATAGAAAGTTTTTATCAGCGCCTGAAATTTAACGGCGGCGACCGATATCGCAATGAATTGAGGTGGCTGCATCGTTTATTGTTGGGTTTCGGCCTGCTATGGCTGATGTGGATTCCTTGTGCGGCTGTAAATTATTTTGGTTACCACAGCCAGCTAAATCCAACGGCTTATTACCCTTTATATCTTCTTTTACCGATGGCGATGATCTGGATAGGCGCGGTGGCCTTTTTAAGGCCTGAACTTGAATTGCCGGCGGAATTGTCTCCAGCTTTAAAACCATCAGCATCGGGGGAGTTAAGGCAAAAAGGCGCATGGCTAAAGCGGGCAATGGAAGATAAACGGCTTTACCAGGACCCGGAACTAAGCTTAAGTTCGCTGGCTGAAAAGCTGGAAATACATACCCACGAATTATCCCGTATCATCAATATCGCACTCAAAAAAAACTTTAGTGATTTTGTTAATGATCTCCGCGTTCGTGATGTGTCGCGCAAAATGCAGGACCCTGCTTTTGACCACATCACGCTGCTGGGTATTGCCTATGAGTCCGGGTTCAATTCCAAAAGCACCTTTAACCGCATATTTAAACAGGTGACCGGAAAAAGCCCCGTTGAATATAAAGCCGAACTAAAAAAAGAGCGCCCAACTTATAAGTTGAGACGTAACGCCCCAAGTGCGCCGGTAGTTTTACATCGTGCAACCACTCCTACGTGGTCTCATGACAAATTAAAGCGCAATTATATGTTTAAAAATTATTTCAAGATCGCCTGGCGCAATTTGGTGCGCCAAAGGCTTTTCAGCCTGATCAATATATCAGGCCTGGGCGTCGGATTATCTGTTTGTATGCTCATCATGATCTATGTGGCGCATGAACATAGCTATGACCGTTTCCACAAAAATGCAGACAGGATATTCAAACCTTACGGCCAGATGAAGATGAACGGTAACACATTTGGTATCGATCAAATGAGTTATGTATCCGGGCCCATCATAAAACAATCACTGCCCGTAGTAGCGGATTATATGCGCACTACGCGTTACTTCACCTCAGTAGTGCTGGTGAGTAACCCTTCGCGGCCCGACCAGAAATTTGCCGAAGATAAATTACTGTTTGCCGATGCAGGCTTTTTCAATTTCTTTTCCTTTAAATTGTTATCAGGGCAGCCTGCCCAGGTATTGGCCAAACCATTTTCCGTGGTGATATCCCAGGATATGGCCAACAAGTATTTTGGTGACGAGAACCCGGTGGGAAAGACACTTACCATCAAAACCGACAGCGCCTATACCTACCAGGTAACCGGCGTTGCTGAAAATTGTCCTTCCAATTCGTCTATTGAATATAATTTCGTGGCATCCAATTCCGGTTTTGTGACAACTAAAGGGGCCAAAGACTACCTTGGCGAACAAAAAATGGGCAATGGTACTTTTAATGTATACCTGTTGCTGAGGCATCGTGCCGATACCGCTGCATTAACGGCTGGTCTCCGGTCGCTCAACACCGATAAAAACCCTAAGGCACAGATTGAATTTTCGCTTTTACCCCTGGCAGACCAGCATCTGAAAAGATCGCGGGATGATTCGAACATTAAATATCTCACCATATTCCCTTTAGTTGCATTACTGATCTTACTGCTTGCCCTGGTCAATTACATGAGCATGTCTACAGCAAGGGCTACGCTGCGGGCAAAAGAGATAGGCGTACGTAAAATATCCGGCGCCAGCCGCAAAGGCGTTGCGCTGCAATTCTATATCGAATCGGCTGTTTTTGCAACCCTGTCTTTCCTGTTAGGATACGTATTGTGTTACTTATTTAAACCGGTATTTTTTAATGTTCTTCAACTAAAAATAGATGATTCATTTCTTTATAGCCCGTTGATCCTGTCCCTGCTGTTAGGATTGTTACTGGTTACCATAGCAGTCTCCGGCAGCTATCCCTCACTGGTACTGTCGGCCTTTAAACCTGTAGTAACGCTAAAAGGAAAAATGGGCAAACAATCAGGCGGCGTTATGATCCGGAAAATATTTACGACGCTCCAATTCTCCATATCCGTTGCACTGATCATCTGCGGAATAGTAATAGACCGGCAGCTTTATTTTTTCAGGCATACAGATACAGGTGTCGATCGGGAAAACGTGGTTATGATCCCTGTTGGCGGCAACTTCAAAAATTACCCCGCCTTTAATCATGATATCAGGACATTGGCGGGTGTAAGCGCCGTGTCGACATCGCGGTACGGTATGTTTAGCTATATAGATATGTATGGCATACCGGGTAAAACCAAAGATGAAACGGTAATGCTGCCGTCGCTTGCTGTCGATAAGGATTTCTTCAGGTTGTTAGGACTTAAATGGAAATATCCGCCGTCGCCTTACGACAACCTTGGTGCGGGAAATAGAGTTATACTCAACGAACTGGCGGTCGAAAAACTTCATTTAGCCATAAACCCTGTCGGCAGTTATATTAAGCCCGGCCCAAAGGATGTTGAGGTAGCGGGCGTTGTTAAAAATTTTAACTTTGGCTCGCTCGAAGACCCTATTCAGCCGCTTGGCCTTTGGGTGCTTTCCGACACCGCTAAATTTTGGAAAACCCAGGGGGGATGTTTCCTTTTTGCCCGGATAAAACCGCATACAAATCTGCCAACATTGCTCGGGGCAATACAAAAGACGTATAAAAAATATGCCGTCGATACGCCGTTCGATTACACATTTATGGATGATGCCTTTAATGCCCGTTACAAAGCTGAAGACCGGCTGGCCTCCATATTCAGCATCTTTACGGTCATCACCATCGTACTGGCGGGGATGGGGCTATTCGGATTGGCGGCGTTTACTATCGAGCAACGCACTAAGGAGATTGGCATCAGAAAAGTACTGGGAGCAAGTATATCGTCGATCAACGGCCTGCTTTCAAAAGATTTCCTGAAGCTGGTACTACTTTCCATTCTTATCGCTTCGCCCATTGCCTGGTATGTGATGCACGACTGGCTGCAGGGATTTGCTTACCGCATCAATATACAATGGTGGATGTTTGCCGGGGCAGGATTGCTTGCTGTCGTCGTGGCGGTTATTACCATCAGCTATCACGCGATAAAAGCGGCAGTAGTAAACCCGGTGAATAGTTTACGCTCGGAGTAGGTAGTAGCAGTAGGCACCGGCAGTTGGCAGTAAAGAGGTGAAAGAACCGCCGCCGGTTCAAGCGCCCCCCCCCCTTGAACCCAAACCCCTGTCAGCGTCCCGCTGACGTATCCCAATGCATGCATGGCGTTTTTCCGACTTTGTAAAGTGGTTAACGTAAGCGGGACGGTTACAATTATTTGAGTTCAAGCAGGATGCCTGAACCGGCGTAACAAATAAACTTTTTTGCCATAAATGAACAAAAGTACTGACAAGATTTTGACAGTGACAAAAACTTGTCAGTACCTAATTCATTAACTATCAGCGGTGTTGCATTTTGTTGCAGGGTGTTGCACGTGTTGCGCAACACTACACCTTTCCAAAAAGCTATTCCAAAACCGCACGTCCAATGTCCGTTTCCGCTACAACGCAAATATTTTATACGGCATAATTTTTTATACATCAACATGTTATAAGTTTGGACCAGCGATTGCGTTTAACAATTTCGATTGAATACTTTTACACTCCATATCAGCTTTTACGACCTGGCCTTCCTGGGTGCGATATTTACCGGGCTTATTTTTGCCTTGCAGCTATGGTTCGCCAAAAGTATTAACCGGGCGGCAAACCGGTTCCTCGCCCTGGCTTTGCTTACCATGGTTTTGTGGATGGCCCAGCTGCTGGGCGCCGACATCGGGATGGCTACCTATTATCCCCGCTGGAGCTGGCTGCCGCTTCAATTTTCGCTGGCTGCGGGCCCGCTCATCTATTTCTATGTATTAAAATTAACCCGGCCGGGGCACAAATTCGGCTGGAAAGACCTGGCGCATTTTGTCCCGGCGTTGCTGCAATTAGCTGTCCAGTTTTTATCGGTGGAAAGTCAACTGAACATGTTATTGCAGTTGTTGACATTTGGTTCAGTCGTTATTTATTTGTGCCTCTCCAATCGGCTGATAGAAAGTTTTTATCAGCGCCTGAAATTTAACGGCGGCGACCGCTACAGGAACGAATTGCGGTGGCTGCATCGTTTGTTGGCAGGTTTCGGCCTGTTGTGGCTTTTGTGGATACCTTACACTGCTGTGGATTATTTTGGCTACCATAACCGGTTAAGTCCGGATGCTTGTTATCCCTTATATCTCCTGTTTGCGGCGATGATTACCTGGATTGGCATCACGGCTTTTTTTAAGCCTGAAGTTGAGCTGCCCGCAGCGCTGTCGGCGGGTTTAAAACCATCGGCTTCGACGGAACTGAAGCAAAAAGGCGCCTGGCTAAAAAGAACCATGGAAACGGGCCTGCATTACCAGGACCCGGAACTTAGCCTAACTTCACTGGCGGAAAAACTGGGGATGAACGCCCATGAGTTGTCGCGGATAGTTAATATAGCGCTGAAAAAAAGCTTTAACGATTTCGTCAATGAATATCGCGTCAGGGATGTGGCCCGGAAAATGCAGGATCCGGCTTATGACCGGATAACCCTGCTGGGCATTGCGTACGAGTCGGGGTTTAATTCCAAAACCACTTTTCACCGCATCTTCAAAGAAATGACCGGGAAAAGCCCGGCAGAATATAAGATCGAACAGAAAAAAGTTATCCCATCTTATAACCTGGAACCTCGTTCAGGTATTGCGCCAATAATTTTACGTCGTGAAACCACTCCCGGGTGGTCTCATCCAAAATTGACCCGCAATTATATGTTTAAAAATTATTTCAAAATAGCACGGCGCAGCCTGGTGCGCAATAAAAGCTATGCCGCTATTAATATTGCCGGCCTGGCAGTTGGCATTGCTGTTTGTATGATGATCTTTATCATTATACAATTTCAAACCAGCTTCGATGAATTTCACGCAAAGAAAGATCGCATCTATCGTATGCTGACCGAATTTCAGTACGCAGACAAAGGAAATATATCTTACAAGACAGCCATCCCATTTCCAATGCCCGTAGGATTGAAAACGTCTTTTCCGCAAATAGAACAGGTTGCCCCGATATTTGCCAGCCATGATGACCAGTTGCTGATCGTTGATAATAAAGGGAATACGGAAAAAGATTTTAAAGAACAGCACGGCGTATTTTACATGGACCCTTCGTTCTTTAAAATATTCGATTTCCCCTTGCTTGCAGGTTCCTATGCCTCATTGAAAGACCCGAACAATGTATTGCTTACCAAGGAGACCGCTGAAAAATATTTCGGCGACTGGAAAACAGCAATAGGCAGAACCATTAAACTGCAAATGGGCGGCTACATGTTCGAACACGGCGTCGATGTATTGAAGGTTTCAGGCATTTTGGCCACCATACCGGCGAACTCAGATTTTCAGCTTAAAATTGTTGTGGCCTATGGAACGGGGTTTACCGGCGATTACCTGTCAAAATCAATCGATTGGGATGGAAATGTAAGCGGTTTTGGCTGCTATATTTTGTTGCCGCCCAACGTTTCTGCAGACAATTTTAACCAGCAATTAAGAGATTACTCCAGCAAGGTGGAATCGCCGGGCAATAACGACAGCCATATTATACAGCCATTACGCGCCGTGCATTATGACACCCGGGTTGGTGATTACAGCAACAAAACCATCAGTCGTCAACTGCTTAACGTATTGTGGCTGATCGCGGCATTCATCCTGTTAATAGCCTGCGTAAACTTTATCAACCTGTCGACCGCGCAGGCCGTCAATCGTGCCAAAGAGGTTGGCGTACGAAAAGTTTTAGGAAGCAATATAGCTCAATTGCAAATCCAATTCATAGTTGAAACATTTCTGATCGTTACAGGCGCTGTAGTGTTTGCAGCAGCTATTACAGCTGTTGCGTTGCCTTCGGTAAGTCGGCTTCTGGAACTTTCGCTTTCATTCAACATATTCAGCAATCCTGCAATCATCTTATTTCTTCTGATGGTAACTATTGTTGTAACCGCGCTCGCCGGCTTTTATCCTTCGGTTGTTTTATCACGTTTTAATCCCGTTAATGCGCTAAAAAGCAAACTTACAACAACTACGCAAGGAATTTCATTAAGGCGGGGATTGGTAGTGTTTCAATTCATCATTGCGCAGGCGCTCATCATCGGAACACTCATCATTGTAAAGCAAATGGATTATTTTATGAACCAACCCTTAGGCTTTGACAAAGATGCCATCATCAATGTCCCTTTCCGTGTGGATAGTCTCCGCATCAGCAGGCTTGGTTATTTAAAAAAACAGCTAATGTCTGTGAGCGGCGTGCAGGCGGTAACCTATAGTTCCAACACCCCGGTTGAAAATGGCACTGATTTGTGGAGCATCATCAAATATGACCGTGCAGTAAAACAAACGGATTTCCAGGTTATTACCAAATTTGCCGACAACGAATATGTGCCCACTTACAAATTACCGCTGATAGCCGGCAGAAATGTGAACCCGTCTGATACTGCCGGAGAATTTCTGGTAAACGAGTCCCTGGTGAGAACTTTGGGACTGAAAAAACCTGAAGACATATTGAACAAGCCTATGACCACCTGGCATGATCAGATCAAAGGCACCGTTGTTGGGGTATTGAAGGATTTTAACGACCGGTCTTTCCGCAATGATCTGGCGCCGATGCTCATAACCACCGATGTCGCCATGTATAACCAGGTTGGGATTAAACTTACAACCGTAAACATTTCTGCTACATTGCCGGCTGTTAAAAAAATATTCAACCAAACACTTCCCGATTTTGTTTTTGAATACAATTTTCTGGATGAAAAAATTGCAGGTTTTTACAAGCAGGAAAATCAGTTATCGGCTTTGTATAAAATTTTTGCGGCTATCGCCATATTCCTTAGCTGCCTGGGCTTGTATGGTTTAGCTTCATTTATGGCCGTACAGCGGATAAAAGAAGTTGGCATTCGTAAAGTGCTTGGCGCTACCACAGGCAATATTGTATACCTGTTTTCAAAAGAGTTTATCATCCTCGTTGCAATTGCCTTTGCCATCGCCACCCCCATTGCCTGGTATTGCATGCACCAATGGCTGCAGGCTTATGCTTACCGCATCAACATCAGTTGGTGGTTAATTGCTGCGGGCGGACTTGTTGCCATACTTATTGCATTGGCAACCATAAGTTTCCAGGCCATAAAAGCGGCTATTGCAAACCCGGTGAAGAGTTTGCGGAGCGAATAAAAGTTTGCCGGGTTGCGGCTATGGCCCGTGAAATAAACAGGATCAATAAAGCAAGAGTAAAAAATGATTTCATGATTGTCTATTTGCTTTTGGTATAAAAATTGCCGAATCCCTCCTGCTAAAGAAATCGCTTCAACCAACACCTGACTTTTTTAAATCAATGAGCTTTTTGCTTGCAAACCTTTGCGAAAAGTGCCTAACTTGTGCAATAGTAAACATCGCTGACACCCTTAATTTTTATGCCATGAACCCAAAAGGAGTCAACATCCGCCAGAGCGCCTACCCGGTTAAGGAAACCATCGATCTGTTGCAATCATTCCTGCAACAGCACGGCGCCACTATTTATGCCAGGATAGACCAGCAGGGTGAGTTGAAAAATGCCGGGCTAACAATCCCGCCGCTTGAGTTTATCCTGTTTGGAAACCCAAAGGCGGGTGGCCTAATTATGGCAGAAAATCCTGTTGCTGCACTTGACCTGCCCCTAAAAGTCATTGCATGGGAAGACACAGCCGGAAAAGTGTGGATTGCGTATAACGAGGGTGGCTATATAAAAGAAAGGTTTTCACTGTCCGATGCAGTGAGTGGCCCGCTTAATCTGGAGTTAGCTATTGCCAAAGCAGTTGACAAATCTCCGCGGTGAGCGCACAACTGATAGACATTTGCAACAGCGATAAACCTATGGCTATAATTGCCGGCAGCGCCTGGATAAAGAATATCCTTTTAGAAACGCTGTACGCGCCATAAAGCCCGGCCACAGTTACACAACCCAGAAAAAACAGCGACACATTATTTTGCCAAATAGCATCGTGGATAAAAAACGTCCACAGCAAACCGGCGGCGAGGAATCCATTGTATAAACCCTGGTTGGCCGCCATGGCCTTTGTCTCCTTAAATTGCGCTGCAGAGATATGCGTAAAAACCTTTGGCCCGCGCGTGGTCCAGACAAACATTTCTAACCATAAAAAATAAAAATGCTCGGCGATGACTATCGCGATGAGAATTCGAACGATGAGATACATATGTTAGGTTTATAAAAAATAAATGTAGGCATTTAACACCCGTTCCTCAAACAAAACCCTGGCAAATTGCCAAGGTGCTTCGATCGTCTATTTCCAAAACGCATACCAGCAACGCAATAGCAGCGGGCTCGCTATAAATCGCCTTGCCTTTTCAATTGGGACTTCACTTATCCCCCGCATTGCCTCATCAACTTTATATGCCATTAAATTGGTGAAAAAAAACTTTCCTCCATCTTTCATTTTTATTAACGCATAATGATAAGAATCCCATGGGGTAAACTTTACCGTATCGTTTCTATACAACACAAACGACATAACCAAAGTTATTTTCTCAATATTGTTAAAAGGAACCGCTATTTTATTATTGAATGATATCATTTTTTGTTCTGCTCCTATCAAAACGACATCATTTCTATTTATCAAATAGTATTCGATATGAACAAACAAAGCCGGCAATATCCCGGCAAAATAAATCCCGTAACTGATCAACACCCAATCAATGTCGAAGTTCTCAAAGCCCTTCCTTCTGGATATAAAATAAATTGCAATACTATAAGCAATTAATCCAAAAAATAGAGGTCTTAAAGACCTCTATTGATTCTTAAAGGTAATTTTATACTCCATTGTTTATGGTCTTATTGTGACAGGACTCGCTAATTGTGACCGCAAAGCTTGATAAATTAGGCTAAGGGTAAAAATGTATTGGATACATAATACGCGTATAACAACAAACCCCTAAAGCTAAATTAATTTCTCAACAAAAAAGCCTCCCCAAAGGAAGGCTCTCCAAATCGGTGAAATCATCCCAAAATCGGTGAAATCCCAAAAAATAAAAAAGCCTCCCAAAGGAAGGCTCTTAAAAATCGGTGAAATCACTTCTTAAATCGGTGTAATCCCAAAAAATAAAATCGGTGTCCCCAATAGCTATCGGGGCCCAAAAACTAAACTTCCGCCAAATGCTCCCCGGTTACAGTTTGCTTAATTTTAGTTTCCAGTTCTTCCATTAGCTCGGGATTATCCAGTATCAGTTGTTTAACCGCATCGCGGCCCTGTCCCAGGCGGGTATCGCCATAGCTGAACCAGGAGCCTGCTTTTTTGATAATGTTATGATCAACGCCCAGGTCGATGATCTCTCCGGCTTTGGATATACCTTCGCCAAACATGATATCAAACTCCGCAATACGGAATGGCGGGGCCACTTTATTTTTTACAATTTTTACTTTGACGCGGTTGCCGGACACTTCTTCGCTGTCCTTTATCTGCGAAATACGGCGTACATCCAAACGCACCGAGGCATAAAACTTAAGGGCATTACCGCCGGTAGTAGTTTCGGGATTGCCAAACATTACGCCGATCTTTTCGCGCAACTGGTTGATAAAGATGCAGCAGCAGCCGGTTTTGCTGATGGTACCGGTAAGCTTGCGTAAAGCCTGCGACATTAAGCGCGCCTGCAGGCCCATTTTTGAGTCGCCCATTTCGCCTTCAATTTCCGCTTTGGGAACGAGTGCTGCAACCGAGTCGATCACCAGGATGTCAATAGCGCCGGAACGGATCAGGTTATCGGCAATTTCCAATGCCTGTTCGCCGTTGTCCGGCTGCGAGATGAGCAGGTTTTCCACGTCAACGCCCAGTTTTTTGGCATAAGTACGGTCGAAGGCATGCTCCGCATCGATAAATGCCGCAATCCCACCTGCCTTTTGCGACTCGGCAATAGCATGGATAGCCAGTGTAGTTTTACCGGATGATTCCGGGCCGTATATTTCGATTACCCTGCCTTTTGGCAAACCGCCCACACCCAGGGCTATATCAAGCCCTATCGAGCCTGTTGATATTACCTCTGTTGGTTCAATAGCGGTATCGCCCAGCTTCATAATGGTACCCTTACCATACGATTTTTCCAGCTTATCCAGGGTAAGCTGTAGTGCCTTCAATTTATCTGCGTTGCTCATCTCGTTTTAATAATATTAGCAAATGTAAATAGTTGTTTTGATATTTACTAATTTTTTTAGTAAATATTTAGTCGAATAAGTTAGAATTGTTGATTGAGTTGATTAGGTTAAACAATTGACCAACTATTACGCTAACTTAATTAACTAAATCAAAATTATCAATCATTGTTATCAACACTCCGGCGGCTTCCTTTGAGCCTGGCATTTTTATACCCTATCCTCCTCCTTTCCCTAAATTTAGGGAAAGGTATCGCGCAAGGCTCTTGCTCAACCGTTATTGCCGCCGCGCTTCTTCAACTCCTTACTGATCTTATTTAACGCGGCTTTCTTTTTTTGATCTTTAACTTTCTTAATCTTCAACGTTTCCGCCTTTTGCAAAGCCGCTTCGGTATGGGTGCGCTCGTAATATTTGCAAAACCAGCTTATCGGGCAAATTTCGCACTTGGGATTACGCGCGAGGCAAACATAACGGCCATGCAAGATCAGCCAGTGATGCGCAATGCGCGGCACATCAGGCGGCAAGTTTTTTAGCAATTGCTTCTCAACAGCCAGGGGAGTTTTTGCGTTGGTAGTTAAACCAATACGGTTAGCCACGCGGAAAACATGGGTATCAACAGCTATGGCCTGGGCTTCATAAACGACAGATGCTATTACATTGGCCGTTTTGCGGCCAACCCCAGGTAGCTTTTGTAATTCGTCCTGGGTTGCCGGTACTTCACTGTTAAACACGTCCACCAGCATTTTAGCCATCCCAACCAAATGTTTGGCTTTGTTATTCGGATAACTTACGCTTCGGATATAGCCAAAAACTTCATCGACAGAAGCCTCGGCTAACGATTCCGGCGTAGGAAACCGGTCAAATAAAGCAGGCGTAACCTGGTTGATGCGCTTATCGGTACACTGTGCCGAAAGAATAACAGCTACCAGCAACTCATAGGGATTGCCGTAGTGCAGCTCGGTCTCCGCCCCGGGCTGGTGCGTGGAAAAATATTCGACGAAATGTTTGTAGCGGTCTTGTTTGTTCATTAGTTCACTGGTTCATTAGTTCATTGGTATTTGTCGGCGGGCTACCTATCGCCGGTAAATACAGATGATTATCCGCCGCTAAACTAACGAACATTGCACCAATGAACAAATGAACTAATGAACCAGTCAACCAAAATCGAACATTGCACCAATGAACAAATGAACCAGTGAACTAAAAATAGAAAGGTTCACCAAGTCATCAATCGTTTAAAAAAAACCACAATGACCGGTGAACCAGTAAGTTTGAGATCCTACTAACGTAAACTCTTTGAGTAATCGAGTATTTGATGAACGGTTTGAACCTTGGGGTTCTTTTTCAAAAGATCCAGTTCGGAGCGAATCGAATGATAAAAAATTATTTCGTCGCCGCCAAGGTTCTCCTGCACTTCCCCATCCATCTTGTCCCTGTTAGTAAGTAAATTTAAAGTTGTAGTAGAGGTTTCATCCATAAGCTTTTTACTATTTGTTTATTGTAACAACGACAGCTTAAAGATAATATTTTATGAAGATGAAAATTAAATGAAATTTTTTATTGTTAATGGTGAGTAGTGAATTGTGAGTGGTCAACGGTGAGTAAAAAAAGTGAAAGATCACCACCTTTCACCAGTCACTATTCACAACTCACCACTCACCAATTAGTTCTTCAAACTCATCTCTTTGCTCAGCATCATTTTGCGCAAATTGTTCAGCGCATAACGCATACGGCCAAGGGCGGTATTGATGCTTACATCGGTAATGTCGGCTATTTCCTTAAAGCTCATGTCGCCAAAGTGGCGCATAATCAGCACCTCTTTTTGCTCGGCAGGAAGCAAATGAATTAATGTTTTCAGGTCCTTGTAGGTTTGCTCGCGCACCATGCGGTCTTCGGTGCTTTCGTCGTAATTTCCAAGGACTTCGAAAATATCAAAGTCGTCGCCGTTGCTGATCATCGGCGCGCGTTTTTCACGGCGGAAATGGTCGATCACCAAATTATGGGCTATGCGGGTAACCCATGGCAAAAATTTACCTTCCTCGTTGTACTTGCCGGCTTTTAAGGTATTAATAACTTTGATAAAAGTATCCTGAAAAATATCCTCGGCAAGGTATTCGTCTTTTACTAATAAATAAACGGAAGTGTATATTTTGGTTTGATAGCGGCGAATCAACTCAACCAGCCCACCTTCTTCACCCGCAACATAAAGATGGATCAAATCCTGGTCACTCTTCAATTGAAAATCCATAGAAAAAACTACTAGCTTAATTAATTAAATATTTTAGTTAAGTAGAGTTTTATCTATATCGTTTTCTCCTTAGGGGTTAGTACTTCGTTATCCAAATAAAATAAATATTCACTAAAAAAACAAATATTATTTGCCGGTTAAACTTTTTGAAGCCGCAATTTAACGTTTTTTAACATAGTTTGGTATAATACAATAACAATGTTGCCGTTGCCGCTCAATAATTGTCAGCCCATTGCAAACTCTTGGCAAGGTAATGCAATATCTCTTACTATTTCTTAAACACATTTGTTTTCTGCTAAATATTTTAGGATTTTTGCGGTTTGGGGGGAAGTTCATGGTTGATAGTTCAAGGTTCATGGCCGCAACTGGAAAATTCAGTAACTTTTGACCCCTATTTTGCGCTAACTATGGCCCATAGCCCGGCAGTTGCCATGAGCTATGAACCATGAACTATGAACAAATGATGGCCCATAGCCAGGCTTCTGCCATGAACTATGAACCATGAACTATGAACAAATGATGGCCCATAGCCAGGCTTCCGCCATGAACTATGAACCATGAACTATGAACTAAATGGCCGAAGCAGAAAAAGATCCGCAGCATCACATTATTATCAAAGGCGCAAGGGTACACAACCTTAAAAACATGGATGTGGCTATCCCCAAAAACAAACTGGTTGTAATTACCGGTATGTCGGGCTCGGGCAAATCATCGCTTGCTTTTGATACTTTATACGCCGAGGGTCAGCGCCGGTACGTTGAAAGTTTGTCATCCTATGCCCGCCAGTTTTTGGGGAGGATGAATAAGCCGGATGTTGATTATATAAAAGGCATTGCCCCGGCCATCGCCATCGAGCAAAAAGTAATTACTTCCAATCCACGCTCCACTGTAGGCACCTCAACTGAAATATACGACTACCTGAAATTGCTTTTCTCCAGGATCGGCAAAACAATTTCGCCGGTTTCGGGCGGGATAGTCAAAAAAGATACGGTTACCGACGTGATCAATTTCATCATGACTTTACCCGATGAAACCATGGTAACCATTTTGTGCCCGCTGCACCCGCACAATAACCGGAGCCTGAAGGAAGAACTGGCGGTGTTGATGCAAAAGGGCTTCGTTCGCGTGGAGTTCAGGGGAAAACTATCGCGGATTGAGGATTTGCTTGAAGATATGAGCATTGTTGATGACGGGTCGTGGCTTGTTGAGGAAGTTATAGCAGAAAGCGGAAAGCAGAAAGCAGAAAGCAAAAAAAAGAAGGAAGTTGCTTCAAATGACCACTCACCTCCCGATAGCTATCGGGACACCACTCACACATCCGTACGTATTGTCATCGACCGTATCACCAAAAATGGTGAAGATGAAACCATAAGCCGCCTGGGCGATTCGGTGCAAACTGCTTTTTTTGAAGGTAAAGGCGACTGTTATGTGCGTTACCGGCTGCCGGAAGCCTCACCCAAACCCTCTCCGGAGGAGAGGGCTTTAATAAGTGATGAGCAGGAGCGCTTTTTTTGCGACAGGTTTGAATTAGACGGAATCCGTTTTGAAGAACCTACGCCCAATTTCTTCAGCTTTAACAATCCTTATGGCGCTTGCAAACGCTGCGAGGGCTATGGCAAGGTGATCGGCATTGATGAGGACCTGGTTATTCCCGATAAAAGCAAAAGCATTTACGAAGGGGCAATCGCCCCCTGGCGCGGTGAGAAAATGCGGGAATGGAACGATGTGCTGATCAAAAATGCGTTGAAATTCGATTTCCCTATACACAGGCAATATAATCACCTGACTGAAGAGCAGCAACGACTGCTTTGGACAGGCAACCAGTATTTCCGCGGGCTGGATTATTTTTTTAAGGAGCTGGAAGAACAAACCTATAAAATACAGTACCGTGTTATGCTGTCGCGATACCGTGGCAAAACAACCTGCCCCGAGTGCAAGGGCAGCCGGCTGCGGCAGGACGCATCATACGTAAAAATTAACGGCAAGTCGATAACCGACATTGTCTTAATGGCCCTGGCCAATGCGCTGGCATTTTTTAAAGCAATTGAGCTGAACGAAACGGATGCCAAAATTGGCAAACGCCTGCTGACAGAGATCACCAACAGGCTTTCGTTTTTGAATGATGTTGGCTTAAGCTATTTGACTTTGAACCGCCTGTCAAATACCCTTTCGGGCGGCGAATCACAACGAATTAACCTGGCTACCTCGCTGGGCAGTAGTTTGGTGGGATCGGTTTATGTGTTGGACGAACCAAGTATCGGCCTGCACCCGCGTGATACCCAAAGGCTGATCAGTGTTTTAAAATCGCTGCGCGACGTAGGCAATACGGTATTGGTGGTTGAGCACGAGGAAGAGATTATGAAAGCCGCCGATCATATTATCGATATCGGCCCCGAAGCTGGTACGCATGGCGGCCATTTGGTGTTTACCGGGACTTACGAAGAGATTATTAAGGACGAAAAAAGCCTTACCGGCAAATACCTGAGCGGCCGCGAAGAAATTGCAATCCCAAAAACACGCCGCAAATGGCACGACTTTATTGAGATAAAGGGCGCCCGCGAAAACAACCTGAAACATGTGAACGCCAAATTTCCGCTGGGGGTGCTTACCGTGGTGACCGGCGTTTCCGGCTCTGGTAAAACCAGCCTGGTGAAACGGATACTGGCGCCTGCATTGCAAAAAACACTCGGCAATTATAATAGCGAGCAAACCGGCGCCTATGATGCTATCGACGGTGATTATGGCAAAGTGGAACAGGTTGAATTAGTGGATCAAAATCCAATTGGCCGATCATCACGCTCAAACCCGGTAACCTATGTAAAAGCCTGGGATGAGATTCGAAACCTTTACGCGGGTCAGGCCAGGGCGAAAGCCGCGGGCTTAAAGCCATCTGCATTCTCTTTCAATGTGGAAGGCGGCCGCTGCGATGTTTGCCAGGGTGAGGGCGAAGTGAAGATTGAGATGCAGTTTATGGCCGACATCTTCCTTACCTGCGAAACCTGCGGGGGCAAGCGCTTTAAACAGCATATCCTGGACGTTACTTATAAAGATAAAAGTGTAGCCGAGGTACTGGGCATGACCATTGAGGAAGCGCTGGAGTTTTTTTCCAAAGAACCAAAGATCATCGCCAAAATAAAGCCGCTGATGGATGTGGGCCTGGGCTATGTGCAACTGGGACAATCTTCCAATACGCTGTCAGGCGGCGAGGCGCAGCGCATCAAACTGGCGTCATTCCTGGTAAAAGGCAATAACACCAATAAAACCCTTTTTATTTTTGACGAACCAACCACCGGCCTGCACTTTGCCGACATCAAAAAACTCCTGAAATCATTCGACGCCCTGCTTGAACATGGCAATACCATCATCGTTATCGAACACAACATGGATGTGATAAAATGCGCTGATTGGGTGATCGACATCGGCCCGGAAGGTGGAGATAACGGAGGTAAAGTGATGTTTGAAGGCGTGCCGGAGGATTTGATAAAGGAGGAAGATTCTTATACCGGTAAATTCCTCAAAGAAAGGTTTTCGTAGAGACGCAATATTTTGCGTCTCGAACCCTCATATTTCGTTCAGAGACGCAAAATATTGCGTCTCTACGCGTAATTATCTAAGGCTGATTCCAATACCTCTTTTATTTCTGCCTTTAATTTTCCAGTTTTATTACGGTTACCGTTTCTCAGCGGGGCACGAGAACTCAGCGCTCGCTGCATTTGCCCGGCATTCGCACCAAGTTTGGGATTTCAATTAAAACAGATTAGTATTAGGTTAATTCAGGCAATTTCACCGCAAGCTGATAAAATTGTACAAATTCACGGATAGATTGCCTTGAATTCATATTTAAAGTTAGGTATTCAAGACTTTGATCGGGATATATAATTAAACAATCCACAATGTCTTTTTCATTCATTTTCAATGCTTTTATAACCCCTTTATCTCTAGCATATCCACTCAATTGTCTAATATCGGAAATTTTGAAATCGATGTTATTCGACTTATAATATTGCTTATATTTAGTGTCAATGATCATTTTTTTACCATCCTCAATTAAAAGGAAATCTGGCAAACCATAATTGGCTTTTGCATCATCGTCTCCATATAAAATTTTACCAGAAAATTTGTCTTTTAAAAGACCTAACACATAAAGTTCAAATAACTTACTCATGTCGATCCAAAAAGGGGGCGTTTTTATTGTGCTTTGTCTCGTGGTATTGATATTATATCCAAAGCGCTTTAAAATAAGTTTTGCTAACCTGATTGCTTCCGAATATTCCTTGTAGAAAGTATTTTTATTGGTATGTTTTATTTCGTTAACTTCTATATCCGCCGAAACACCCTCAAATGCAGGAATTATATAGTTAAAAACTTCAACAGTGTATTTTTCAGCTTTTAGGTTTTTAATGGATGGTAAATAGCGCTGGACAAACATTAATGCTTTTTTTAATAAACGATTTTCCAATCCGTTACGCCCAAATTCATCGTAACTACAGAAAGTGTTAAGCGGTTTATTCTTAAGGGCATTGTGCTTAATTGTTTGACCGACTAATACTTTCCCTTTTATTTTACTATAAAAATTTCTTTCTACTTTATAGTAAGATTGTTTTAATCCTTTTCTTACAATCTCCTTTAATAAACTAAGAAATTGCACCACTAATAGTGGAGTTAATAAATCCTGCTTTTGAGTAATTTCAATTTCAGAAATACCAAACTTAATTTCGTAGAGGTCTTCGGTGTGTCCTTTTACTTCCTGATGTTTGAGCGCCGAAAAAAGCATTTTAAGATAGTCCGTTTGTTTACTTTCATCATTAAGCTTTGGTTCGACATAAATGGCTTTTTCCTTTTCTATAATCCAATCGACGCCAATAAAATAACTTGTATACAGTTTATTATCAGATTTGAATTCGACGCACTTACAGTCTGGGTTTCCTTTAAATATTATGTCTTGGGGAGGCACTATTGTGTTCTCCGGAATCTTCGTAAAATGTTTGGATACATCAACCTCGTTGTGCTCACTAAAATGTCGGTCAGTACTCCGGAATATAAACTTAGACATGTAGGTCATTTATTACTGTTTCCGAATTCTCTAATAAAATCCCATCTTTTAAGTATTCTTGCAGAATCGGTTTGATTTCATATTGTAGTTTAAGTTTCAAGATTTCTTCACTACCCAAAAAATAGCTATGCCCGAGCTGTACGTCCTTAGCTTTAAAATCTGAAGCTAAATATAATGAGGTTCCGTCATCACTTTTCTTATTGAAAAGGTCTGCAACTTGATTAAATAATTTTTTTGCCTTTTCATCTTCAAGAACCGATATATCAGCAGGAACATCTATAAAGGCAAATCTGCGTCTAATAGCATAATCTATGTGTCCAACGCTTCTATCTGCTGTATTCATAGTCCCAATTATATACAGATTATACGGCAGGGTTATTTTTCTGTCGTTATCAATTCCTTTTCCATACATACTCTCAACCGCGACGTTTCGATATTCTAAAGCATAAATCAGTTCCCCTAAAACAGCCGGTAAGTTGGCCCTATTTATTTCATCTATTACCAACACATATTTTTGCCTTTCACCGCCTTTATTACAATTTTCGAGTGCTTTGCGAGCAAACTCAGCCAATACTTTATCCTCTGTTTTATATTCAATATTGTTTCCGTTGCTCTTTGCGGAAATTCCTCTTACAAAATCTTCATAACTATACGCCGGATGAAATTGTATAAGTTTAAACTGTTCAGAGTTATCCAATTGGTTTAACTCCACTTTTCTTATATCTTCATCAGTAGACGGAAGCGAATTAAAAATTAAATTATATGCAATGTCTTTCGCTAACCTTGTTTTACCCGTCCCTGGAGGCCCTTGTAAAATAATTTGGTATTTATATTCAAGTATCCTTATTTTTTCTTTCATAATTTCAAGTTCAAATTGTTCAGCTTTTTCGTTGATGAAATTATTGTAATCACCTTTGACTTTCCCCCAAACTTCGTCACATATAGATTTAGCTCCCTCGCCCGAGTAGTCGATTATAGTATCTCTGTTAGTTGCTTTTACTGAGTCATAAGGAGGATTAAACTTTAATAACAATTCTGCTTTTCTTCTATGTAAAAACCAATCAGGAGAATGGTCGTTTTCGGGGTCCTCGTCATACGAATCTGACGTGACTACTACGCATCCAACGACCCTTTGAAAGCCTTGAATCACCACAACAACATCACCAATAGACATTGAATCAAAGCGATCTTTAAACTCTTCAATTTTACCTGAATCCTTATAGTATCCGATTACATTGGGACAATTTTCTTTGCAAAATAACTCTTTAAAATAGTATTCTGTTTTATGTGGATCACTGGGTGTGATCTTCATAATCCACATTTTTTTTCTCTTTATTTCCTTCCAAAAATTCATTTAGCTTTTCTTTAAATCATTTTGTGAAATCATTATTCAAATGCATCCTAAACAATTCCGCACAAGCCCTCGCATCACTCAGAGCATCATGGTGATTTAAAGGAATTCTATATTTCCTACAAAGCGAGGCCAGGTTATCGCCGTAGATTTTATAGGTGCAATGCCCTTTATAACCAGGAACAGGTTTTTTATAATATTCCAGTGCCTGTTTAAGGCACTGGAAATCAAAAGAAAAGCCGTTGTGCGCCACCACGTTTTGATTGACGATAAAAGGCGCGATCTGCTCCCAAACCCTGTCGAAAGTTTGGGCTTGCCTGGTTAATTTAGGCGTTATGCCATGAATGGCGATCAGGTTGCTCCAATAATAATTATCCGGCGGCTGTACCAAAACAGACAATTGATCTTTTAAAATTCCATTTTCTACCCGTACAATCCCGACCTGGCAAATACTCCAGCGGTAACCTTGCGCGGTTTCAAAATCGATAGCGGTAAAAGAGTTATCCATATCATAAAGCAGGTTCATGGTGCCCTTTATAACTTCCGTTCGGATGTCTTGGACAAGTGGATGCAGTCAGGCTTGAAATGGTTGAAGAATGGCTTCCGCAATACTTACATGTGTATTGTGATTTCTCGCTGCCCTCATAGAGTACATGTTTTCCTTTGTACGAACCATTAGGATGTCTCGGACAAGATGAAGCGGTTAAACTTGATACACTGGAAGCGTTGGTTCCGCAATAGCGGCAATAGAATTTTTGTGACATGATAAAAAGGATTTGAATGGTAAATTTATGAAATAGTTTATGATTACAACATCAAAAAACACATTGTTTAAGCAAAGCTAAACACGGACTATGGCAAAACATGTCGTAGTCTATACAAGATTTTTAGTATTTGTTGATTAATAGAATAGGACGTGAAACATCCAAAGCCTTTTCCTACCGCTTAAATTTCCCAGGTTAAAAAATCAGCGGCAGAAACAATGGGAATATCATTAAAAGGATGCAGTACGAGTAAATCCTGGTCGCCGGTAATGATGCAGGAAGCCCCGGCTGTTACAGCAAGTTCAAGGAACATGTTGTCTTTAGGGTCGCGACAGGCATTGATCCGTTCCTTGGGCTCTACTGACAGGGCGTTGGAAATAATGTTTTCGATAAAAGTCAGCCGTGTTTCCAAAGAAACATATTTTTCAAATTTAGGCCGCGAGAACACGTTAAAATATTCGGAAGCTGTTTCGGCTGACACCAGTAAAGTGCCGGTTTCTCTGGCCTTTTTTAATGCTATACCGGCCTCCGAATTTTCATTCATCAAGGCCCTGAGCAAAATATTGGTATCCAATATCCAAAACTCAGGATTCATCCTTCAGCAATTCATCCAGTTGCTCGGGAGTCAATCCATTGGCTTTAGCCTCAGCCGTAGCTTTTTTCATAATCGCGAAAAGCTGCTCATTAGCAGGCTTGCCGCTGAAAAAATCATTCAGCCAGGCATTGATATAGGTTTCCGCCTTCCGTTTGACGGAAATATCCGCTTTTTCGAAAGCGCGGGCGATATAAGGAGGAACAGGAATCGAAATCTTTTCCATCGGCTGTTATTTAATTTTTATTCAAATATACCAAACACTAGGCAACATTAAAAAAACATAGAGACAAGCCCTTGGTATCAAAAACAAATAATTTACTGCTCATCCTTTAGGATAACATCCAGTATTTCCTGCGTAAGCCCTTTTTCAGCCATTTCCTGCCGAAGCTCATTCAGGAACTGTATAATGTCTGTCTCCTCTTTTTTGTCAATGATGGCTGCAATTTGTTGGTTCATAACTCCCCCTATTTCCTGTTTCAATTTAACAGAAGCAGTGCGCCATGCCTTCGCCACCTTATCATCAACCTCCAATACAATTCTTTCCATGACACCAATTTTAAGCTTTATTCAAATATACCAAACATTCAGCAACATTAAAAAAACAGCGACAGGGCGTTGATTCAAACACCTGTGGCCATGTATTGTGAAGGTTGCGTCTTGCCGGCGGGCGGCCGCCTTACCTATTGCAAAGCAAACCGCTTTACATTCGGCGGGTTCTTTTGAAATTTTATTTTTTCCTCGATCAGGTCGTAGCCTCTTTGCATCCTCAACCAAAAATCCGCATTCCCGCCAAATGCCTGTTCAATGCGTAAGGCTATATTTGGTGTTATGGCGCCTTTGCCATTGGCGATCTTCGATAAGGTTAGCCGCGATACATCCAGTAACTCAGCGGCTTTCCCAATGCTTAAGCCATTGGCGTCGATCACGTCTTCCTTTAACAGGATACCAGGATGAATATTTGTGCTTGTTGCTCTTTCCATTGTTCTGCTTTATTTAATGCGTATCCAAATAATCTAAATCGTAAGCATCGCCATCGATGAATTTAAAAATGATGCGATAGTTCCCCGAAACATCTAAGGACCAAAAGCCTTGCAATTCACCCTTTAATAAATGCGGCCGCAAATTTGGAAAAGGCTGCAAATCTTTCGGTACCTCTTCCAGGTAATTTACCATGTTCATGACCTTTTTAATCCGTTGAATATGTTCAGGCGGGAGCTTGCTCGCATCACCCTTCGTCCAATACAACTTTAAACCTTTATGGCTTATGGATTTTATCATTTTGAATACTGTAAATATACAGTATATAAATAACTCATGATCCACCCCGGCAAAAAAATGATGATTTTTACAAACCGTAACCAAAGAACGCGGCGAATGGCAAAAAAATGGTGACAAGGTTTTGTCACTGACAAAATCTTGTCAGTACCTAAATTGTTAATAATCAGTACTGTAGCGTTTTGTTGCAGGGTGTTGCACGTGTTGCGAACGCAACAAAAATGTAGCGGTGACAGTTATAAAAGCGTAAACATCATTACGCATCCACGTACAAAATCAGTGTAATCACCTTAATCAAATCAATCAGTGATTATATCTTTATTAAAAAATCCTCCTTCACTCGCCCCGGCTTAAAAAATACCAACCCAATCCAAAACAGGTCGACAGTCACGGTAACTTCGGGATGGGCTTTAATTTCGTTCCAGGCTTGTTTCATGCCCTCGCTCCAGTAAATATCGTCAAATATCAGCAAAGTATTTTCGTGTGCTTTGGGCAGGCACCATTCAAAATATTGTATAGTTGCATCCTTCTGGTGGTTGCCGTCAACAAACACAAAGTCGAGTTGATCCAGTTCTTTTATAATACCGGGTAGTGTATCATCAAAATTGCCGGTGATTTCTTTGATCGAAGCTACGTTCGCGTCAGCGAATATTTCCAATGCAACAGCGGCGATTTCCGGCGACCCTTCCAGCGTATAAACCTTTGCTTCAGGAGACGCCTTTTGCAGATAGACGGTGGTTACCCCCAGGCAGGTGCCTAACTCGATGATGTTGCGGGGCTTTAAATCAGCCGCCAGGCGGTAAAGCAGCTGCGCCAGGCGGGGTGGTTTTAGGGCGTTTCGGGCGATGTCGCTGACCTTCTTTTGTTGGTCGTTATTTACTTTTGAGCCGGCGCCAAGATCGATTACATTGATGGTGCGATTGTCATTTAGCAGTTGTTTTCGAAGGGCCTCGATCTCGATATATACTTTTTTCGGTTCAAAATCGTATATTACCTCATCTATCAGCCGGTAAACGAACGGTGAGTGAACGCCATGCCTGGTTTTGGCTTTAAAACGGTGCAGCAGGTAGTCTTTGGCGAACCTGAAATTTAACATGGCGGTAAAAATATAGATAAGGTTTATTATTTTAGCAGGAGTATAAGATAAAGGCTTTATGTTTCGGCTAAAAAACTGTTGAAAAATTAAATTTATCCGCCAAATTGGCGGACGCTGAGAAGGCGCAAAGAGCACAGAGAAAAAAATAACGAACTATTAAAGCTTTGTGGCCTCTGTGCCTTGTACTTTGTGTTCTTTGTGGTAAAAATCTTGTATAGTTAAGGGATAGGAAGAAAGCATGATAAATCCAAGTGAGGTAAAATCCTTAATACGTTTGCTGGATGACCCGGACGGGGAAATATTTGAGCACGTGCATGAAAAATTGCTTTCGCTGGGGCCGGAGGCGATAGATTACCTGGAGAATGCCTGGGAAGAAGCCTTCGACCCGATACAGCAGGAACGGATAGCCAACCTGGTGCACGAGATACAGTTTAGCATCGTAAAAAAAGACCTGCAGTTATGGTACCAGGGCGGCGCCTTTGACCTTTTGCAGGGGGTGCTCATTATTAACCGCTACCAATACCCGGACCTGGACGAGCAAAAGGTGATCAACCAGATCGAGGCCATTAAACGCGACATCTGGCTGCAAATGATGAACGAGGCCAGCCCTGCCGAACAGGTAAAGCTGATCAACCATGTTTTTTACAGCATTTACGGCTTTAGCGGCAATACCACCAATCACCAGGACCCGCAAAACAGCTATATCAGCCAGGTGCTTGACACTAAACGCGGCAACCAGATATCGCTGGCTATCATCTATTCTATCATCGCCCAAAAGCTGGATATCCCGGTATACGGCGTAAACCTGCCCCAGCATTTTATCCTGGCCTACCTGGATGAAACCATGCAAAGCGAATTTGAGGGTGGGATATTGTTCTACATCAATGCCTTTAACAAAGGGTTCATATTCGGCCGAAGGGATGTAGACATGTTTTTAAAGCAGCTGAACCTGAAATTCGACAAGCAATTTTATGAGCCCTGTTCAAACACGGATATCATTAAGCGGGTGCTGCGAAACCTAATTAGCGCTTATGAACACCTGGGGTCGGCGGAGAAGGTGGCGGAATTGAATGAGCTGTTGTCGATATTGGAGTAAGACGTGGCCTGGTAGCTTTTCACGTTGTGCCCCGCGGCGATTATAGCATCGGTCGCAATTGTTTCCAAAATGGAAACGGTTTATTTGCTTTACAACCAGCCGTTCGCATCCATCCAGTTTTTGCACCAATCAATCCAGTGGTCCTTGCTTGTTGGATTGTTTAGTCCAAACCCGTGGCCGCCTGCTTCAAACAGGTGCATTTCGGCTTTAACTTTATTCGCCAGCAGGGCATCGTAAAACATGACGCTGTTTTGCACGGGAACGACATTGTCGTCGGTGGCATGTACTAAAAAGGTTGGCGGCGTATTTGGCGTTATTTGTTTTTCGTTGCTGTATAGGTCGAGCAAGGCTTGCGATGGCGTTTTCCCGATCAGGTTTTCTCTCGAGCCGACATGCGCCAGGGGGCCAAATGAAATTACCGGGTACAGCAGCACCATAAAATCCGGCCGAACGCTAATGTTGTCTTTATCCTCTACCAGCACCTTATCAAAATGTGTTCCTTCAGTTGACGCCAGGTGCCCGCCGGCCGAAAAACCAACGATCCCGATCTTGTTAGGACTGATGCCCCATTTTGCCGCATTCTTCCGGACCACCAGGATGGCCTGCTGAGCGTCCTGCAGTGGCCCGATGGTTTTATCCACCATGATCTCGTCGCTTGGAGGGCGGTATTTTAACACAAAAGCGGTTACGCCAAATTGGTTAAAGGCTTTGGCAACCCGGTAACCCTCTTTATCCATGGAAAGGCCGCCATATCCGCCACCGGGGCATATAACTACGGCAGCACCGTTTGCCATACCTTTTTCGGGGATGAACGGTGTAAGCGTGGGTGCGCTAACATCAGTTACCCATTGGTCGTTGTCGGCCCGGTCGTTTTTTTCTACATAAGTTGCGGGTGTGGGCTTGCTGTTCGGCACGCCGCTGGGGTATAGCGGGAAAGCTTGTTCCTGGGCGAATGTTACTAAAGAAGATAAAAGCATAAAACTGAGGCACAGATAAAACCGTTTCATTTGATTAAAATTGGTCTCTAAAGTTAACGATTTATGCAGTAAATAAGACGACGATCCAGACAGCAAGGGCGCAGAGATTAATGATCAAGAAATATTTGTTAGCGCGGTCTCTGATAGTGAGGTAAATTCCTTGAACGCATAGCCCTATAGAAATAAAGCCAACCAAAAAGAAAACCAAAAACCCTGGTCCGGGGTTGCATGGTCCGTCAACAAATGTCCCGGTCAGGAAAAAGGCAGCAAGAGTTATTGCAGTTATCATGTGATAACCTATCAGCGCTATATTTCTCCGCCGCCGTTTTAATGCGCCTGCATCAATGGTCTCCACTTCTTTTAGCCCCTATCTCCTCCAAACTCCATCAAATACGCCTTCAAAAAATCATCCAAATCGCCGTCCAGCACCGCCTGGGCATTTGATGTTTCATAACCCGTGCGTAAATCCTTAACTAATTTATAAGGGTGTAACACATAGTTCCGTATTTGCGAACCCCATTCAATTTTCTTCTTATTCCCCTCAATAGCGTTGGATGTTTCCATGCGCTTGCGCATTTCTGTTTCGTACAACTGGGATTTTAGCAGGCGGATAGCGTTTTCCTTATTTTGTAGTTGCGAGCGCGTTTCCTGGTTTTTAATGATGATGCCTGATGGCTTATGGTATAAGCGCACAGCGGTTTCCACTTTATTTACGTTCTGCCCACCGGCGCCGCCTGATCGGAAAGTTTCAAACTCAATATCGGCCGGGTTTACGTCGATTTCTATCGTATCGTCCACCAGCGGATAAACATACACCGATGCAAACGAAGTATGGCGCTTGGCGTTGGAGTCGAAGGGCGAAATACGCACCAGCCGGTGCACCCCATTTTCTCCTTTCAGGTAACCATAGGCAAAATCGCCTTCTATCTGCAGTGTTACCGTTTTAACACCCGCAACATCCCCTTCCTGGAAATCCTGTTCGGTAACCTTATGGCCATTCTTCTCACCCCACATAATATACATGCGCATCAGCATGCCTGCCCAGTCGCAGCTTTCGGTGCCACCAGCGCCCGCCGTGATTTGCAGTACAGCGTTTAATTGATCTTCATCGGCCGAGAGCATGTTTTTGAATTCCAGTTCCTCTACCGCCTTAAGGGCCGCGTCAAACTGTTCTTTCATTTCGGACTCGGTGGCATCGCCACCCTGGAAAAATTCAAATACAACGCCGGCATCCTCCACAGCGGATGCTACTTTTTGATAGGCGTCCGTCCAAACTTTTTTGGTTTTTATGGAGGCTAAAACCTTTTCGGCTTCTTTGGGCTGGTCCCAAAATGAGGGGCCTAAGGTTATTTCCTGTTCTTTATGCAGTGCATCGAGTTTAGCATCGATGTCAAAGATGCCTCCTCAGGGAAACTACCCGTTCCCTTAAATCCTGGATCTGTTCTTTTGTCATGGGGCAAAGATAGTTTTATTGTTGAAAGGTTGAAATGTTGTAAAGTTGGAATGTTTATTTCCTCCCGGTCCAAAAAGAAAGGGTCGTAAAGCAACCTTTACAACCCTTCCAACTTCTTACAAATTTACAACTATGCTTAAGCCAGCATCATATGGTTAACCAGGCCGCTCATATCGCGTTCGCCGCCGGTTAGTTTCGACAACAGGTTACTTAAGCCGAAGTCGAGATTCTTTTCATTTTTCGACTGCTTAACCAGTTCTTCCATTACGGGCTTTATCAATGCATTCGATGCGCGTAAAGCCGCGACAGGATCCATACCGTAGTATGTGTTTAATTTATTGGCGAATTTATTTACAATGCTCTTAACGATCGATTTGTTGCTCATTCCCGAAAGCTGGAAAAAGCTAACCAAATCTTTCATCTTGCCCATCTCCATCTGGCCCTTTAAAACCTCGATGATGGAACTTGATGCCTCGTTGATCACTGCATCATGATACTTTTCCGGGATATCCGGGTTGTTGATAACGGCCGTCCCGGCGTTATTCTTAACAAGCAAAAA
>JABDHD010000030.1:0-28116 GCA_013285685.1 Bacteroidota bacterium
GCCCTAAAAAGATCGACAGCTTAGCCGTTTATGATATTTATTTACCTTAATTATTAATTATAATCCGGCATGCACTTTAATGGCAGGCCGGCGGGCGCTATTTTTTATTCGGAAAAGAACAGATCAGGGCTTATGCCCTGGCCGACCATATTTAAGACTGGCCGCCCTGATAGCCGAAACAGATAACGTTAATTTGGGGGTTGAACTTCTTTGGCCAGCATGGCCTCTTTAATGTACATTACCGGTGCGCTGCCATAGCTTAAAAACTTTTCGTTAAAGTCTTTAAGGTTATATTTGTCGCCCATTTTCTTTTTATAGGCTTCCCTAAGGTCGATTATTTCTTTGTAGCCGGCAAAATAGGCATCCAGCTGCACGCTGCTTACGGTAACCCGGTGCCACTTGCCTTCCGCCTCCGCCTGCTGCTGGAAAGCCTCGCGGGTAAGCAATTTCAGACCATCCTCTTTGGACATATTTTCGGTATGAACACTGTAGTCCAGGATGGTATTGCATACCGACCGCAAATGCCATTTATACCAAATCAGCCTCATTTCCGGTTCGTCGTTGCCATAGCCGTTATCCAGCATCATTTCTTCGCCGTAAACCGCCCAGCCTTCGATCATAGCATTATTGCCAAAAATTGATTTGATCAGGCTTGGCGCTTTATTGGCATAAGTTTGCTGAACATAATGGCCGGGGATGGCCTCATGGATGCAGAGTATCTGCAGCATATAATTGTTGTACTCCCGGAGATAGCTTTCAGCCTTTTCAGGCGCCCAGCCATTGAGACTGCCGACGTTGAAGTACGAATTCCCATTTTTATCATAAGGGCCGGGCGCACTGAACGACGCTCCGGCAACGCCCGCCATGTAGCCGGGTTCTTTACGAACGATGAGCGGTTTTGAAGGATCGAGCGTTAACAGGCCTTTGGCCTTAACAAAGGCCGTAAGTTTGGGCAGGGTATTTTCAATCGCCGGCTGAAATTCACCCGGCTGTACGTGTTTAGTCGAAATGGTATCGATAACCTGCGCAATCAGGTCAAGGGAGTCCGAAGGCATCGCCTTAGTGCCAAAATATTTTGGCCACAACTTTTTGCTGATCACCAGCATTTGGTGATGGATCATTTTCTTTCGCTCCTCGGCAGCATTATACAACTGTTGTGGCGAGGATTCAATTTGAAGCTCGTATTTGAATTTATCGGAATAAAGGTCCTTACCCAGCCTGAAACTGCGCGGACGGTCGTTTTTTAGCGTTTTCAGCCATCCTGCAAACCCTTTTATTACATCGGCGGAAGCATGCGCCCGGTCCAGCATTTGTTTTTGTTCAGCCTGCGGGATATTCGCTTTCTTCAGCGAATCCCCGTAATCTTTTTCAAATATGTCCAGGCCGTCGGTAAGCTGCCCGGCTGCCAGTTCCGTCAGTTCATTAACAGGGTTTTTTATGACTTTTTCCGCCTCTTTGTAATAAGCGGGTATATTGGCCATCTTTTCGTAGAAGTTGCGCAGCCGTTTAGCCAGTGGCGCGTAAGGTTCGTTCAGGATGTAAGCAAAGGTTCCGGTAATGTTGTAGGTGGACGGGTTCCATTGATAAGCACGCAGCTGCTGAAGCTGCCATTCGATCGATTGCATTTCGTTCTCCATAATATGGTAATCGATCTTATTGGCTTCGTTTAAGGTAGTCACTTCAAACCTGCTTAATGAGTCGAGCTGAATTTTTGCATAGGTTAACAGCTTATCGCGGCTTTTATCATCAGGTACCAGCAGCAAGCTGTCGTACTTATGGTAACCCGCCCCGGTCGCCCGGTCAGGATCCAATTTCCACAAACCCTGGAGGAAACTATTTTCATAAATAGTAAACGAAGCGTCATCCTTGCCCAGCTGCGGGCTTATCGAGCTATCTTTTTTGCACCCGCCGAGCATGATAAACAGGGTGGCGGCTGCAACGAATATTTTTTTGATCACAGGAGCTGGTTTATTTATAAGCTATAAACTTAAAACAATTACGCCAAATAAATCAACAGATTGCCTGCCGCGATAAAAATTTTACGTTTTGACCGTTGCAGGGGCACTTTATTAATTTTTGATAATTTTATCAACCAAACACGCTTTATGCTTGTTGGATAGTCTAAAATAAACATCGTATGTTTCAGTTAAAATGACTTGATTAGAAATGGATTTTTTTAACACAGAGAAACAAAGAAGACGCAAAGATCACAGAGAAAAAGTAAATAAACTATAAAAACTTTGTGGACTCAATGTCTTGTCTGTATCTCAGTGTTAAAATTTTTAAAAAGTTAGTTATATAGAAGTTTCAAATAAGGGCATGATGTCCGCCAATTTGGCGGATAATGGTCAAAAAATCAAATTAAATTTAACCACAGCGATCACAAAGAAGGCACAGAGAGTACAGAGGAAAAAACGACAAGTTACAAAGGCTTTGTGGCCTCTGTTTCTTCCGCTTTGCGTTCTTTGTGGTAAAATTCTGTAAAGGTTAGTTATACAGGAGCAAAATAAAAACATGGAAAACCAGGATAAATTTATCATCAGTGAATTAACCAAACTGCTGCTTGGCGGCTCGGCACATATTTCATTACAGGAAGCGCTAAAAGGATTGAAACCCGCCCTTCGCGGGGCGAAAGTGGAACACATGCCCTATACCATCTGGCAGCTGGTGGAGCATATCAGGATAGCCCAATGGGATATGCTGATGTTTAGCAAAGATGTGGCGCATAAATCACCTAAATGGCCCGAAGATTACTGGCCAAAGGAAGCAGGGCCGGCGCAGGAAAATGACTGGAATGGCTCGTTATCCCAAATTAACAGCGACCTGGATGAATTTATCGAACTGATGGAGCACGCAGATATCTACCAAAAAATACAGCACGGCGATGGACAAACCATTTTACGCGAAGCCCTGCAGCTAGCCGATCACAATGCCTATCATATCGGTGAAATTGTGGCAATACGAAGGATGCTGGGCGATTGGAGGTAGTGTTTTAACGTAGGGACGCAATATTTTGCGTCTCCGAACGAAATGATTGAGAAATTTCACCATGATTCCCGGCGTCGGGTTCGAGACGTCCCGTACGTACGGGACGTCTCTACAATTACTTTACCCTATTTACAAAATCCGCTATGCCCGGCACCAACGTGGCACTTAGGGGTACATCTGCCTTGGTATATGTGGCCGCGTTTTGATCGGGATCGGCCGGAGCATCTTTAAAAATATGGTTCATGCCTTTTACCAGCAGGTATGGGGCGTCTGATTTTGCCTTCTTCAATTTTTCCCCGTTATCCTCGGTCACAACCAGGTCTGTGGAACCCTGGATGATCAATGTCGGAATTTTCATACCCTTTATTCCCCGGATCGGCACCAGGCGGCACCACGACATTAAGAAGTTTTGTTTGCTCGGGCCGGCAATATTGTAAATCGCGGGATCCACATTGTCGGTCATTTTGCCTTTACGCAGGCTATCCAAAATGGTTTTGACTTCGTCGGCCTGGTATGATGGTTTTGATTTCATCTCATTCATCAATATTTTGTCACCCTGTTCGCTCGCGCACTCTGCGGCAATAAAACCCTTAACCGGCTGGCCTATACAGGCAATCATGCCTACCAATGCGCCTTCGCCATGCCCAAAAAGAACGACCTTTGAAAAACGGGGGTCGTCATTAAGCAGCCCGATCATGGTTACGGCGTCGTCGCTGTAGTCATCCACGCGCAGCTGCGATTCTTTGGTTACACTTGTGCTTTCGCCTACCAGGCGTTTGTCATACCGCACCGAGGCGATGCCTTTTTTTGCCAGGTCGTGCGCCAAAGTTTTATAAGGGCTGCAGGTAATACCT
Organism: Bacteroidota bacterium; assembly: GCA_013285685.1. GTDB lineage: Bacteria > Bacteroidota > Bacteroidia > Sphingobacteriales > Sphingobacteriaceae > Mucilaginibacter. Next base: position 3,843 of record JABDHD010000030.1, read on the forward strand.
GTTTTAACATTGTTCCCCTCACGGTCCGTTGGGCCGGAATCGCCCACAATTAATACTACCGGAATTTTGCCGCTTGCACTTGCAGGCATCGTTAAAGTGCCCGCAATCTGGCCGCCTAAAGTTTTCTGCAAAATGGGCGATTCCGTTACATCAGGATCAACGGCCTCCTGCGGAGCGCCCGTTTCTCCCTTGTAAGGGGTCAAAAAAAGCCCGTTCAGCGTATTTTTATCACTCAATGAAAGATTGAGCAAAAAAATACTGCCCTTAAAGGTTGCTTTATAAACGGCTATTGATCCGCTGTAGCTTACAAATTCAGTGGCTTGCAACTCGCCATATTGTTGTTTTAGCTGGTTGGTAGTAGGCTTAAAAGTTTCCAGCGGCAGTACGGTTTTCATTTCCGGGCTAAACATTTTAAATATGCTGTCGACCTGGCTGGTATTATAAAACGTTTTAAACTTTGCTACCGCAACCCGATAATTGGCCGGCTCGGCCTGGGCATATGTTTTGGCGATAAATAATACAATAAACAAAAACAGGGCTATTCTTTTCATTTCGGATAAATCAGCGGCTTCGAAATTAATAAAAATCGGGTATTAAAACAGCCGTTTTCGATTTTTGACCCGCTCAGGCCGCTTTAATTTTACTGGCTTAGCGTCAGAGCCGGATTTGATTCAGGAGCTAATGCAAAGCAAGAGGGAAATTCTGAGTTTTTACACAATAGATAACCAATTAATTTTAAGTATTTTATATCTTAGGCCTGATAATCTTTGCCCGCTAGTTATGAAAGTATTTGCACTCACCCTCGCATTTATATTTGTATCAACGGCAACGCTATTTTCACAGCAGGAAGAATCTGAAAAACACGACCAACAGGTATTCGATTCCTTGTTTCAGAAAGTCCTTATCTATTATCACTCCGGGCAAATCGACAGCATGCCTCACATCAACAGGCAACTGCTTGAACTGGCACAAAAACTTGATGCGGACAGTGACCGGTTCCATGCCTACAATGCTATTTCCAATTATTTTTATGCTGAGTCTGACTTTGGTAAAAGCCTCAATTATATGCAAAAGGCTGCCGACAACGCCGAAAAAGGGTACCGCGAACGGCTTTCCATGGTTTACGGTAATATAGGTATTCATTATGGCGCGCTGGATAATGTTCAGTTATCACTGCATTATTTACGCAAGGCCCAGCAATATGCAAACCTGGATAAAAGAGGCGATGGGCGAATCAGCGCCGACTCGCACCTTGCTGTGCTTTACTGCAAGCTGAACGAGCCCGATTCAGCGCTAAAGTATATTGAGCTTGCCGAAAGGCTTAACCGGGGAACAAGGATTGAGCATGATTTTAGCCAGGCCAATATATTGATGGCTTATGGCCAGGTTTACGAATACCTTAAAGAGCCCGAACTGGTAAACTACTATTATCGTAAAGGCCTTAGGTTTTGCGATTCGTTAAATTTAAAGCTGGCGCACCTAAATATATTAAGAGTTTATAGTCGTTACCTGTTTGACCATGGGCAAAATGGTGCGTCAAAAAGATATGCCATTTTAGCTTATGCGGACGGCAAAACCATGGGCAGTAAAAAAGCCATTATTGAAGCTACGGATTTGCTGTATCATCTTTACGAACGTCAGCAACAGGAAGACAGTGCGTTTTTTTATTTAAGGGCCAACCATTTGTACCAGGACAGCCTGTTGCAGCAGCAAAAAATAGGGCAGCTGCAATTGATTATCGTTAACCAGCAGATAAAGGAAACCGAACAAAGTGCAAAGGCAGTGGAGGATGCCGAACAGCGCAGGCACAATATTCAGTATGCCGCTATGGCTTTCGGGCTTATTTTTTTAACGACCATATTCCTGCTGCTTAGCCGCACCATTATTGTAAATACCCGTTTGAGCGAGATCGTAGGCGTTATAGGCCTCCTCATTGTATTTGAATTTATTTACCTCGTGCTGCATCCGTTCCTTTCCGACCTAACTCATGGCTCGCCCTTGCTTATGTTGTTGATCCTTGTTTTGGTGGCCGCGGTAGTAGTGCCATTGCACCATAAACTGGAGGGGTGGATTACGCATAAACTGGTCGAAAAAAATAAGGCCATACGCCTTGCCGCAGCTAAGCGAACCATTGAAAAACTGGAGGCTGAGGGGGAATGAAGAGAAGTCCGAAAGTCCGGAAGTCCGAAAGTCCGGAAGATGGTATCAAGTCTAATCCCGATAGTTATCGGGACGAAAGTCTGAAGTCGAAAGAAGAAAATACTTCCGCTTCCGGTAGTGATCAAGACAACATCGCAAATTCCGAAATAAAAGAACATCCCGCAATCGAGATTCAGCATTCCGAGATCAACGACAAATCCGACATCGAAAATTCGAAATTCGAAATCAAAAATAACTCCGACATTGAACATTCGAAATCCGAAATCAAAAATAACTCCGAAATCGAAATTCCGAAATCCGAAATCAAAACAATGGAAGTACACCACCACCCCGAAGTAGAAAAGAAAGGTTTTAAAGAATATATACTTGAAGGCTTAATGATATTCCTTGCTGTAACTATGGGCTTTTTTGCGGAGAGTATGCGCGAGAATATCACAAACGGCGAACACGTAAAGCAATTGACAATGCAACTGGTACGCGACCTTAAGAATGATACTGCAAATCTGCAGGAAAATATCGTGTACGAAAGAATGCTCAATAAAAGAGAGGATAGCCTTTTTACACTATTGCAGCAGCCGCTGAAAAAAATCGATACAAAAGAAATGCAGCTGCTCATTTCAAAGAACTACAACCTCAAATTATTCTATCCTTCGCTGGGGGCAATCACCGCTATAAAAAATGAACTGCACCTTAAGCAATTTTCAAAGTCGGAAATATCAACTTATATCACGGGCTATGAAGGCCGGGCCAATGTTTTAAAGGAGTTGGAAAATATACAGAAGAGCAATTTATCTAATTATCTGGCAGCATTTTTTAAAGATCATTTTACGCCCGTCAACATGTACGCGCTATCTCATGACCAGCCTGTTGTAAATGGCGAAATGCGCAACCTGGTACAGGATGATCTCACCAGGCTCTGCGTCGAAATTACGATGATTCAAGGTTTTAACAGCGATCTGATATCATACGATAAAAAAATGAAACAGGATGCGGCGAATTTGATACAATATGTAACAAAACAATATAACCTGGAAGATGAGTAAGAGAAAAACTCCGAAAGTGTGGAAGTCCGAAAGTCCGGAAGATAGTCTGAAGCCTAATCCCGATAGTTATCGGGACGAAAGCCCAAAGTCCGAGGAAAATGCTTCAGCTCCTGATAGTTATCGGGACGACCTTCCGCAATCCGACTTGAATAAATCCGGTCCCGATAGCTATCGGGACGAAAATCCGAAATCCGAAATAAAAGAAATGGAAGTACATCACCACCCCGAAGTAGAGAAAAAAGGCCTGAAGGAATATTTACTGGAAGGCCTGATGATATTTATTGCCGTAATGATGGGCTTTTTCGCCGAGAGTATCAGGGAACACATTACAGACGGGGACCATGAAAAACAAAGTATTGAAAGCCTGGTAAAGGCTGTGGCAAGCGATACTGTACAATTGCACGATGTTATCGTTCAGGCAACCGGTTCAATAAAAGCGATCAACAGCTTAATGGGTTTAAAAAACCAGGACCTGACCCAGGCCGGCAATAAGCAGAAATTTTACCTGTTTTCGTTAGCAGGGTTCTCCAATGACACCTATTTCAGGAGCAACGACGGGGCATTGGAGCAGCTAAATGCCTCGGGCACACTGCGGCTGATCAGCAACCGAGGCACGGTCGACAGTATTTTTAAGTATGAGCTGCTTAACAAAAACATTGCCGCCCAGGAAGCTGATGATTATTTTGTGTTTAAAGAAATGCTGACTACCATGGCGAAGGTACAGGACCTGACTATTTTCCAGGATACCAGCGCGCTTCGCAAACAAGTTGTCGGTGCCGGGGGCGTTCAATATACCTTTACGGGCAATACACTGCCCGCAATAAGCGGCGATAAGGTTTTGATGCAGGCATATTTCAATTATGCATCATTATACATGGCTACTAAGTCGGTGTACAATTACAGGCTCCAAAAACAACTTGATTATGGCCGGCGGCTAATCATTTATTTAAAAACAGCATACGATATTGAATAATGGCGGAAGAAGAAAGAAAGTCCGAAAGTCCGAAAGTCCGGAGTCCGAAAGTCCGAAAGTCAGGAAGACCGGAAGTTGGCTGGTGTCATATCACCATTGAAATGACGCTTAGCCTTTACAGCGGTTTTTAACTGCTTGTAGCTAACCGGTTAAAAAAATGAGTTTTCGACTGTTGACCAAGGGTGCCTGTCCGGCATAATGTTAAGTTAATTTACTGACAAATTCATGTCAGTGAAATGGGTTAACACAGACGTCGCGGTATTTGACTGATTTTCGTATTAAATACTTGATTAACAAGTATTTAAAATAAGGTTAACATTGAAATATGTTAAGTTGTGTTAACCCTTTTGTGCGATTATAGATGCGCCTTATGGGTACATTCGCCATGAGCAATCAAATATCGATATCATCGCAACCGAAGGTCAAATTGAAATCCTGGTTATGATTATACATAAAAATGCGTTGACCCGACACCAGGCATTTCCTTTAATATTTGTTGCCGGCAAACCATCGCTTTTCTGCGGTTGCCCCGGCCAACATAAGGGCGATGCCGCTCAATCCGATCGGCACAAATAAATTGGTCCATTGCGATTCCTGGCCAGGAATCGCAATCACAAGCGGGATATGCATCAGGCAGATAAATCCAAGGAACATCAAACTCACTAATAATGACGACAGCCGCACCAGCCGTTGTATAAATATGCTGATGCCGGCCGCGAAAAAGCCGGTCATTACAAAATAAGCCCAAAACTCCTTCCATGGTATCCACTTCGGTATAACAGAAACCACAAAGGCCTCGGATACATAGTGCAGTATGCCAAATACAAACAGCGCCGTACCAAAAGCATATTCACCAATGATAAACAGCAAATGCCCGCGCTGTTGCGTGCCCCGCGATTTTAAAATGAGCCCTGCCAGCATCAGCGCGCCGCCAAAAAACAATACACATTCAGTAGCCGAGGTACGTTCCCCGGGCATGTTTTCCCACATGATCAGAAGGGGAATATGCCTTACGACGAAGAAAGCCAGGAAGATAAATGCGGCCAGCAGTGCGCCGATCAGTGCCTGTTTTTTGGTCAGCATCAACACACCGGCAGCGATCAGCAATACGCCATTTACATAAGCCGGGATCGTACCTCCCATAAAAGTGGGGGGCACCGGGAAGTCGAATAGGAAATGCCCGCTTGTTAAATGCAGGGCGCCCATACCAATGAGCGCTATGGCAAACATTGTTTTTCCGGTTTTGAAAATGATGGTATTATTCATGATTTGATTATGTCAATATTTTATTTCCGATACTCATTTGGCTGCCAAAGCCCCAACAATTCCCCAATTTTTTAAAGGCTGGTTAACTGAGCTATAAACCAGCATCCCGATGCCGCAGGTGGCGAAGGCAACAAAAAAACTGGTCCATTGCGGCTCGACGTGCATATGCGTAGCAACCAGCGGCCCGTGCAGTGTTAATACCCAAATGCCGAACATAGCGCTGATCAAAAGAGATGAAAGCGCTACCAGTTTATTAACGGTAAAGCTGACAAAAGCCGCAAAAAAGGCCACCATTACCAGCCAGCACCAAAAAGTTTTAAAAGGCATCCAGGATAGCAATAAGGTTTCGATATAAGCCTCGTAATTATAATGCAGCATCCCGAAAACAAAAAAGCCCGCAGCCATCAGATACCGGCCAATGGGCAGTAATACAGCGCTTCGTTTTTCCCCGGCCGCGGTATTTTCATCCCTGTAAAAAATGCCCAAAATAAGCATGGCGCCCGCCAGGAAAAAGATCACCTCGAAAGTTGCGGTCCATTCGCCGCCATCGTGAATTTTTAAAAAGAGCAAAGGCAGGTGTACGAAAAGGAGGAGGATAAGAAAAAGCGCTGCGGCCAGCATAGCGCCGGTTTTTGCAAATTTTTGGCTGATGATGAGCAATCCCGCCAGTATCATTACCACACCATCGGCATAAGCAAAAAAAGTTCTGCCCGGCAGACCGGCCGGTACGGGTAAAAGACCAACGGGAAAATTGCCTGTCACGATATGAATGATCCCGATGGCCAAAACAGCTATGCCAAAAAGCGTTCCCCCGATTTTAAAGAAAAGATCAGTTCTCATGTTATTTAAGCTTGATTAATACAGAACACAATTCCACGAAAAGAGAAAATTTACGCGCGTCTTCTCAACAGAATAAAGCATTGCAATTTCCGGGGCACCGGAAATTAAAACGATCAAACAGTTTTTTAAACGTGCATAGCCGCGAAGGGGGCTTCCGTAGCCATGCTAAATAAACTGTGCTATAAAAGTAAAAATAATTGTTAAACAAAAAAACTAAAGATAAAGGTCTGAATATTAAAACCTTTTTGGCCGATCGGCATTTGTTGTGTATGCCGCTGCTCACACAAACCGCCTGGTTATTTTTATTGGCCATTCCAATCGCCTGTATTTCGTGGACGGTTACGCACGAAGAAGTTTTCAGGGAACCGAGGGATTATTGTATAAAAAGTTCAAGCAAAGCGAAGACCTTGGCTGGCAGAAAGTTTTTTTATGTGTTTACCTGTGAATATTGTTTCAGCCATTATATAACAGTCCTGATGCTGTTTATGACCCGTTTTCAATTGCTTTTTAACGATTGGCGCGGATCCCTGATTGCGGGCTTTGCGCTGGTATTTATAGCCAATGTATACATGAGCCTGTTTGGCCTGATCAGGATCGACATCAAAAAAGCAAGAATTGAAACGGAAATTGAGGAAAAGAACAAATAATCTCACCTACGCTTAATTTTGAGCCTTTCAACAAACCGAACTTGAGCTTTACAACAAAACGGCGCGCACTTTAATGCCGCATCTTTGTACTGTTAATTCATAACACAAAAAAGATGAAAAAAGTAGCATTAATAACCGGCGCATCGGCCGGCATCGGCAAGGCCACCGTAAAGTTGTTTTTACAGGATGGTTATATTGTTTACGGCGCCGCCCGCCGGGTGGATAAGATGCGGGACATTGCCGCGCTTGGCGCCAAACTCCTAAAAATGGATGTTTCGGATGATGCCTCGATGGTTGAGGGGATAAATACAATTGTCAAAAACGAGGGCAGGATAGATGTACTGGTGAACAACGCCGGGTTTGGGTCATATGGTACTGTTGAAGACGTTACGATAGCAGATGCCAGGTACCAGCTGGATGTAAACCTTTTCGGGCTGGCCAGGCTTACGCAGCTTGTTTTGCCTCATATGCGCGAACAGCATTTTGGTAAGATAGTTAATGTAACCTCCATTGGTGGTAAAATAGCTATGCCGCTGGGCGGCTGGTATCATGCCAGTAAACATGCTGTAGAAGGTTTGAGCGACAGTTTGCGTATGGAAGTAAAACCCTTTGGTATAGACGTAATCGTGATTGAGCCGGGTGGCATTAAAACAGAATGGACCGGCATCGCAGCAGAAAGTATGAAACGTGTTTCCGGCAATACCGCCTACAAGAGCCTGGTACAAAAAACCATCCCGATGTTTGACGACGCAGAGGAAAAGGGCTCTGATCCGGCTTTAATAGCGCGTCTGATAAAAAAAGCAGTTACCGTAAACAAGCCAAAGGCCAGGTATTCAGCAGGCTATATGGCAGCCCCGATATTGTTTGTTAAAAGGTGGCTGGGTGATGCTATATTTGATAAAATGATTGAAAGCCGGCTGAAATAATGGAAACCTGGGATTTTAAGGATGTGGACAGGATCATGTTCTCATGCGAGTTTGACAGCAAGCGTGAAGGGGAACAGTTTGTGCCGATGCATGTACTCAGCTGCATTGTATCCGGCAGCCTGAAAGTGATTGCCGGCGGGGGGATAAACGTGTTCGGCAGCGGCGACATGATTGTGGCAAGGGCTAACCAACTGGGTAAATTTGTTAAGTATCCTGACGTGGAAACCGGAACGTTTAAGGCTATCAGCCTGTCATTCGACCAGGCTTTGCTGCAGGATTTTAGCGTGGAGTACCAAATAAGTGCGGATGGAACTTATTTGGGGCCCGATAGCCAGGTAATATCTTCAAATGTAATGCTGCAGGATTTTTTTAAATCGCTGCTGCCTTACTTCGATCCGGCAAACAAGCTGAACGGCCCGTTGACGACGTTGAAAGTAAAAGAAGCTCTTTTACTGCTGTTAAGCATCAACCCGGGGCTGAAAAATATGTTTTTCGATTTCAGGCAGCCCGGCAAGATCAACCTGGAAGAATTTATGCAGCGCAATTTTATGTTTAATGTGCCTATCGGCCGTTTCGCCCAACTAACCGGCCGGAGCCTCGCGGCATTTAAACGAGATTTTAACCAGGTTTTTAGACAGCCGCCTGGAAAATGGCTGCAGCGGCGCAGGTTGGAGGAAGCCCACTACCTCATCAGCCAAAAGGAAAAGAGATCATCTGATATTTACCTCGACCTGGGTTTTGAGGATCTGTCGCACTTTTCGTTTGCTTTTAAAAAGGCCTACGGCGTGGCGCCCTCGATGATGTAAATCACAAGTTTACGCCACCAACTGATCAAACAATTTTGCCAAGGTTTCCCCTGCATCATCGCAAAAGCCCGGGTGCACCTTCGAGGTTTGTAATATTGTGCTCCGCGCTGCTGTGAGCCACCTGAAACGCGAGGCCATATCCAGCTTGCCTATGGGGCCTGCATCTTTTTCGCCCAGGCAAATGCGTTCAAAAGCGCAAACATGTTCCCGTATTTCGGCAAGGTCGGGTTCTTTTGAAAAAGCAGCTAAGCGTTCTTCGTTCAGCATGTATTTAGCCCCCAGGAACTTTAATTTTGCGCAATAAACAATCACCCCTATATTAAGGAATTCCTCGCGATCCACCCTGGGCACTGCCCGGATAACGGCATATTCAAATAAATGTTTCTGCTGCATGTTGGGCTTCCTTTAAAAAAATGCCGGAATGGGCTATTCGGGTCAGTAAAAATTCAGCGTAAGCATCGCGGTACCCCTCCGGCGAATTGAACGGGCCGTCGTTGAGCCATTCAGCGGGTATCAGATGGACGATGGAGCGAATACGGTCTTCATTTAAAATTTCCCGAAGTTCGATATCCGCCAATTCAAGCATCGTTGCGCGGGGCAGCAGCACATGGTCCTTTACTTGCGTAAACGGCTGTATAGTCTTGCCCCGCCAATTGTCCCAGGAATGGTGAAAATACAGCGAAGCCCCATGGTCGATCAGCCATAACTCCTTATGCCAGGTAAGCATATTGGTGTTCCGCGGCGTACGGTCAACGTTCATCAGCAGGCAGTCAAGCCAAACAATTTTTGAGGCCAGTAAAGGGTCTACCGTTGTAATAATGGGATCAAAAGTAATGGCGCCCGACAAATAATGTAAAGCCAGGTTCAGGCCAACGCTGGCTTTCAATAAGTCTTGTATTTCCTCGTCGGGCTCGGTACGGCCGAAGGCTTCGTCAAGGTTGGCGAAAACAATTTCGGGCACCTTCAGGCCGGCCGCCCTCGCTATTTCTCCACCGATCACTTCGGCGATCAATGCCCGCGCGCCCTGGCCTGCGCCCCGAAATTTTAGTACATACAAAAAGCCGTCATCCGCCTCGGCAATAGCCGGCAGCGAGCCGCCCTCGCGCAGGGGAGTAACATAACGGGTGACGTTTACAGCACGAAGCCGGGGCGATAAAAGACTCATTAAATTATTTTCAAAAAAATTGATGGCGTAAATTTAAATATTATAATGGTTTTAGCCCGCTGCGGGCAAATTGGTTATTGAATTACAGTATTGCCTCCTTATCGGGCTGCCACGTAACTCACAGACATATACTATTTTAACAAATATTACTTAATTGTCCCGTCTTATTAAAATAAATTGGCAAGATTCATTTGTACTGACAATCAGGTAGTTGGTATGCCTAATATTGCAGTTGGTATAATTTGAAGGCTATTTATGTGGTTAAAATTTACCGGGCAATTTATTGTTGTTATATTGCATCCGTTTAATTAATAAGTAAATTATCGAAAACTTCTACCTTAACTATTAATGAGGCTTTTAGTAGGATGCTTGCTTTCGGCTTTCCTGTCGTGCTTTTTTTCTGCATCGCATGCCCAGTTGGCCACGGCGGTCTTGGAAGGTAAAATAACTACGGACAACGGCTCTCCCGCCGATGCCTCTACCGTTGTTTTATTAAGATCCAGGGATTCTTCTATAGTAAGTTCCGTTGTCGCTGATGACAAAGGTATATTTCGCTTTGCAGGTTTGCAGGCGGAAAGCTATCTTTTATTGATCAGCAAAGCCGGGTACCAAAAAATGTACGCCGGACCATATCTTACCAAAACGGGGCAAACATTTATCGCACCCGCCATCAAGCTAAAACAACTTGTACAAAACCTGAATGAGGTTTCGGTGGTAAGCACCCGCCCCGACATTGAAGCTCAGCCGGGTAAATTGATCATTAACGTGCAAAATAGCCTGCAGGCCCAGGGAAACTCGGCTTTCGATATATTGCGGCTGTCGCCGGGTGTTAGGGTGGATAATAGCAATATAAGTATTATCGGGCACCAAAACGCGCTGGTAACCATTGATGGTAAACCCACTAACCTTACCGGCGAAGACCTTATCACTGTTTTGCAGGGCATGCAAGCCAATACCATCGACCGTATCGAACTGATAACGGCGGGTTCGGCAAAATACGATGCTTCGAGCGGGGGGGTCATCAATATCGTATTGAAAAATGGGAAAAACACGGGGTTTAATGCTTCGGTAACGGGCGTTGCGGGATATGGCAAATATTATAAAAGTAATGCTGGCCTTGTTTTTAATGATCGTACTGACAAATACAATATTTTCGGGAATTATGGATACACCGATAATAAAACCTTTCACGACTTTACCTCGGACCGGGTTATTAATTTTGATAATGCAATAAGCGACTACGATGTAGATTATAACAGTGTTCAAAAAAGCCAGGTTAATACCTTTGGCATTGGTACTGATTTTTACCTTTCGGCCAAACAAACAATTGGTTTTTTTGTGAATGGTTCGGTGGCAGATAATAATTACGTTAAAAACAATAATTTAAAAATCTATAACCAGTCGGCGCTCGATTCAATCATCACAGCAAATTCAAACGTTAACCGCCATTTAACCAGGGTAAATTATAATCTGAATTATACAGGCAAACTCGATAGCGCAGGTAAAATAATCACTGCAGATTTCGATTATACCACCAATAACCGTAGTTCGGCAGAATACATTAGCAATAATTTTTATAATGGATATGGAACCCGGGTAAAGGATTCATTGTTGCAAAACTTATCCCCCTCAAACATACAAATATGGCTGTCAAAGGTGGATTTTACAGATCCGCTTTCAAAAACTTCGAAACTCGAAGCCGGCATTAAATATAGTAATGTAACAAGCAACAATGATCTTATTTTCGGCCCGCTGGTCAATGGTGTTTACACCAGCGACCCCGCTTTTTCCAATCACTTTGTCTACACCGAAAATGTTAATGCTGCTTACGTTAATTTTAAAAACAAACAAAATAAGTTTAATATAGATATTGGCTTGCGCGCCGAACAAACGATTGCAAAAGGTAACTCCCTTACATTAAATCACATTGTAAACGACAATTACATTAACCTTTTTCCGCATCTGCTATTAACTTATACTGAAAGCGATAAGAGTGAATTCAGCCTGAGTTACAGCAGGGGCATAACAAGGCCAAAATACGATCAGCTCAACCCCTTTTTATACTACATCGATCTTTATGATTATACATCGGGAAATCCGTATTTAAAGCCGGAATATTCCAATTTAGTTGAATTGTCCTATACTTATAATAAAACCATCGTAACCACACTATATGCCCATATTGTCGATAATTTTGATGAGTTTAATTTTAATGAGCAAAACGATACTTCAAAAGTAAATATAACCACCCAGGTTAATTTCGGCAGGGCTTACAATTATGGCATCAAATTTTTTGCCCCGGCCGTATTTACAGCCTGGTGGAATGCCGATTTTGACGTCGATGCCGCCTATCAGCGCTATGTTGCCTACCCGGCAAACGGTAACCTCAATAAAGGCACGCAGGATATTGTGTTTCATAGTACCCAGCATTTTGATCTTGGTAATAATTATATCGCCGAGATTTCCGGTTATTACGAAAGCCCAAGTTTTTACGGTATTGCTCAACTTAAGGCATATTACCAGGTAGATGCAAGGATTGGCAAACAACTATTTAATAAAAGAGGCAGTATTAAGTTAGAGGCTACCGATCTTTTTAATACTTATAAGGACAGGAGCTATATCAACTATGAAAACCTTAACATCCTGGGCACAGATAAAAAAGAAAGCCAGGTTGTAAGGCTCACATTCACTTACCGTTTTGGGAAGACCTCGGTAAAGACCACTGTTCATCAAACAGGTAACGAAGAGGAGCAGGGAAGGGCTAATTCCACCAATTAGTCCGCCAGGGGACCTTATGATACTGATACGGCGTTGAGTTTGGTTGGTATTAATCACCCCGCATGCCCGCTCATCATGCTAAAGAATATAATACCCAATACCAGCAGGCTGATGCCCAGGTACATATAATCTTTCTCCAGTACAAAACCGATTGCTGAAAAAATAACTCTCAGTATTGGGGTGGCAATAAGCATCACAATACCCAATTGGATCATTGCCTGGCCCTTTAATGCCCAAATGCCATGAAAAATGCCGCTGGTAGTCCGGATAAAATTGGGGATGCCGTTCCATTTATGATAATCGGAAATGCTTTGACCATGCCGGTAAATGAAGAAAACACCACCAATAAAAACGATGGTTACGGATATGATGGTGCCGGCCCTCAATACGTGGCTCAGTAACAGTTGCATGTCCTTGTCTTTGAATATTTTCATTTCCTTTTAGTTCATAGTTCATAGTTCATGGTTCATGGTTCATGGTTCATGGTTCATGGTTCATGGTTCATGGTAGGAATAGAAAGTCACGGTTAACCAAAATCGCAGCTACCATGAACTATGAACCATGAACCCTGACCTATCAGCTCAATCAAATTCTACCCGCTATACCATGATAGATCATCTGCACCGCCAAAACCGAGATCACAAAGGCAAAAATGTACCTAAGCCATTTTGACGAGGTTGACTGCACCAATATTTTCGATCCGGTAAAGGCCCCCGCCAGTACGCCGATCACCACCGGCATGGATACGCCCGGATTTATATAGCCACGCTGCAGGTAAACCACCGCGCTTGCTGAGGCGGTAACACCGATCATGAAATTACTGGTTGTGGTGGAGACCTTGAAAGGGATGCGCATGATGTTATCCATCGCGATCACCTTCAGCGCGCCCGACCCGATGCCAAGCAGCCCCGAAATAAGCCCGGCAACTATCATCATCAAAAAACCGCCGCCAACGCGGGTAACACTGTATTCGACAATGCCATTGCCAACCGGGTAACTGCTGTTCAGTTTTAATTTTTCGGCCAGGTAACTTTTGTTTTGATTGATGTCGTAAACCTTTTTCCGGAGCGACATGAAGGCCGACGTGATCAATATAACACCAAAAAGCACCGCTATATAACTGGTGGGTATGTAAAGCGCAACTATAGCTCCGCACATGGCGCCGGCGGTAGTGGCTATCTCCAGAAACATGCCCAGCCGCATATTGGTGATACCTTCTTTGACGAACGCTGCCGCCGATCCGGAAGAAGTGGCAATTACCGACACCAGCGATGCCCCGATGGCGTAATGAATATCCACGTTAAGCAGCAGCGTAAGCAGCGGTATAATAATAAATCCGCCGCCAAGCCCGGTTAAGGAGCCTAACAGACCGGCCCCATAAGAGCCGATCAATAAAATAAGGGTAAATATTAAGGTCGTCACAAATATGCTCCCAAGCCGTTGCCGCAAAGCTAATAATAACTTTTTTTAGGCGCATAGTTTAATGTTTGTCTATGGATTTAGTTGGGAATTTTAATCGAAGCGGCAATAAAGGATGACCGGCTTTAAATTTTTCAATTTGTACCTTTGTGCCGAATATGAGTTATTCCAGCTTAAAAGCCTGTCTCGACAATCTTGAAAAACACTGTCATTTAATACGTATTAAGGACGAGGTTGACCCTTATCTGCAAATGGCTGCGATCCATTTACGGGTGTTTGAGCACCAGGGGCCAGCCATCCTGTTCGAAAATGTGAAAGGAAGCAAATTCCCGGCGGTATCAAACCTGTTCGGGACGCTGGAACGATCAAAATTTATTTTCAGGGATACGCTGAACAAGGTTAAAGTACTGGTCGATCTGAAGTCTGATCCGCTGAAAGCCATAAAGCATCCTTTTAAATATGCGAATGTTGGATTAACCGCTTTATCGGCCCTGCCAAAAAAGGTTGGCCAAAATGCGCCTATCAGTTTTGGCAAATGTAAGATCAGCGATCTGCCGCAAATTGTGAACTGGCCCAAAGACGGCGGCCCGTTTGTCACCATGCCGCAGGTTTACACCGAGGACGCAGATAAACCCGGCATCATGAATGCCAACCTGGGCATGTACCGCATTCAACTGGCCGGGAATGACTATGTTTTGAATGAAGAGGCGGGTTTGCATTACCAGCTTCATCGTGGTATAGGCGTTCATCAAACTAAAGCCAATGCAAAAGGACAGCCGCTGAAAGTGAGCATATTTGTTGGCGGACCGCCTTCGCACCCGGTTGCCGCCGTTATGCCTTTGCCTGAAGGATTGTCTGAAATGACTTTTGCAGGGGCGCTGGGTAATCGCCGTTTTCGTTATTTTTATGATGATGAGGGCTTTTGCATTTCAGCAGATGCTGATTTCGTCATAACCGGGACAGTTTTCCCGCACGAAAACAAAATGGAAGGCCCCTTTGGCGATCATTTGGGTTATTACAGCCTGAAGCACGCGTTTCCGCTCTTAAAAGTGCACAATGTCTATCACAAAAAAGATGCAATTTGGTCGTTCACCGTGGTGGGCAGGCCCCCGCAGGAAGATACCAGTTTCGGGGCCTTGATACACGAGATCAGCGGATCGGCTCTTTCTGCGGAGATACCGGGTTTGCGTGCTGTAAATGCCGTTGACGCCGCGGGCGTACATCCTTTGTTATTTGCCATCGGCAGCGAACGGTATACGCCTTATAACGACGAACGGAAACCGCAGGAAATACTCACTATCGCCAATCATATTTTAGGCACAGGGCAACTAAGCCTGGCTAAATATTTATTTATCGCGGCAAAAGAAGATGATCCATCGTTAAGTGTTAATGACATCGGCGGATTTTTAAAACATATCCTTCGAAGAGTTGATTTAACCCGCGACCTGCATTTTTATACCAAAACCACTATCGATACCCTGGATTATAGCGGAAGCGGGTTGAACTCCGGAAGTAAAGTGGCGGTTGCAGTAGCAGGAGCAGTAATGAGAGAACTA
Organism: Bacteroidota bacterium; assembly: GCA_013285685.1. GTDB lineage: Bacteria > Bacteroidota > Bacteroidia > Sphingobacteriales > Sphingobacteriaceae > Mucilaginibacter. The sequence continues at coordinate 19,422 of JABDHD010000030.1, forward strand.
TGGACGGAATTACCGGCCGGCCTTGAATTCCCGCGCCCGTTTGAAAAATATCGAATGGTAATGCCGGGGATATTGGCGCTCGAGGTGCCGAAACAGGTAAGGTATAGCGATTCGCCCATCCTATTTGAGATTTTGGAAGAGCATTTAAAAGAGGCTGATCTGGATGGCCTGCCTTTGATAGTTTTATGCGACGATGCAGCGTTTACCGCACAAAACTTGAATAATTTTGTTTGGGTGACGTTTACCCGGAGCAATCCTTCGCATGATATTTATGGCATCGACAGTTTTACTGAAAATAAGCATTGGGGTTGCAAAGGACCGCTCATTATTGATGCGCGAATAAAACCGCATCATGCGCCTGTGCTGGAGAAAGATCCGGCAGTTGAAAAGCTGGTTGATAAGATGGGGGAGAAGGGGGGACCTTTGTATGGGATTATCTAAATTGATAAAAACCATACTACTTACCATGTCGGCGATCTTTTTCGTCGCTAAAGTCTTTGCCCAGCAAAGACCGCCGAAAGTCTACGGAACAGTTTACATCGATGACACAACTTTAATGGACGAGCGTGAAGTGACCATTGGAGAATGGATGGCTTTTATCGTCAACAATAATTTTGATAATTCACTTTTTCCGGATACCACGGTCGTTAGTTCGATAACCAAAGCCGTTTTTAACGATCTGCGCAAGCAAAATAACTTTCAATATTTAAAAATAGTTAAAAATCCTCTGCGGTACGCTGGTGAAAAGGCTGCTGAACCGTCGAAAGGCTTTGATAAACTGGCCGATGCCGATCTAAACTATTTTTCGCTGAATGTGCCCGTTACGGGTATCACTTTTGAACAGGTACAGAAATTCTGTAAATGGAAGGAAGATATGATCAACCAAAATCAAAAAATTAAAGTGACCATAGGCCTGCCGTCGGTCGGGATGTACAAAAAGGTGATCCCCAATATCGATTCGCTCAGTAAAAAAGGCAACTGTTTTGTATTAAATTGCAGCACGGCGAAATGTAAAACCGGGGCTAAGGATAAACAAAGCCTATCGCAAGGCAAGGCGCTGGAACATGTTAACAGCTACTTCCCCACCAGTTTGGGGCTTTATAATATAGAAGGTAATGCTGCCGAAATGACCAGCACCGAAGGCATAGCCATGGGCGGCTCGTACAGGCAGGCAGCCAGAGAATCATATAATGATAAGCAGCAAAAATACACCAAACCCGAAGACTGGCTGGGCTTCAGGTATATAGTAACCCTAAAATGAAATTATTTATAAACGCCGCATTGTTGATCGGCCTGGGCCTTGCAGTTTCCTGTTCAAAAAAACAACAAAATGTGCCGCATTACACGATATCTAAAATATTTAAAACCGATACGCTGACTACGGTCGATGTACACATCGCCAACCGGTTACCAGCCGCCCAGTTAATACTCATCGCGGCCAAAATAAAGACAGACAGCGTGAACATAACAAACCTGGCCATTCATTATTTGCTGCCGGGCAATACAGATGTAAGCGCCGGAGATCATAGTTTTTATGCTGCAATACGCTATTTAAAAGATAGTGAGGTTAAACAAACTGATAGTATTAAAGATGATAACGGCAATGCTGTTCGGTTAACTGTCTTCGGTTTAGACAGCGCCAAAGCGCAGGCGCTTATTGCCCTGCAGCCGGATGTGATCGTCGGTAAAAATGTGCTTGGCAAATTTGTGGATGATTATGCCAAAACCCTTATCATTCCATTTAAAGATCCAACCGATAAAAAAGACGAGCTATTTGTGATCGAACTGAATGCAATGGGAAATATTGTATCATCCACCGTTCCGCAGAAAGATGCGGAAGACGGCGTGGAAAAATGGCTGGTGGACAAAAACGGCGATTATATAACGATAAAGGATAGCGTGCTTGCACAATATCCGTCCAACGGGCTGGGTTTACCGTTTAATAGTATAAAATCGGGCAAATAGCGGGCGTCTTGTTACCGGTTTCGGTTCAAAAAAAAATGCTGCAGCAATACAATTGTTTTCATATCCCTGAAAGCGCCGCTTGTTAATTTTTGCAGCGCTTCATCGAAGGACAATTCAATCAACTCGATACTCTCGCCTTCCTCCTTTAGCCCTCCGAATTTGGGGTGGTCGTTTTTGCTGGTATACTCCGCCATAAACAAGTGCTGAAATTCAGTTACGCCGCCAGGCGAAGTATACGCGCTTGCAATCTTTTGCAGGTTTTCAATTTTATAACCCGTTTCCTCTTCTGCTTCGCGATAGACCGTTTGTTCAGGTGTTTCGTTTTCATCTATTATCCCGGCGCAGGCTTCTACCAGGTAGCCGCTGTCATTACCATTTAAAAATGTGGCCAGCCTGAATTGTTTGGTAAGCAGTAGCTTTTGATTTTTCTCGTCCACGGGCAGCACGGCAATGGTGTCCGGCCGGTAATACACTTCCTTTTGCAGGTTATGAAAGCCGCCTTCATGATCGGGTTTTTCAAAGTTGACGAGTTGTAGCCGATATTTCTTTTCAGAAAGTGTTTGTTTATCGAGGATTTGGATGGTAGACATGGTTCTGTTCTTTTTTCAAATAATGGTTTTGCAGGATAAAGGTTTTAGGAAAATGAAAATGTGCGACAGTTTGTACTTTTTCATTCACCCCCCCTTGTCTGTGTCCTCATCCCCCGTTGTCTGTGTCCCCACAGACAACCGACGGATCGGTGACAGATTTTCAATGAGACGAAAAAGTTGTCTGTGGGGACACAGACAACGGGGTGGGGTGAAAGGTAAACGATTAGCCGCCAACAGTCCCCCTTTAGGGGGTTAAGGGGTTTTCAACTCATCCAGCACCCTAAATATCTTCTCCTTTACCGCCCGGCTCGATCCGTTAAAATTGTTGACCATAATGCTGAAACATAGCTCGCGGCCGTCATGCGTTTGGTAGCCGGCATAGGTAAGTACATTCAATATACTCCCGCTTTTCATTTTCATGTTGTTATAGGTGGGCAGGCTTTCATAAAAATCAGGGAACCAGTCTGTGCCTTTTGCCGATTGAAGGACGGTGGCCATGGTCAGCGTGGTTACCCTGTCTCCGGGTGAAAGGCCGCTGCCGTCGACAACGTTTAAAGAATGCGGGTCGATACCGCGCGCTTTCCAGAAGTTTTGTTCCACTTCGACACCATTATCTGTAGAAGGTACTTTACCGGCTTTCCATGCAATGGTTTTTAACAATTGCTCGGCATACAGGTTAATGCTTTTTTGATTAAGCCAATAAATGATCTGGCTTAGCTTCGGTGATAGGATGGTAGTCAGATTGGTTGCGATCGCGGGCGTTGGCTGACCTTTGGCCGTTAAGGTGCCCGTCGATTCGGGATCATTTGCAACGGCGATTCCCAATCGCTTTAAGGTGTCTTCCAGGCGGAAGGCAGCATCAAAGGCCGGGTCAGGAAGCGCCACGGATATTGCTTTTTTTGACTGATCTTCGGCATAAGTACCGCGTAAATACATCAGCTTACTATTCACAGGCAAAAAAGCGTAGGCTTCATCGCCGGACCCGGCAGGGGAATTGAGCAGTTCGCTCTTAAAATCCAGGTAAGGCATTGCGGGAACAGTTCGTGCAACGCTGATGGGACTGTCAACCCTGCCTGTCTTCAGCTTAATATCAAACTGGTTCTCGCGCCAGCAAAGCCCGGACGTGCCTGCGCCATAATAATTGCCTACATCCATCCATATCCAACCGGGAGGGATGGACTGTGAGCCAAAAACGCTGTCATCGCCGATGATACGCCCGTTAATTTTTTTGATGCCAGCTTTTTGCAGAGCATTAACCATCAGGCTTAAAATATGGTCTTCATGAGTACTCTCATACCTCCAGCTGCCCAGGGTTGGGTCGCCGGCGCCTTTGATGATCACATCGCCATTGAGGGCGCCGTCGGCGCCTATCAAGCCCGAGTAGCCAAATTGCGTTTGGTATTGAAAATCCTTGCCCAGCAAATTAAAGGCGGTAATGGTAGTAACGGTTTTTAACGTAGATGCTGTCGCCAGGCCCATAATAGGGTTGGCGGCGAATACGGTTTCACCTGTTTTGACGTCCAGAACGGTTAATGATACCGACGCATACCGGCACTGACTGTCGGCCTGCAAGCGGTTAAAGGCAGCCTGCAAATGTTCCTGTAAAGGCTGCGCAAAAGTATTTCCGGTTATAAAAAGCAGACTAACTAACCACGTCTGTTTGATCTTCATTTTTTGAATTACGTTGGGATATAAAATAGATCGGTATGCCGATCAATACAATTATCAAACCCGGCCAGGTAAACTGGGGTTTGTAAATAATAAGCAAAATGCAAAAGGCAACGCCCATTATCATGTAAATCGCCGGTAAAAAGGGGTAGCCAAAGGCTTTATAAGGCCGCTCGGCATCAGGGAGCCGTTTACGGAGGATAAAGATACCAAGAATGGTAAGCACATAAAATAATACGGCGACAAACGAAATCATATCCAGCAGATCGCCATATTTTCCGCTTAAACAAAGTATGGCTGCAACAAGCGCCTGTATCCATAAACCAAAACCGGGTACAGCAAACTTGTTTAATGTGCCGACACGTTTAAAGAATAAGCCATCTTTTGCCATAGTGTAGTATACCCTGGCGCCAGCCATTACAAGGCCATTATTACACCCGAAGGTTGAGATCATGATCATTACGGCGATAACATAAGTGCCGGCATTGCCAAAGATCACTTGCGCGGCGGAAACGGCAACGCGGTCTTTTGGCGCTGTAGCGATGTCATGCATTGATAAGGTGCCCGTATATACCAGGTTGGCCGAAACGTAAATAATCGTCACGATAAGCGTACCAAAAAAAAGACTTAAACCAATATTGCGCTTGGGGTTATTCATCTCGCCAGCAATAAACGTCACATTGTTCCAGGCATCGCTGCTAAAAATAGAACCAACCATCGCGGCTGCGATAGCGCCGAGGGCTGCGGCCATCACATAGTTACCGCCAAAGCTGCCATCTTTATTTAATTTATGGACGCTCCAGGCATCGCTCCAATTGGCATGCCATATATCGCCTTTTATAGCAAGCAGGCCAAAAACGATCAAGCCAAATAGACTTAGCAACTTGGTAATGGTAAAGGTATTTTGTACCAACTTGCCGGTTTTGATCCCCCGCGTATTTACAAAAGTGAGAAATACGATAACCACGATAGATACCAACTGTGCCGCGCTGATGGTAAAATGCCAGCTGCCGATGTTAGTTGATAATAAAATATTGTCTTCGCTGGCCCAATGGAAAATTTTGAGGTAGGCAAGGAACTTTGAAAACGCCACGCCAACAGCCGCGATCGTTCCGGTTTGTATCACAGCAAAAAAACTCCAGCCGTATAAAAAGCCGGTCAGCTTGTTATAGGCTTCCTTTAAATAAACATACTGACCGCCTGCCTTTGGGTACATGCCGCTCAGCTCGCCGTAGCTTACGGCCGCTGTTATGGTCATAAACCCGGTAATTACCCAGACAAAGATCAGCCAGCCGGCCGAGCCTACATTGCGCGTGATATCGGCGCTTACAATAAAAATACCCGAGCCGATCATGGAGCCGGCTACCAACATGGTGCCGTCGAGCAAGCCCAACTCATGCTTTAATTTGGCGGGAGGTTTGGTTTCGTTCATATTTGGTTGCAATAGTTTTGGGGAAGATAGGAATAAACTGTTTGATAATAAAATGTGGCGATCTTCCTGTTTTCGCCTTCAGCAAAAATAAAAAATGGTTTTATAGGTCAACCCTTAAACCCGAATAAGCCCTATTTGTAAAATATTTGCGATGACGTTGCCGATATTGACATATTATTGTAAAGAAATAAATTTATTTATTTGCTCCGACGGATTATATTTGCAAACTTTTTAAAAAGCCGACGAAGTTTTTAACAGTAAACACTATATATGGATTTTTTGAACACCTACTTAATTTATTTGATCCCAGTTGTGGGATTGATAGGTATACTTTTTATGGGCATTAAAGCGTCCTGGGTAAGTAAACAGGATGCCGGCGACGGTGAAATGGCCAAGCTTGCCGGTTACATTGCTGATGGAGCGATGGCATTCCTTCGTGCAGAATGGAAGATACTGGGCTTTTTTGTGGTGATCGCGGGCATATTGCTGGCATGGTCGGGCACAACTGTGCATACTTCGAGCCCTGTTATTGCCATATCCTTCGTTTGCGGCGCATTTCTGTCCGCTTTTGCAGGTTACCTGGGTATGCGTATTGCCACTAAAGCAAATGTGCGGACAACGCAGGCCGCCCGCACCAGCCTGGCGCAAGCGCTAAAGGTATCTTTTACAGGTGGAACCGTTATGGGTTTGGGTGTTGCCGGGCTTGCTATTATCGGCCTTGGGTCGCTTTTCATTGTCTTTTATACCATGTACGTAAGAAGCGGCGGACACGATGTTAACGGCGAATTCATGGCGAAAGCGCTGGACGTTTTGGCAGGCTTTTCATTAGGCGCTGAATCCATTGCCTTGTTTGCCCGTGTAGGCGGCGGTATTTATACCAAGGCTGCCGACGTAGGCGCCGACCTTGTTGGCAAAGTTGAAGCTGGCATCCCCGAGGATGACGTCCGTAATCCGGCTACCATTGCTGATAACGTAGGCGATAACGTGGGCGACGTTGCAGGTATGGGCGCCGACCTTTTTGGTTCATATGTAGCCACAATGCTGGCCACTATGGTGTTGGGCCGCGAAATTGTTTCGAATGATAATTTTGGAGGAATAGCCCCGGTATTGCTGCCAATGGTAATTGCGGGTTTGGGTTTGATCTTCTCCATCGTAGGCGCCGCGTTTGTTCGCATTAAAAACGAAACCGACAGCGTTCAAACAGCTTTGAATATCGGGAACTGGCTTTCCATTATATTAACCGCCATTGCTACTTATTTTGTAGTGCAGTGGATGCTGCCGACAGATAATTTCCACATGATTCGTGATGAAATAACCGGCGGCGGTTTAAAAGAAGGCTCTATCGTATTTACTAAAATGGGCGTCTTCGGCGCAATAGCCGTTGGGCTTGTGGTAGGTACTTTAATGTCGATGATCACCGAATATTACACCGCAATGGGCAAACGCCCGGTGCTGAGTATTATCCGCCAGTCGTCAACCGGGCATGCTACTAATATTATCGGCGGTTTAGCGGTAGGTATGGAATCAACCGTGCTGCCCATCCTTGTTTTGGCAGCAGGCATTTACGGGTCATATCATTTCGCAGGTTTATATGGCGTGGCCATTGCTGCTGCCGGTATGATGGCTACCACCGCAATGCAATTATCAATCGACGCTTTCGGCCCGATTGCCGATAACGCCGGTGGTATTGCCGAAATGAGCCGCCTGCCCGAAGAAGTAAGGCACCGTACCGATAACCTGGATGCTGTTGGTAATACTACGGCCGCAACCGGTAAAGGTTTTGCCATTGCTTCGGCAGCTTTAACTTCGCTGGCCTTATTTGCGGCGTTTGTGGGTGTTGCGGGCATCGACCATATTGACATCTATAAAGCTGATGTACTTGCCGGCTTATTTGTCGGCGGTATGATACCGTTTATTTTCTCTTCGCTGGCTATTTCGGCTGTAGGCCGCGCGGCCATGGCGATGGTGGAAGAAGTTCGCCGCCAGTTCCGCGAAATACCCGGAATTATGGAGTACACCGGCAAACCTGAGTATGAAAAGTGCGTAGCCATATCCACCAAAGCTTCGATCCGCGAGATGGTTGCCCCTGGTTTGATCGCATTGATCACCCCGGTTATTGTAGGCTTTATTTTCGGCCCCGAAGTGCTGGGTGGTTTGCTGGCCGGCGTTACCGTATCAGGTGTGCTGATGGGTATCTTCCAGAGCAATGCCGGCGGTGCATGGGACAATGCTAAAAAGTCATTCGAAAAAGGCGTTGTAATTAACGGCGAAACATTCTACAAAAAATCGGAACCACATAAGGCATCTGTAACCGGTGATACCGTGGGTGATCCGTTTAAAGATACCTCCGGCCCGTCGATGAATATCCTTATCAAGCTGATGTCGATCGTTTCGCTGGTTATTGCACCTCATTTGCACAAAGAGGCAGACCACAGCCAGCGTATTCAGAAAGAATTGCAGGAACGTTCGATGATCACACATACGATCAGGATAGATAAAAGAGCATAAGTTTGTTAAAGACTATAATTGGAAAGGGCGCTGAAAGGCGCCTTTTTTATTTTGAATAGACGACGATTACAATTAAATTTGTAATATGACAGTCACCGTTAATTTACATTCGGAGCAACAGGAAAAGGCTCTGCTCGATTTTTTAGAGCGAATGGATTTCGATTATTCGAGCGATGAGAACGATGTTTTTTTAACCGAAGATCAAAAAAGAGAAATTATCAGGCGTGACAATGATTTTATCAACGGTAAAACAACCGCAAGGGATTGGGAAGACATAAAGCGCGATCTGCAAAGTGTATATCGTTAAGCTTTTACTCGAGGCAGAAATGGACCTGGCGGAAGCATGCGCCTGGTATGAAAAAGAGCGGCCCGGTTTGGGGCGCAGATTTTTGAATGAATTTGATCGCCGTCTGGAGGCTGTTAAGAGGGACCCTTTCCTATTTCCTGTTAATTTTTCAGAAAAGTATAGGTTTGCCCTGCTAAAAAAATTTCCATATTCTATCGTATTTCGTGTAGATGAAGAGGAGTTTTC
>JABDHD010000030.1:28126-38947 GCA_013285685.1 Bacteroidota bacterium
TCGTAGTTATTTCTGTGTTTCATCAGCATCGGAATCCATCTAAATTTTAATTCTTCAGCCAATAAAATTCCGAAAACTCCTCTTCATCCCATTGTTACATTCTGCACTTTATGTTTTAAATAAATTTAAGTACGTTTGGGAAACTGATCTTAACTTATTAACTGAATTTTTAAATGAGCTTATTTGTAAAAAAATCTTTGGCCCAGTTGCAGGCCTCTGCTGACGAGGGCACGAGCCTTAAACGTACGCTTGGAGTAGGTAACCTGATCGCCCTTGGTATTGGTGCGATTATTGGCGCGGGCCTGTTTGTGCGGACCGCTGCGGCTGCGGGCGAGCATGCCGGTCCGGCCGTAACCCTTTCATTTATTGTGGCTGCTGTGGGTTGTGCGTTTGCCGGCCTTTGCTATGCTGAATTTGCCTCTATCATCCCGATAGCGGGAAGCGCTTACACTTACGCCTATGCTACCATGGGCGAAATAGTTGCCTGGATAATTGGCTGGGCGCTGATATTGGAGTATGCGCTGGGTGCTGCAACCGTATCCATCAGTTGGAGCGAATATTTAAATAAACTGTTCGGCGGGCGAATACCTTACGAGTGGTGCCATTCGCCGATGGAGAATATAGTGGGCCATCATGGCATCATCAACATACCGGCGCTGGTTATTTTGGCCCTGCTCTCACTTTTACTCATAAAAGGTACCCAGGAGTCTGCCACGGTTAACACCATAATTGTGATATTGAAAGTTTCCATCGTGTTGGTGTTTATTGCTGTTGGATGGGGTTTTATGCAGGCAAAAAACCATACACCTTACATTATCCCGGCGCATGCAGCCCCCGCTATTTTGGCCAATGGCAAAGTATATACTTATACCGACTTTTTCAGACATGGCTGGGGTGGCATACTTGCCGGCGCCGGCGTAGTGTTTTTTGCCTTTATCGGTTTCGATGCAGTGTCGACGGCTGCACAGGAAGCAAAAAACCCAAAGAAAGATATGCCTATCGGGATTTTAGGATCGCTTGCGGTTTGCACCATTTTATACATCCTGTTTTCGTACGTATTAACCGGCGTGGCGCCGTTCCGCGATTTTATGACCCAGGGCAAAGAGGCATCGGTTGCCTACGCTATAAGCACCTACATGCATATGGGCTGGCTGGCTACCCTGGTAACCGTAGCTATCCTGCTTGGTTTTTCATCAGTGATACTGGTGATGCTGCTGGGGCAGTCGAGGGTGTTTTATACCATGTCGACCGATGGTTTGCTGCCAAAAGTATTTTCCGCGCTTCACCCCAAATTTAGAACACCTTACAAGAGTAACATGATCTTGTTTGTTTTTGTCGGCCTGTTCGCGGCATTTTTGCCGGAGAGTGTTGCCGGCGACCTGACCTCCATTGGCACCTTGTTCGCTTTCGTGGTAGTGTGTATTGGCGTGATGGTGCTTCGGAAGAAAGACCCTGACCTGCCGCGTCCTTTCAAAACACCGTTGGTGCCTCTTGTGCCGATACTCGGTATTATTATTTGTGGCGCAATGATCGTTAGTTTGGATACCAGCACACAGATAGCCGCCTTCGTTTGGATGATCATCGGTTTGATTATCTATTTCAGCTATAGCAAAAGAAACAGCAAACTCGGCAGCATGGGTGATATATTGCCAAACGCTTCTGAGTTTGAAAAGAAGTAAATTTGTTGTTATATTAAGAATATTCGTAACAAAAAAGGTTCTGCATCGTCAGAACCTTTTTTGTTAACCAATTTTACCGGTCATACCTGACGTATGCAAAAAGATAAAAACCTTTGGGTATTAGTACTGGTTTGCGTCATCAATTCGCTGGGTTTCGGCATCATTGTGCCGGTAATGTACACCTATGGCAAAACATTTGGTTTAGACGCGGTTACGCTTGGTGTGCTGATGGCGTCTTTTTCGATAGCTCAGTTTTTTGCCACCCCGGTACTGGGCTCCTTATCCGATAAATGGGGACGAAGGCCTTTGCTGGTGATCAGCCTGGCCGGTACCTGTCTTTCTTTTTTACTTTTCGCCGAGGCGCGTAGCTTGTTGTTCCTTTTTGCCGCCAGGATACTCGACGGCCTTACTGGCGGCAACATATCAGTGGCCCAGGCTATGGTAGCTGATACGGCCACTCAAAAAAATCGTGCACAGCGTTTTGGGATATTAAGCTCGGCCTTTGCGTTTGGCTTTGTCGTAGGCCCATTTGTGGGCGGGTTATTTTATAAAGCCGGCCCACAGGCGCCTTTCTTTTTTGCTGCAGGCATTTCGCTGATCGGTACGCTTTGCGCCGCATTTTTGCTCAATGAAACTAACCCGACCGACAGGCACACACGCCTTAACTTTAACAACAAGTTTAAATTCGCGTCCCTCATCAGCACCCTAAAGCGGCCGGTCATTGGCACGGCAATTTTTATCAGCTTTTTGCTGACCATGGGCCAGATGGCCATGATTGTTGGCTTTCAAACGTTATGGGTAGATGTATTTAAGCGCACCGCTACCGAAATGGGTATTTACCTGGCCGGTTTTGGTATTTGCGGCATACTGGCGCAATTGTGCGTGCCATTTTTTACCAAAACCTTTTCGTCAAAAACGATTATCTTATTATTGTCGTCCATTATTTGCCTTGGGGCAATGTTCTTTACCGGCCTTACCTCCCTAATTATCCCTTTTGCGGTCATGCAGGGTGTTTACGGCTTCTTTAACGGGTTGCGCAATCCCATGCTCAATGCCATTATTGCCGACAATATCGATCACACCGAGCAAGGAAAAGTACTCGGAATTAATCAATCCTATAGTTCCATCGGTCAAACCCTCGGGCCGCTCACCGCAGGCGCCATCACTGTAATATCCGTTCATAGCATCTTCTTTTTATCGGCTTTCTATATTTTAATCGCAACTTTGCTTTGTTTCCGATTAAAATCAAAAACATAAATCTTTGACGGATCGTGTGGACGATTTTAACACAGAGAAACAGAGAAGACACAGAGGGCCACTGAGTTTCTAAATTTACAAGGCTGTTTTAATGTTTAAAAACTTATAAAAAACAATTACAGCTCTGTGATCTTTGGTGCCTTCCCTGTTTCTCTGTGTTAAAAAACTTCAATACTTAAATTTACCCATACAAATCGTTTTGGAACCATAAAATCTAAAAGGCCATGCAACCATTAATTTTCAGGGAAGTACTCTCCGTAACGATGATTTTGTTTGCGATCATCGATATACTCGGCGCAATACCCATCATCATTGAAATGCGGCAGCGTGTCGGGCATATTCAATCCGAAAAGGCGAGTATCGCGGTATTGGTGCTGATGATTGGTTTTCTGTTTGGCGGTGAGGAGCTGCTAAAAATAATAGGCCTGGATGTTTCTTCATTTGCCATCGCCGGTTCGCTGGTGATCTTTATTATTGCCATGGAAATGATTTTAGGGGTTAAGTTTTTTAAGGAAGAAGTATCCTCGACGGCGTCCATTGTTCCCCTTGCCTTCCCGCTCATAGCCGGGGCAGGCACCATGACCACCCTGCTATCGCTAAAAACACAATACCAAACATCAGATATATTGGTCGGGATAGTAGCCAACACCCTTTTCGTTTACCTGGTGCTAAAAAATGTAAAATGGATTGAAAAACTGCTTGGCAAAACCGGGTTGAATATTTTAAGGAAAGCCTTCGGCATAATCTTATTGGCTATCGCGATAAAATTGTTTAGGAGTAATACGCATTTGTAATACTGCGCCACCAAACTTTAGGGATGTCAATCGCCACTAATTATTATCTATCTTAGGCCTTCAAATCCCTGCTTGATATGTTCCGCAATATGCTGCTGGTTACCTACCGTAACCTTATAAAAAATAAAAGCTACACTTTAATTAACATTATTGGCCTTGCTTTGGGCATAGCTGCCTTTGTGCTTATCCGCGCTTATGTGCACTTTGAAAAAAGTTACGACCGGATGAATGTGGATGCCGGCAATATTTACAGGGTTGAAAGCAAGTTTTATAAAGGCGGAGCATTGAACGATAGCTGGGCAACCAGCACCAATGGCTATGCGCCGGCCATGAAGGCTAATTTTCCGGAGATTACCTCGTTTACCCGAATCAACTGGAATAATTCTGAACGGGTAGTGCGCTACCAGGATATAAAATTCAGGGAGGAACATGTTTGCTTTGCCGATAGTAATTTTTTTCAATTCTTTAACTACAAACTGATCGAAGGTGATGCGTCGTCGGTATTAAAACAGGTAAACACGATAGCAATTTCCCAATCGGCGGCACAGAAATATTTTGGGAAAGCCGACCCAATGGGGAAATTTTTAGATGTCGCCAATTCAGACGGGACCCCGCATTGCATGGTAACCGGTGTATTTAGGGACGTACCGCCAAATACGACCATGAAATTCAGCTTCCTGATCTCATGGGCGACTACTCCTGAGTTTTTAAGGAATTTTTGGTATTTGCATGAAAGCTACACCTTTGTAAAGCTAAAACCCCAAACCGACATACCGGCCCTTGAAGCCAAGTTCCCCGCGCTGGCCGAGCGTTATAAAACCGGGTCGGCACTTAAGGACCTCAAATGGGCAATCGAGCTTGTTCCCATCACGACAATGCATTTAAATCCGGCCAAACCTTATGAGATTGAAACCAAGGGCAACGCCCGCGCGGTTAGCTTTTTGAACATCATTGCCTTTGTAATATTGATCATTGCATGTGTGAATTATATAAACCTGGCCACAACCAAGGCCGCGGACCGGGCGAGGGAGATAGGGATACGCAAAGTAAACGGCGCACGGATCAGCCAGTTATTGGCCCAGTTTTTAATCGAGTCGGGCATCATTAACCTGGCCGCGTTGGTGCTTGCGGTAATACTCGTAAGAGTTTCAATTTATTACCTACCCGATTTAACAGGTAAGAGCGCATCAGAGAGCCTGCTTTTTGATTGGCCTTTATACCTGCAAACCGCCGGTGCACTTTTGGTTGGCATGTTTCTTTCAGGCTTTTATCCGGCGCTGGTTTTGGCCAACATTAACCCGGTGGTTGTATTAAAAGGCCGTTATGCCTTTTCAAAGGGCGGGGTTTTTATGCGCAAAGGAATGGTCGCCTTTCAGTTTACGGCGTCCCTGCTGCTTATTGCGGGCACAATCGCCATTTACCGACAAATTAATTTCATGTGCAGCGCAGGCACCGGCGTAAACATTACGCAAACCATTGTAATGAAGGAGCCGGTAGCCGCCGCCAATTTGGCGCAAAAGGTGAAGAGTTTTAAACAAGATATAAAGACGTTTCCCGGCGTAAAAAGCTTCACGGTTTCGGGGGCGGTTCCGGGTAGGGAGGTTGGTGAGTTCTCTGCCGACAGAAGATACGGTGCATCAAAATCCGATGAACATTTGTTTGAAACCCTTCGTGTTGATTTTGATTTTATAAAGGCTTATGACTTAACAGTTATTGCCGGCAGGGCTTTTGAGCAAGGCCGCCCTTCCGACTCGACAAGCATTGTATTAAACGAATCGGCAGTAAAATTATTCGGCTTTACTTCGCCAAACGACGCGGTCGGTAAACGTTTATGGATTGAAACTCTCGACAAAAAGCCCAATGGGGTGATTGGCGTAATAAAAAATTATCATCAGCAATCGTTGCAGCGCGGTTATACACCCGTTATCCTTTTAATGGACCCGGCTTTAGGGTGGGTACCGATAAAGTATTATTCAGTTAAAATTAATACATTAAATGCACGCCAAATCATAGCGGGCATTCATCAAAAGTGGAACAATTATTTCCCAGAATCTTCATTCGATTTCTTTTTCCTGGATGATTTTTATAACAGCCAGTATCAGCAGGAAACGCAGTTCGGCAATATATTTCTGTTATTTTCATCGCTGGCCATCATCATCGCCTGCATGGGCCTGTTTGGCCTCACGGCCTATTCAACCGGCCGGCGAAAAAGGGAAATTGGCGTGCGAAAAGTATTGGGGGCATCAGTGCCGAATATCGTCACTTTATTAACGCTCGATACGATAAAACTCATACTGGCTTGCAGTGTGGTGGCTACGCCGGTCGCCTGGTTTTTGGTGACACAATGGCTCCAAAATTATGCGTTCAGGGTGCCGCTTAATGCGTGGCAGTTTTTTATGCCGGTGATAACCTTGATGGTAATGACATTCGCAACCATCAGCGCCCTGACATTTAAGGCAGCGCATTCAAACCCGGCAATAACGTTGAAGGACGAATAAATTTGTTGAAAGGGCGATGGCTGACTTTTTTTCGAGAGTTTAGGCATTCAGAAATGCAAGTCAAAAAGTCTCCCCGTTAGGGGGCAGGGGGGTTAACCTCGCCACAAACATCGTATCCGCCTTATTCTTATACCCCTTTAAAACCGTTTGCTCCCACAACTTCAACCCAAGTTCCTTCACCATAAAATTTACCACATCCTCATTCTCCCCCTTAAAAACCGAGCAGGTAATATAAACCAATGGTTTACCCGGTTTCAGGTACTTCACCACGTTGCGTGCAATACTTTGCTGCAGGCGCTGAAAAAACTCGATTTTATGTGGATCAAACTGGCTGATCATCTCCGGTGTGCGGCCCCAGGTGCCGGAGCCGGTGCAGGGGGCATCCAGGATAATGCCATCAAACGCATAATCATGCAGCAGCAGGTCGTTGTTTTGGGTGAGGTCGAGCAGCTTTTTTTGGTATTTAGTTAAGCCGGCTTGCTGAAAGCGTTCATCCAGGTTGCTCAGGATCGATTCGCGGATGTCCGACACCACCAGCTTAACCGTGGGCTCGCGGTCGTGCAGGAGCAGCGATTTGCCCCCTGAAGCGGCGCAGGCGTCCCACCAGTAATCCCATTTGTTGGGTTTGAAGTATTGTACCGTTTGTTGTGAAGAAAAATCCTGTACCTCGTACCAATGCGGGTTGGGGATCAGCGTTTCCAGCCTGGTCCCGTTGGGCAGGCAGAAGCAGCCATTGCCTTCATCCTTAAAAACAACCTGCACCGTGGCCAGTGCAGTTTTTACCTGTGTTTCAAAGCCTTTATATACCCGGATAAAAAGATCGGGCTGTACAAAAAAGGAGCGCAGGAATTCTGATTGATCAATTCCCGGTGAAAGTTGTTTGGTCCAGGGGAAAATGTCTTCCAAAGCAAAATCCGGGTGCAGGGCTTTTACCATCGCAAGCTTTTCAGCAAGCGAAAAATCGATACAGGCGGCCCATTCGGGTTTAAAATGCTGGAGGAAGGAATTGAGCTGGGTGTTGCACAAAAATTCTGCGATAAAAAGGCGTTCATCTGCCGGCAGGTTTGGGAGTGCCCTGCCTAGTCGGAAATAGTTGTAAACCAGGCGGCTCGCTACCCTGCGGTCCGTCGAGCCCATCTGTTTGTTCTGCCGGTAAAAGCCGGGTAAAAACTTGCTTAAAGGGGTTTCCGCGGGGTATTCATCCAAAATGCGCTGAAACGTTTTAAGCTGGTTGACGGCCTTCATTGTACCTTTTTGAGGTCAAAGTTAGTGTATTTATAAACGCTGACGTGGGTATTCATCAAGCCTAAACCTGGCTTTTTCTCAAACTTAAAGTCGTTGTGCAGGCCCGAAAATTCCGCCTGCGCCAGGTTTTTAATATTGCCTGCCGCCAGTTGTTTGCCTAAATACATCCCTTCGTCAAAGCCTTTTATAGCAAACTCAGTGGCATCGGTATGATAGGTTTCGCGGTACACGCGCATAAACGCAATAATGTTTGGGGCCTTATAATCGATACGGTCCGAAGAAGTTATATGCGTATCCAGCCGTTGCAGCAGGTCAGCCTTTAAAAAAGTAAAGTTTATCCAGTTGGGATGACCGAACACGGTTACCGGGTAATTGCCGCGCAATGAATCAAGCGCCCGCAAAGTGACCGTTAAAAAATGCTGATCGGTGGCCGGAACGACAAAAATATTTTTATCGGCTGATGAAAGCTGCGGCAGCAGCGCGCCCAACTGCCCGTGAGTAATGGTTACGGTGACAATTTGGATATGCTTTTTACCGAGGCTGTCGATCGCTTTTTTGAAGGGTATGATGTATTCGTTCTCGTCGCTGTAACCTGAACGCAGGATAAATATCTTTTCGGGGTTAAGATTGTCTTTGATATATTTTGCAGCGGCCCAGGCATGATACTCCAGCGGCGGCATCATGGTGATCATCTGCGTACTATGAAGGGTTGACGGAGCAGCGGGCGAAAGCGGCGAAACAATGGGTTGCTTCGGACTGCTATTGGCATTTAGGAAAGTTCGCATATCCTCCGGGAATACCGGGCCCACGATCAGGTCGCTTGCCCGCACCGATTGATTATATCCCAAGGCATGCGACTGAGCTTTATCGCTTCGCGTATCATAAACCTGCAATTTGTAATTATAACCCTGTCCGCTAAGCGAATCCAGCGCCAGTTTAAAACCCTGGTAGTAGGCGATGGCAATATCCGCCTCTTTAATGCTTACAGGGGTATACGATGCGCCCGGCGCCAAATGATCGGTCCCGAAAGGCAGCAGCAGCGAAATGGTTGAAACCGCAGGCGCTGCGGGCTTTACCGGTTTAGCCTCCTTTTCCGGCTGTTTTGCAACCGGGTTAGCGGGCAGTGTTTCCCTGGGCTGCACCGCAACAGGCCGCAGCTTGGGCGAGCAGGCAGATACAACCAGTGCGATAAACAAAACTAATAGCCACCTATTCCCACTCAATGGTTGCAGGCGGTTTGGAGCTGATATCATATACTACCCGGTTTATTCCTTTTACATTATTGATGATCTCGTTGCTGATCTTCGCCAGCAAATCGTATGGCAAGTGGCACCAGTCGGCAGTCATACCATCCAGCGATTGTACGGCGCGCAGGCAGATCACGTTTTCGTAAGTGCGTTCATCGCCCATAACGCCAACTGACTGCACCGGCAAATAGATCGCTCCGGCCTGCCAAACCTTATCATAAACACCGCCTGCCCGCAAATTGTTGATATAAATCGCATCCGCTTGCTGCAGTATGGCAACTTTTTGCGGGGTAACTTCACCTAATATCCTGATGGCCAGTCCCGGACCGGGGAACGGGTGGCGGCCCAAAATGTTTGGATCAATGCCCAAAGCTTTGCCAACACGGCGTACTTCATCTTTAAATAAAGTATTTAACGGCTCAACCACCTTTAATTTCATAAAATCCGGTAACCCGCCAACGTTATGGTGCGACTTAATGGTCGCGGATGGCCCTTTCACCGAAACCGACTCGATCACATCGGGGTAAATAGTGCCCTGGCCAAGCCATTTTACGTCTTCTACTTTGTGGGCCTCATCGTCAAAAACTTCAATAAACACCCTGCCGATGGCTTTGCGTTTCTTTTCAGGGTCGGTTAGCCCGGCCAGCGCATCATAAAAACGCTGTTTGGCATCAACGCCTTTTATATTCAGTCCCATGTGCTGGTACGAATCAAGCACCGACTGGAACTCATCTTTCCGCAGCAGGCCGTTATCAACAAAAATGCAATGCAGATTTTTGCCGATGGCATGGTGCAGCAGCACTGCCGCAACTGACGAATCCACGCCGCCGGATAGGCCAAGCACCACCTTATCATCGCCCAGTTTTTCGCGAAGCGATGCGATAGTGGTTTCGATGAATGAATCAGGTGTCCAGTCCTGTTTGCAGCTGCAAATGTCCACCAAAAAGTTAAACAGCAATTGCTTGCCATCCACACTGTGGGTAACTTCAGGGTGAAACTGTATGCCATAAGTTTGTGTGCCTTTTACATGGAATGCGGCTACTTTAACGGTATCGGTACTGGCAATGATATCGAAATCGTCGCGTATGCGGGCGATGGTATCGGCGTGCGACATCCAAACCTGTGTGCCCGGTAATATCAGTTTAAAAAGCGGGTTATGTTCTTCAATATGCAGCAGGTTGGCCCGGCCATACTCGCGCGTGCTGCTGGGCAATACCTCGCCGCCGTTAAAATGGGCAATGTGCTGCGCGCCATAACAAACGCCAAGGACGGGCAGCTTGCCGTGATACTTTTCAAAGTCGAAACCGGGGGCGTCATCCTGCCGTACGGAGTATGGACTGCCCGAAAGGATAATGCCTTTTACGGTGTCGTCAACTTCGGGAAAATGATTGAAGGGGTGGATTTCGCAGTAGATATTGAGCTCCCTGACACGGCGCGCGATCAGCTGGGTGAACTGACTGCCGAAGTCAAGAATAAGGATTTTTTCTTGCATGGGCAAAGATAGGGTTTTGATTTCGGATTTCGGATTTTCGATTTCGGATTTTTTGGCGAAGGGCGTTTTGTAGCGCTATCTCACACTGTTGCGTTCGCAACAAGTGAAACAGTGTGAAACAAAGTGAAACAGCGCTGATTATTAACAACTTATGTACTGACGAGATTTTGTCAGTGACAGGATCGTGTCACCATTTTTGCGGTTTTACGCGACTAAGGAAGTCGAAAATAAGTTTAGGAAAATTGTAAATTGCGGGGATGTCCGGCATCATTAAAGAAAAATTGACGGAAATAGGAAAACTCCTGGTGCTTTCGAAAACGCCTTGAATAAAAACTCAAGGTAACTATGTATCGGTAGGACAAACCATTTGTTTAATCTTGCCACGCTGTTAAAATCCCGTTTTCAAAGTAAAGATAGTTGTTTCCGTATACCCATTGTTCATGAATTCCACCCGAAAAAACCGTCCTATGTATTTCATCCGGGTCGCCCCAAGATAATCGCGCTTGTTGTTTGGTCATTCCCCTTTTAATATAACCATCCGAAATCAAAACCCTATCTTTGCCCATGCAAGAAAAAATCCTTATTCTTGACTTCGGCAGTCAGTTCACC
>JABDHD010000030.1:38957-39584 GCA_013285685.1 Bacteroidota bacterium
GACTATCTGTTATTTCTTTTTGCGTGGCTACTTTTGCGTTTTCATCAACTATATCCTTTAAATTAAATTCATCTACATAAACCGTAGATCCTTCATATGGGACAGCCCAAAAATCACCCTTGAATTTAGTTACAATAACGCTGTCCCCTACATTTTTATACATCATCGTTAACTGGGTTAATCCGGTGTCTGTATAACAAGTTGCGGCTTCATGTATAAGAATCTTTCTTTTTTGCGCGTTGGAATATAAGTATGACAATGCCAATAATAAGGTCAGATAATTTTTCATTGTTGTGATGTTTTTGTTTAGAGTTCTCACCAATGTTTATACTTAAAAAACTCGTAAGCAAAGTATGAAATTATAGCAACAGCAATCCCAATAATCGTATATTTGATATAATCATTCTTTAATCCATTGGAAATAATTGGTTTAACGTTTGCCATCTTTAGTGTGCTGGTTTTCGCTCTTGCTCCCTTCTTGGATAATAAATTTCCAACGGGGGGTAAATCCTCAAAGAATAGAGTTTTTTGACCTTGTTGGTTTTTCATGGCATCCAAGGCTATTTCTAAATCAACCGTACTTTGATATACCTTCTTATCTCCTTGATTGTTGTATAGTTTAACTAT
>JABDHD010000031.1 GCA_013285685.1 Bacteroidota bacterium
AGGATGCCATAGTAAAGGCGCTCACGTGGATGGAATATCAAAGTCCCGACGACCGGTTTATGGTTGCCCAGCAGCCTACCAGCGACTGGCGCGATGAGCAGTGGGTGCTCGGATATGGTCTATTTGTAAACACATTAGTCTACAGCTACCTGCGCCTGCTGGGTGATGATGACCGTGCGGAAAAGCTTTGCAGCGAAATGCGGGAGCTGGCCATCGACGGTGGTTTTATCCCCCATCATATCCACGAAGGATTAAGTGTGAAAAGCAAGCCCTACTTCGCCTTTTGGGCCTATAAAGTTTATTGCAGCGACAGTTTCGACCTCCTGGGAAACAGCCTGGCCATTTTGTCAGGCCTTGCGCCGTATGAACAGGCTAATGAAATAATTGACTGGGTGGAGCAGCAGTGTACAGCAATGCGCGGCAGCAACGACCTGGCCGTGAACATTCCGCCTAATTTTTTCCCGTTCACCTTGCCCGGCGACCCGGACTGGCACCCCCGCTATAAAGATTTTAATATGCCCGGCAATTACCATAACGGCGGCGTATGGCCTTTTATATGCGGCCTGTACGTGGCAGCACTGGTGGCTGCTGAACGGTTTGACCTGGCCGAACAAAACCTGCAGGAACTAACGCGGCTGGTTAAACTTTCCCGGGATCCCGAACTCGAATTTGGCTTTAATGAGTGGATAAAAGCCCAAACAGGCCAGGCAATGGGCGTTGACTGGCAAACCTGGAGCGCAGCACTGTACCTGTACGCCGCAGAATGTGTGGAAACGAGAAGAACGCCGTTTTTTGAGGAGATGAGGGAGGGTAGAGTTAATGCCGATTAACCCACCAGCAAACGGATTGATCGATAAGGCATTCCCTTGATAGGTTAAAAGTACAAAATTATAATACATAAGTCAATGTCGTCTACTTAAGAGGACCCTAAAAAAGCAAGAAGCTAAAGTCCTCTCGTTTGGAGAGGATGAGTGAGGGCTTCGCCGTTTAGGTGAGGCGAAAATGCCAGGCGAACCCTTAAGTAAACAACATTAATACGTAAGTTTATAATTGTTACCTGGCTTTCGGATTCCCTAAACGCGGGCCAGAAGCCTGGAGGCTCGCGGCAGCAAAAAATGCTTGTCGCAGCACAGGACGACAGTTATTTGCCAATGCAAAGAGAAAACATAATCAAAAACGGGTTTGCCATTGTTGAAGATATTTATTCACTTGGTGAGGTCACATCAATCGTCGAAACGATCGAAAAAGCAGACCAATCAATTCCTGCCTTCCGCAAGACTGCTGATCTTTTTGCGATTCGTCGATTTTTAAAAGAGGTACCCGGCGTAAAACGGTTGATCTTCAACGATAGGTTACAGGTTCTTATAAATGAATTGTTTGGTGTTGGTTACTTCGTTGTCAAATCCATTTATTTTGACAAGCCCGAACGATCTAACTGGTTTGTGGCCTGGCACCAGGACCTTACCATCGCAGTTGGCAACAAAGCAGAGCTTGAAGGCTTCGGCCCCTGGACGACAAAGCTGGATCAATTTGCCGTTCAGCCCCCGCTGAATATATTGCAGGATAATTTTACCATCCGTATCCACCTTGATGACACTGATGAAGGCAATGGCGCATTAAGAGTAATGCCGGGTTCTCATCTTAAAAATATCCGCCGGGTTGAAGATGTTAATTGGCAAAACGAACCGGAAACAATTTGCAAGGTAAAGGCGGGCGGAATTATGATCATGCGACCGCTTCTGTTTCACGCATCCAGCCGCACCACAACAACTAAAAAAAGAAGGGTTATACATATTGAATTTAGTAAAGCTAATTTGCCTACGGGGATTAGCTGGGCTGAAAAGGAAAATTAGGACTTAGTTTCAAAAACTCTGCCGTGTGGCTTTCGGCAGCAGAAGTTTATAATTTTTATTTGGTTAAACCGATGCCACCCAGGGTGCTTTTCTGACCCACTCAGCAGACGCGACCTGTTCTGCCATGAATTTCGCTAAATCCTCAAGCATTATTTTTGTACCGGGCATTTTTTTATCATTGGCTGCTGTTTTTCCGGTACCACCAGCCTTAGAGATCATCGGCGCGCGAACAAATGTCCAGGAAATGGCCGGTTCACTTTCAATCACCGGGATTATTGCTTCCTGCGCCTGTTTCATCTGCGGATAAAAGAGCCGGACGAACACTTTCATGATCTTTCTTTTGAAGTCCAGTTTTTCAGCTGAGAGGCACATAACCGCGCCTGAAATATTAACAAGTCTCGTAATCTTTTCCTGTTTCATCTTCTCCACCAATATTTCTCCTATTTTTCTAAATTTCGTGTACTGATCCGGTTCTTTTACGCCCCCGGCAGCATTGATCACCGCTTCACTTCCTTTTAGAGCTTCTTCAACGGCCAAAGGATCCAACAGGTCACCTTTTATAACGATCACTTTCTCTTTTAAGTCGCCGAGTTTTTCAGGCGACCTCACCAGCACCTTTACCTTGTAACCTAAGTTTAATGCCTCTTTAAGCGTTGCCTTCCCGACTTGCCCTGTAGAACCCAGAATAGTTATTTGCATTTTAATTTTTTTATGACCGTAAGTTATTATTAACCGTTTTAATAAATCTATTTATACCAAGCCATCCACCGGCTCGTCCGTTTACGTTTTATGTTTAATCCGCTTTGGAAATATCGTATCAAGCGGCGCTATTTCCTCTTTTAATACTCGCCAAAGTAACCAGGCTTAAAGCTATTAATTCAGCTATTGTTCGTGTGATATGGAACGTCCACCATTTGTCACGATATGATGTCCAGTCCCGAGGGGCCGTACCAACTTTCCAAACCAGCATATCGTTTTGCAGGGGCTGGCTGCCGAACCGTGAAATTATTATGCAGGCAACAAAAAATATGCCGGCCGCAAGTAAAGCAACAAAAACAGGTTTGTTTTTCCGTTGGAGAAAAGCCGAGGCAAGTGTTACCAGCGTTGCAAGGACTACCAGGCAAGTCATCAGTGTATTAAGCGCGTGAAGCAAATGTTGTTGTTGCTCCACATACGTTGATATCGAAAAGTTCATGGGGTTAAAGCCCATCCATATGCCGAAACTTGTGCCGGCAAGCAGTGCCGCCAAAATGACATTCAAAAACCGAACGACTGAAGTTGCCATGATAAAAAATTTAAATGCTATAAAATTATCGCATTAAGAATACAGGATAGCGGAACACGCTTGATATTGGTTAATTCAAATTGGAATCAACCGGTTAATGTGTTTTTCCGGCGGATTTATTTGATCAGTGACTAAACCTACAATTATTATCTATCAATGCGGTATTTTGTTCACTAATTCGTATTTTGATTCAAAAATGAACACCCCGGTGTTATTGAGAACAAATTCGGTAATCTGCACACAGGGAAATCGCTTTTAAAGAGGAGGCTCCGCTGGAGCCCTAAGAAAAACCGACTTTCCTATAAACAGGCTGCTCCTCTGGAGCTATAAACTAATATCGTTGGTCGACCCCAGAGGAGCCGCCTGTTTATAGGATAAAAAAAACTAATTTAGGCTCCAGCGGAGCCTCCTCTTGCTGAGAAGATTTTAAAAGCGATTGCCTGAATCTGCACAGCTTAAATAATTATATTTACGTATAAAACTTTTTATGGTTTAAGCGTTTATACAGGTAGTTATTTGAGCCTTAATGTCCATTTTCAACTATAAGCAGCGTAATAATATCGTTCTTGGGGCGATAGTGATTCTGGGCTGTTTTTTGGTTTATGCTTTAAGCGGCCTGTTCAGTTCCATTTTGGGGGCCATAGTGTTGTTTACCGTATTCCGGACCCCGTACATCTATCTTACCGAGAAGAAGAACTGGAGCCGGGCACTGGTGGCCATTATGGTCATTCTTACGTCGCTGATCGTAATTATCATCCCGCTGATGTCGCTATGCATTATGGCGGTTAGTAAGATCAGCAGCATTAACCGTAATTCGTTCGACTTGCAGCAGTGGCTGGACAAAATAGACGAATATGCCGGCTATCATTTTGGCCAGCCGCATTTTGCCGAAACAACCATGCAAAAACTGGGTTCCCTGGTAACCGAGATATTCCCTTCTATTTTAGGCAGTGCGGCAAGCGTACTCGTCACCTTACTGGTGATGTATTTTTTGCTGTATTTTATGTTGGTGCAAAGGAGGGAATTTGAGGCTTCCCTGTTAAAATATGCGCCGTTCAGGGAACAGCACGCGCTCAAATTTGCCGCGGCGCTGCGCAACGCAACGTATTCAAATGTATTTGGGCAGGGCATCATCGCCCTTGTTCAGGGCTTTCTGCTGGCAAATGGATTCCTGATCTTCGGCCTGCCCGACCCTGTGTTCTGGGGCGTCATTGGCGCGTTCATTTCGTTTCTGCCGGTCGTCGGGGCGCCTACACTGTCTATCCCGGCCGCCATTATCCTGTTTGTGCAGGGGCATCCGGTAAAAGGCGTACTGATTTTGGTTTACGGTTTGTTGTTTATCGGCAACGTAGATAGTTTTTTGCGAATGATGATCAACAAACGGATAGCCAATACCCATCCGCTGATAACCATCATCGGGGTTTTGATTGGGATACCTTTGTTTGGCATTACCGGGCTGGTTTTCGGGCCGCTGCTATTGTCGTATTTTTTGCTGCTGCTTGAAATTTACGAAACTAACCGCATGGCAGCCGACAGACTTGAACGAATACGTTCAGGTCCGGACGGCTAAAAATTATTATATTTGCTTGTGTTAAAATAAGAGCCGGCAGCCCGGGTAATCGTGGTAAATAGTCGGCCGGGTAACATTTAACAGGATATTTAATCAAAATAAAAACAAATCGTCAACTATTAAATTTATAAAGCTATGAAGGACAATACAAAAGTGGTTGTTGCTTTGCTGGTAGGGCTGGCAGCAGGGGCGGCGTTGGGTATTTTATTCGCTCCGGACAAGGGGAACGAAACCCGCGACAAGTTAGCAGAATCGTTAAAAAACCTTGGCGAATCGATCAAGGAAACTGCGTCAAAAGAAATAGATAACCTGATGGCCTATAAGGACAAAGTGGTTGATAATATCAAATCAAAAATGAACGGCGTTGAGCAGGAATACCAGGACGACCTGGAGCATGCCTGAAAATAAGTCATTTGGCATTGGTCATTTGTCATTAGTTGGTAGAAAAACATAGCCATCGTGACCAATGACCAATGACCGATGACCAATGACAAAAACTATGGAAGACAAAAAAGATACTACGCCTCCCCCTATTATCGATCAACTTAAAGAATACGCCGAAACCCGTATCAAACTGGCCAAATACCAGGCTATTGAGGGTGGTTCGTCCATTGCCGCGGGCCTGGTGGCGGATGTTGTTATCGTGGTTAGTATGGTTTTGGCGTTTTTGTTTGCCAGCCTCACTCTTGCATACTATTTGGGCAGTGTATTTAATGCAACCTGGGCGGGGTTTGGGTGCGTAGCTGTTTTATATCTGATCATTGCACTGTGCATCAAATACAACAGGGCGAAAATAGAAAAGCCCATTGTTAACGCCATTATTCAAAAAATATTCAAACATTAAAATGGACGTTCCAATCAGAAATATCGATACCCTGCGCGCTGAAATAGCCCGGTTAAAAGAGTCGGAACGGCAGCAGAGCGTGGCGATCAGCAATCGTTTCAATAGTTTGTCATCGTTATTATCTACTATAGGTTCTTTATTCCCGAAGGCCAACCCGGCTACGGGCTCCAAAGGTTTTTTTGAACAGGATATCGTTTCGCTGCTATCGCGGATCCTTTTGCCGTTCACCTTAAATAAAACCATATTCCGCAATTCCAACTTCCTGGTAAAAGCCCTTGTGGGCGTTGTGTCGCAAAAAGCATCCAAATTCATTAACGAGGAGACGATCACCTTTGTGTGGGATAAGGTGAAAGGCTTGTTTAGCAAAAAGGAAGAAGAAACGCCGGAGCACCGCGGCATCCCGGCACTAAGTGAGACTTATTAGGCAGTGGTGAGTTTATTTAAGGACACCCGGAGAACGCCCGTCTTCGCAGGGTCTCTCGCAGAGGACCCAGCGATGGATGTCCGAAAGAAACGGAATACACGAGTACGGGCTGGTTGCGGGAATTGCTGTTGGTCTGGCACGGAGCGCAGGGTCCTCTGCGAGAGACCCTGCGGTGGCGAAAAAACCGGCGTTAAAACCTTTCACCCTTTACCTTTCAGCTTTCACCTATACGATGGATGTCCGAAAGAAACGGAATACACGAGTACAGGCTGGTTGCGAGAATTGCGGTTCGTCTGGCACAGAGCGCAGGGTCCTCTGCGAGAGACCCTGCGGTGACGAAAAAACCTCCCGTCTTCGCAGGATTTCTTGCAGAGGACCCAGCGATGGATGTCCGAAAGAAACGGAATACACGAGTACGGGCTGGTTGCGGGAATTGCTGTTGGTCTGGCACGGAGCGCAGGGTCCTCTGCGAGAGACCCTGCGGTGGCGAAAAAACCGGTGTTAAAACCTTTCACCCTTTGCCTTTCAGCTTTCACCTATACGATGGATGTCCGAAAGAAACGGAATACACGAGTACAGGCTGGTTGCGAGAATTGCGGTTGGTCTGGCACGGAGCGCAGGGTACTCTGCGAGAGACCCTGCGGTGACGAAAAAAACGGTGTTAAAACCTTTCACCCTTTACCTTTCAGCTTTCACCTATTTCCACGTATATTCGAAAAAATTTAATCCATGAGCATTTATGAAATTTTTAAGGACCTGCATTCCTGGTTCAGGTATGTACTGTTCGTATTGGTATTGCTGGCCATTATCCAGTCGCTGATAGGCTGGTTCGGTAAAAAAGCATACACCGAGGGCAACCGCAAGATCAATTTGTTTGCCATGATATCGGCCGATATTCAGTTATTGTTTGGCATTGTGCTGTACTTTTTGAGCCCCCTGGTAAAATTTAACAGCGGGACAATGAAGGACAACACGCTCCGGTATTTTACGGTGGAACATTGGGTAATGATGCTCATCGCCATCGCATTGATCCACATCGGGCACAGCAAGTCAAAGAAGGCCATAACTTCTGAAAAACAGCACAAAAGCATTGCAATTTTCTATATTATAGCCATTTTGGTCATAATTGGGGCGATAATGGCTGGTCCGATCCATGTTTTCGGAGAATAATGGCAAAAAAGTTCATAAAAAATTTGGTAATTCATTTTTCTTTATAAATTTGTCACCGCAATGATCAAAATCAATCAAAATAATAGCTGGTGGCACCAATTTAATTTGGCAGCCGGATAGTTTTTGATCTGAAAAGTTAATCAATTGTAAACCTAGAATAGAAAACCCGGCGGCCCTCATCCGCTGGGTTTTTTGCTTTTATACACTTACGAAAAACATGAAAAAATATAAACTGATCACTTCCCATAAAAAGCTCCTCGCCGATACGACAACGCCGGTAAGCATTTACCTGCGGCTGCGCGATGTGTTCCCCAATTCGCTGCTGCTCGAAAGCTCTGACTACCACAGCCGCGAAAACAGTATGAGCTATGTTTGCTGCGAACCCATTGCCGGGTTGGTGTTGAATAATGACATCTTAAAATTAAATTACCCCGATGGCGCCGGTCAGAGCTTCGCGCCGGGAACGTTTGACCTCATCCACCAGATCAATATCTTTATCGATAGTTTTGATACGGATGCCCAGCCCGGAAAAATGATCTCGAACGGGCTGTTCGGCTATTTTACCCATGAAGCGGTTGAGCATTTTGAAACGATCAAGCTAAAGGAAAGCGACGACAACACCCGGAAAATACCGGTGATGCAATACCATATTTACCGGTATATTATTGCCATCGATCACTTTAAAAACGAACTGTATATTTTTCATAACCAACCTGCGGAAGAGACCGATTATAACGGCCTTGAAAAGCTGGCCGACCTGATCCGTAATAAAAACTTCCCTGAATATCATTTTGAAAGCCACAGCGAGGAGCAATCCAATCTAACCGGCGAGGAGTTTATGGCGGTGGTTGAAAAAATGAAACAGCATATTTATCGCGGGGATGTGTTCCAGATTGTGCCGTCTCGCGGCTTTTCCAGGAAGTTTTTGGGCGATGAATTTAATGTGTACCGGGCGCTGCGTTCTATCAACCCATCGCCCTACTTGTTTTATTATGATTATGGCGATTTCAGGATTTTTGGTTCATCCCCCGAGGCACAGATCACTATTAAAAACCGGGTGGCCAGCATATTCCCCATTGCCGGCACTTTTAAGCGCAGCGGCGATGACGAAAAAGATGCCGAGATAGCCCGTCAGCTGGAGGCGGACCCCAAGGAGTCGGCTGAGCATGTGATGTTGGTCGACCTTGCGCGCAACGACCTGAGCCGGCATTGCGGCGAAGTGGAGGTAAAAGCATTTAAAGAGGTGCAGTTTTATTCACACCTGATCCACCTGGTATCGCATGTGAGCGGTAAACTATTGCCTGGAGCAAGTTCATTTAAAGTAGTGGCCGATACTTACCCTGCCGGTACGCTGAGCGGTGCACCCAAATACCGCGCGATGGAGATCATCGATGAAAACGAAAAAACAAAGCGCAGTTTTTACAGCGGCGCCATCGGCTTTTTGGGCTTTAACGGAGATTTTAATCATTGTATTATTATCCGTTCCTTCCTGAGTAAAAACAGCACATTGTATTACCAGGCAGGGGCGGGTATTGTAGCGGGATCGATAGCCGAAAGTGAATTGAAAGAGGTTGATAACAAAATAGCGGCTTTAAGGAAAGCGATTGAATTGGCGGAGGAATTGTAA
Organism: Bacteroidota bacterium; assembly: GCA_013285685.1. Taxonomy (GTDB): domain Bacteria; phylum Bacteroidota; class Bacteroidia; order Sphingobacteriales; family Sphingobacteriaceae; genus Mucilaginibacter. Next base: position 8,774 of record JABDHD010000031.1, read on the forward strand.
CCCCGACCCCCTAACCCCCTAAAGGGGGAATGATAGTTTAAATTATTTAAGAAATGAACAACAAGACAAATACCGCCGAACACTCCTCCGCCAATAGGCGGAGGTCGGGGGGTATCCTAATCATAGACAATTACGATTCCTTCACCTATAACCTGGTGCATTTGGTAAACGAGATAGGTTTGCAGTGCGAGGTTTGGCGGAATGATAAATTCGCCATCGGCGATGTGGATGCCTTTGACCGGATCATCCTGTCGCCGGGGCCTGGCATTCCGTCGGAAGCGGGTTTATTGCTGGAGGTAATTGAAAAATATTCAGCAAGCAAAAGTATTTTTGGCGTATGCCTTGGGCAGCAGGCGATTGCGGAGGTTTTTGGCGGACGCCTGTATAACCTTGGTCAGCCGATGCACGGCATAGCAACGCCGATAAAAGTTATCGACCGGCAGGAGAAACTTTTTATAGGTTTGCCCGAAAGCTTTAAAGTGGGGCGTTACCACTCGTGGGTGGTGGACGAAAAGGCAATCCCGGATTGCCTGGTGGTAACGGCTATCGATGAAGCTGACAACTCTGTGATGGCCTTACGGCATAAGGGACTTGATGTACGCGGGGTGCAGTTTCACCCGGAATCGGTGTTGACGGAGTATGGGAAGGAGTTGATGAAGAATTGGCTAACCCCCTGACCCCCTAAAGGGGGAAGCATGGCGAGATAATTAATTTAAAACAAAATAGTTCCTCCGGCAATTTGACGGAGGCGATAGGGGGTTGGAGATGAACATTCTTGATAAAATAGTGGCTAACAAAAGAAAAGAGGTTGAGAAGGCTAAAAGCCAGACTTCTTATACCGAACTGGAAGAATCTGATTTTTTTCACCGGGAATGTTATTCCTTTAAGGATTTTTTGCTCGACCCTCACCGCACCGGCATTATTGCCGAGTTTAAGCGGAAGTCGCCGTCAAAAGGGATCATCAATGACAAGGTGACGGTAAAAAAAGTGACCAATGGTTACGCGGCTGCCGCCGCCTCGGCCCTGTCTGTCCTTACCGACCGTGATTTTTTTATGGGCAAAAAGGCAGATTTGGTTGCTGCACGCAAGGCGAACACCATCCCGGTTTTACGCAAAGATTTTATGATCGACGAGTACCAGGTGATCGAAGCCAAATCGCTGGGCGCCGATATCATATTGCTGATAGCGGCGATACTTACACCCGAAGAAATTCAAAAACTGGCGTCGCTGGCCAAAAGCCTGGGCCTGAATGTGTTGCTGGAGGTGCATAACCTGGAGGAACTAGAGCGCAGCATCAACCCAAATCTCGATGCCATCGGTGTAAACAACCGCAACCTTGCCGATTTTACGGTGTCGGTACAAACCTCCTACGATTTGGCCCCGCATATCCCGGCAGCGTTTTTAAAAATATCCGAAAGCGCCATAAGTAACCCAGAGACCATCAAACAACTCAAACAGGCCGGGTTTAACGGCTTTTTGATTGGCGAGAATTTTATGAAGCAGGAAGATCCCGGGCTGGCGATGAAAGAGTTTGTTAAGGGGTTGAGATAGGGCTCATTTTAAGATTTCCAAAATGAACACTTTTGCAGAAAGAAATTTTTTATACGATCGTACATGGCCCGAAGGCCTTTGAGCGCATTTGACGAGTGTTTTGCCGGGTATTTGAAAGTAGTGTAACGCTATTTTGCCAGTTCTCAGCTATAAGTGTTCACGGGAATCTTCAAAAATGGTACAATTTTGAGCGCTGTTAAATTTTAAAGTGCTATAAATGAGTGCTTTTAGTTAGTGTTTTGCAGGGTGTGTGTGTGCCAAACGTGAACACTTCAGCACCTGTTTCAAGGCTGTTCGGAAGGAAAAACTGGCAATTAATTTCAAACGCGATTGTCCCGGGCAGCGTTGTTTGGCGTTCTATTTTAAATTCTCTAATTTCACGGCTTACACCCCATGAAAATGAAGAGGACCCTTACCCTTGCGTTTATCGCCATAGCTGCTGCCGCACAGGCGCAGCAAAAAATTACCGGCTTCACCGACGCCACATCAGCAAAAGAAGTGCAAACCGAACAGGCTTTCGACGCTGCATTGAGCGCGCCGCTAATCGGTGAAACGATAAAGGAGTTGTCGGCCTATCCGCACAATTTGGGCTCGCCCGGCAGCAAAGCAGTGGCCGAAAAGATATTGCAGAAATATAAAAGCTACGGCCTTGATGCACGTATCGAAACCTATACGGTGCTTTATCCGACACCAAAAACCCGTGTGCTTGAGCTAACCGGCCCGACCAAATATACTGCCTTATTAAAGGAGCCCGCTGTGGACGGTGACGCCACCTCGGGCCAGGCGAATCAGCTGCCCACTTTTAATGCCTGGAGCGCTGACGGTGATGTCACCGGTCAGCTGGTTTTTGTAAACTACGGTCTGCCGGATGATTATGAGCGCCTTGCCAAACTGGGTATCGATGTTAAGGGAAAAATAGTTATCGCCAAATATGGCCGCTCATGGCGGGGCATTAAACCCAAAGTGGCCTATGAGCATGGTGCTATTGGCTGCATTATCTACTCAGATCCTGCCGACGACGGCTATTCCGCCGGAGATGTTTATCCAAAAGGAGCTTATAAAAACGAATATGGTGTGCAGCGCGGCTCGGTGATGGATATGGTGATCTATCCGGGCGACCCGCTAACACCCGGGATCGGCGCAACCAAAGATGCCAAAAGACTCGACCGGAAGGATGCTCCAACGATTTTAAAAATACCGGTGCTGCCTATTAGCTACCACGATGCACAGCCGCTGCTGGCCGCGCTTGATGGCACGGTTGCCCCGCGCGACTGGCAGGGTGGATTGCCGATAACCTATCATATCGGCCCCGGCGTCGCAACAGTGCATTTAAAGCTTGAATTTAACTGGGATATGGTGCCGGCTTATGATGTAATTGCCAAAATAAAAGGTTCCGTTTGGCCCGACGAATGGGTGATGCGCGGAAACCACCACGATGCCTGGGTAAATGGCGCCGGCGACCCTATCAGCGGGCAATCGGCTATGCTGGATGAAGCAAAGGCGCTTGGCGACCTGCTCAAAACTGGCTGGCGGCCAAAGCGAACTATTGTGTATTGTTCGTGGGACGGAGAAGAACCGGGGCTGATCGGTTCGACAGAGTTTGCCGAAGCACACGACAAGGAATTGCAGCAAAAGGCGGTTGTTTATATCAACTCGGACAGTAACGGCCGGGGCTTTTATGGTGGCGGCGGATCACAGGCGCTTGAGAATTTTATGGACGAGATCACTCAGACTGTAACGGACCCGGAAACAAATGTGAGCGTTTTCGAACGGAAAAAGGCGCGCGAACTGGTAGATGCAAAGTCGGCAAAAGATAAAAAAGAAATACTGGACAGAAAGGGCGATCTGCTGGAATCACTGGGCTCGGGTTCGGATTATTCATCCTTTTTACAGCACCTGGGCATTACCACCCTGGACCTGGGTTATGGCGGCGAAGACGGCGGCGGCGAATACCATTCTATTTATGATTCTTTTGATGACTACCGCCGCTTTAAAGACCCTACTTTTGTTTACGGCGTAGCGCTTTCAAAAACTGCCGGGCATGCTATACTGCGTATGGCGGACGCCGACCTATTGCCTTTCGACTTCCGCAGCCTGCAAGCCACAATAGACAAATACGCGAAGGAGTTGAGCGACATGACCGACAACATGCGCGAAAGTACCGACATGGAAAACCTGCTGATCAAAACCAATGATTTTGCATTAGCCGCCGACCCTGCAAAACACGAACAGCCGCCTGGGGCAAAAGCGTCAGTACCCAAAATAGATTTTACGGCTTTAAAAACCGCGCTCGACTCCTTGAAAAAGAGTGCCGATAAGCTGGCCGCCGCCTGGTCCTCTGCCGCGCAAACCGATGCTGATCATGATAAATTGAACCAGGCGCTTTACCATGCCGAGCAGCAATTGCTGGGCGATGGCCTTCCCCGCCGCCCGTGGTACAGGCACACCATTTACGCACCGGGCTTCTACACCGGTTATGGCGTAAAAACGCTGCCCGGCATACGTGAAGCCATTGAGCAGCGTAACTGGACAGAAGCGCAGGACCAGGTTGCGGTGGTTGCAAAAAGCATCAGCAATTTGGCGGGTTATTTGAATTCGGCAAGCCAGTAATAGTAAGTGGCGGCAATCAAACCGTATAAATATTACTAAAAAAATTAGTATTTTCATTTCTTTTCGTTAGATTTGTTCGATGGAAAACGAACAAACCACCATCGGATTCGAAATAAAATATTCCGGCAGACTTTTGTTTTGCGAAGCCCTGCTGATGATCAATTCGTACGCCATTTTTTTAAATAACCGCTATGCAGCCGAGATCGAGTACGATGCCGCTGCAGGCTGGGTGCAAACCAACGGCACGATATTGCCAAAAGCGACTATCGAAGAAATAGGCGCGCATATCGACGGGCAGTTGGATTGAGGAATTTGAAAATCAATGGGATAACCGATTTTAAATCCTTTATAGCCCCAACATAAGTGAATGATTATATTTATATTTATTTGGAAATAATTAACCTATAGCTTAATTTTGTGAAAAGAAAGTGTGATCCGGTTTTTAAGTCTCCGGATGGAAATCGGGCTATTTATATAGACAGAATAAATGGGCCTGAAATAAATAGGTACGTACGATTGGATGACCAACACAAAAAGGCATTTCAAAAATTTGTTAACTTATTTCTAAACGGATTACATAATCCTGACATTTATAAAAAAGAAGATATTAATGAGTTTTGCAAGGATGTTACCGTCATTAGATTTTTCGTAGGGCATGATAATGATAGGTTGTATTGCAAGGAAATAAAAAAGGGTCTAACACTATTATAACAATAATGTCTGTTCTGCATTTGAGGAAAACAACCCAAAAGAACAAAGGCAGGGAAATAAAAAGTATTGAAACCGTAGCATCGTACGAATATGAAATTGAATGAAGCAATCGCAGCACCAGGGTATGAAGATTTGTTAATTTTTGAAGATATTAACGAAGAAGATAGACATAATGCCGCTATGATTATGTTTAAATTTTTGAGCGGAATTGAAGATGTTACAAAGGATAAACTATCTCGAAAAAAATTAGCTGAACTTATCGGAACATCCCCGAGTTATATAACTCAGCTATTTAGGGGGGATAAACTTATAAACTTGCTTACAATAGCAAAATTGGAAAGGGTTTTAAATATTGAATTTGATATAACTCCACGTTTTATTTCTGACAAAAAGACTTCATTCCGATTTGACTCAGATGGGTTTAAAAAAGAAGAAAAAAAGGAAATGAAACAGGTAGTATTAGCTCCAGCTGCATCAAATAAAAAATCTAACAAAGAAGTTGGGATTTAATATTTGCCCGCTTTTGACACATCGAAATATGTAATTACTATCGCATATTTATTGATCAAAATGCCTGAAATTATTCTAAAATATAAAAGCGCCAAAGCACTAAGAGCTATAAAAGAACTCGCTAAAACTTTTGATATTGTAATTGAAAATCCGGCAGATAAAAATGCACTCAACCTGCCGGATGATTACGCCGCGTTGCCAATAACTTTTTCGAAAAATCCCGATGTTACAGCATTAGCTGGCATTTGGGAAAGTAGAAATATTACCTTAGAGCAATTATGCAAAGAGGCTTGGGAATAACCGTAACCCCTTTGGCAATTCCCATCCCTTACTACAAATTATCCTTCGCTATCACACTCCAATCATAACTGCCATACCCTTTTTCAATCCATTTATCCATTTCTGCTGCAACTGCTGGTATAACAGCCAAATGGCCACCACCTTTGTTAGCTGCCGCGACCATCAGCCCCGCATCTTTCCGCGCCATGCTTAATTCCCACGATGGCTGCTCAAAACTGCCGGAGGCGATTCGCTTCAAGCGGGCGGGCAATGAAGCGCCGGGGTTCCACGAATCAAATAAACCCAGCAGATCGTCCGGCGAAACGCCAAAAACTTTGGCCAATGCCAGCATATCCGAAATACCCGCGGTAAAAGCGATCAGGAACAAATTACCCAGCAGTTTTATCGCTGCTGCTTTTCCTTCTTCAGGGCCCAGGTTGATCAGCTTGCCGGTCATGCCCGATAATTCCTGCTGCACTTTTGCAATAACTTCCTGGTCGCCCGAGACCAGCATATAACCCGAACCATCCAGCGCATTCGACGGACCCATAAATACCGGGGCATGCAAATAAGTAAACCCTTTGGCTTTCCAGGCTGCTGTGCGGGCTACAGCGCCTTCCCTTGATGTGGTGGTATGATCGATGATCATCGCGCCGTGTGATAACCCGGGTTCCGCTTTCGCCAGCACCTCATCTACGGTCGAATCATCTTTCAGTGTTAGATGTATCGTATCGGCGCCTTTAACAGCATCGGTAACATCCTCAAACCATTTGGCGCCATATTGATCCAGCGCGCTTGCTTTGGCGGCGGTGCGGTTCCAAACCTGTATTGCTATATCCTTGCGCAGCATAGCGCGAACAAAGTTGGAGCCCAGCAGGCCCATTCCTAAAAATGCTTTCATAAATAGTGGAGTTTCTTTGATTTCCGTGCAAATGTAAGTATGTGCCCTAAATTATTGCTTGTTTCAACATTAAAGAAAAACAGCTTTTACTTTTACACTACATTTGGCGCACCAAAACACGATCGTCAATTCATGAATATCGGCATATTTACCTATGGCACCCGCGGCGATGTGCAGCCTTACATCGCATTGGCTTTAGGGCTTATAGAAAATGGGCACGGGGTAACCATCGCCGCACCTGAAAATTTCAAAGACTTGGTTGTAGGCTATGGCGTCACATTTCATCCGCTATGCGGTAATGCCGAGGAAGGCATGAACTCACCAGCCGGTCAAAAGGTATTGCAAACCGGCAATACCATCAAGCTGATGAAATTTTTTTACAAAGCGCTGCATGATATCCGGCAGCCTTTGCGTCAAAGTTATATGGATGGTATCAGCAAGGTGGATTACATCATCGCCAATTTAGCCACGCTGCCTATCGTTAGCGCTATTGCCGAAAAGCAGAACAAAAAGATGGCGCTCACGTATTTTATGCCGCCGGTTGCGCTTACCGATGAATTCCCGATGTCGGGCCTCGATTTTTTTAATTTCAAGGGATATAATAAACTCAGCTATAAATTGGGGCACGCCGCTTACTGGAAATTTGTAAAGGAGGAAACAAATGAGTTCCGCAAAGAATTAGGCTTGCAGCCGCTTACTAAAAACTTGATTGATCACATCGGTCGTCAAAAGCCGCTCGATCTTTATTGCATCAGCCCTTCGCTAATCCCGCAACCTGCCGATTGGGACGACACCCATAAAATAACCGGTTTTTTGATGGTTTCCGCCAAAAAAACGGCTGCGGGAAACGAACTTAATGACCGGGCATTAAATGATTGGCTGGCAAAAGGACCACCGCCAATTTACATGGGCTTTGGCAGCAATGGCGTCGGTAGTCAGCTAAAGATCGGCGCGATTTTAGAATCGGTTTTAAACCATACCACCGAGCGCGTCCTGTTTTGCACCGGGTGGGCTTTGTATGCTGATCTGCCAAAACACCCAAATCTTTTTATCACCAAATATGTGGACCATGACGTGGTTTTGCCGCAATGTAAAACGGGCATCTTCCACGGCGGGGCCGGAACGCTGGCTGCCATGCTGCGGAACAATCTTCCCGTTATTATCGTCTCTTTTTATACCGACCAGCCCACATGGGGAAAAATAGTTGAAAGAAAAGAACTGGGCGCACATATCCCGGCAAAGCGGTTAACCGCAAAAAAACTGATCGCTGCCATCAGCGCTGTTCAGCAAAATAAGATCAAACACAATGTACTAAGGATGGGCGACCTGATCAGAAACGAGAACGGACTGACGAACGCTGTGAGGGAAATATTGAACTACTTTGATAAACGGGCAGAATAGTGCACCGGCCCCCCCGGCTAAAACCGGTACCCCACACTAAAATGGCCGCCGGCCCCGGTAAATTCCCCAATCATAAAATACCTTTTTACCTGCATAAAATACGCCAGGGCTGGTGTTATGCTTGGCAATGCGTAATTGTTGCTGGGGTTCCTTGGGTAATTAACGTTGGTTGATCCCACAAAAAGCCGAAAGCCGTATTGCCACGACGGGTCGCGCCCGTACCAGATCACTTCGGTGCTGCCGCCAATGGTAAGCAGGTCGGTGCGTGTGCTGGTATAAAAATTGGGCTGGCCGGCTACTTCTTTCCTGTAATTTGCATAGTCGCCAAATTCGTTGCTATAGGCAGCTTCAATGCCTATGATTCGGATATCCACGTGGCCCGATGTGATATAATAGTTTATAGATGCCCTGGCGCCGGCCATGCCGGTAAACTTGTTATTAAAATAGTAGGATTGGTCCGAAGGTATGGTAGCATTGCTAAAACTGCCGGCAGCCCCAAATACGCCACCGCTAAAGTTAAAGTGCTTCGTGGTATAGCCCATACCCAGGTTTAGTTCCCCGGCGGTAAGCGCATCATTTGCGTTGCCGCCCTGCCCGTTAATTATTGAGGCCGACACATACGCTGCATGGTGAACGGTATCTGCCGAAAGCGGCTTGGGTTGGTAGGTGATGTCGCTGTTGTAAAAAGCAGGCCCATTTATACTGGTCACCGGTTTATTAACGTAGCAGGAGGATAAAAGAAAAGCGATGCCGCAAAGCGTGCACATTGGTGTAAGGTTTTTCATTGGGCTTGATTGTGATACACGTTTGTTATTAGCGAAAATGCCAGGGTTTCAAAACCTATACGGGAAAAGAATATCCAACGCTACAAAAGGATCTCGCAATATCCTCGCAAAAAACTACTTGAAGATTCTTACAACAATACTATAAATCAGGGTTTTGGAAATTAACACCACTGCCCGATTTAAATTTAGATAATTGGTTCTTGCCGGTTGTCCCAGAAAAAAATTTCTTCAATCCGATCATGAAGTACCCGGTAAACGACCGAAGTTTGTTTGGTTATAAGACCTTTCCGTACATCATTTGCCTGGTAGGCTTTAAAAAGAAAAGGTTGTTGAGCGATTGTGCCGAGGACTGAATAAGTTTTTTCGACAAATTTTTCTGCTGAGGCGTTGCCCCATTTTATCTTATATTAAAAGTGCGGTAGCTAAAAATGTATCCTTCGCTTTTGGAGTGAGTATAATTTCGAGCTTCATTTTTTAAGCAAAGCGCTTACTTCCTTTTTTACATCATCGTAAGAAATAAATTCTCCCCGATTCGCTTGTCCAATTGATTCATTGATCCCCGCCTTTACAGTTGCAGGTAACTCCTCCCACCAATCTTCTTCCTTTTCTTTAAATAGCGTCATAATTTTATCTATAAGCACTTTATCATTCGTGTTTAAGATCAATTTAGCCAATTCGATTTTTTCGGTTTGGATGTCCATAAAACAAATTTGCAAAATTGTTTATTCGATTAGTGTGAACAATAAAAATATTGAGAAACAAGCAAACATCACAACCCTCTGTCAAGTAAATAGAAATGCCATCTTAACTTCAAAAAACAATACCCTTACCAATTATGTTGTGTTAAAGTTGTTTATTTGGTGTTGAATATTCCTGCTGAATGTTAACAATTAATTATCATTAAATTTTGATATTTACAGCGCTAAAAATCTTAATATCAATAGTTCATCAACCCAAACAAAGCCAATATTTAACAAAGGCTGAGCATTTTATTGCTTTTCCGTCAAATCAAACCAATTTAAAACCAGTTTAATGAAAACCAATCCTGAGACGTTAAAAATTCTTTCTATCGACATCGGTGGCTCGCACATCAAAGGCACTATTTTAAACCAGGCCGGCGAACTGCAGCGGCCTTATGAAAAAGTACCCACACCCTTGCCCGCCAATCCCGAAAACATAGTGAATTCGATAAAAACGCTGGTGAAGGATTTTCCTGATTTTAACCGTATTTCAGTTGGTTTTCCGGGTTATGTGCGCGATGGCGTAGTTAAAACAGCCCCCAACCTGGACAATGATGCCTGGAAAGATTTCGATTTTGCCAAAAAACTGGAGGAAGTTTTGGGCCACCCGGCAAGGGTGGTAAATGATGCCGACATGCAGGGCCTGGGCGTAGTAAAAGGCAAAGGGCTTGAACTGGTGATCACCCTGGGCACTGGCTTTGGCACGGCCTTATTGTATAACGGCAACCTGCTGCCACACCTGGAGTTTTCGCACCAGCCTGTGGGTAAAGTAAAATCGTACGATAAATACATCGGCGAGGTGGCCATCGAAAAGGAAGGTTACAAAAAGTGGAACCGTAGGATGCAAAAGGTCTTTGTAGTTTTAAAAACCGTATTCAATTATGATTATTTATATATAGGCGGCGGCAACTCAGACAAGCTTACCTTTAAATTGGATAAAAACATGAAGGTGGTATCAAATGCCGACGGGATAAAAGGCGGCGCCAGGCTATGGCTGCAGGACGAACTCCCCAAAACGCCGCCTGCCAAAAAAGGAGAAGAAGCGAAAGCGGCAAAATAGCACATTCATACATCACAATAATGGAAACACAAACAAAAGACATAGAAACCCTGGGAATTGATACCGTAAGGATATTATCTGCCGATGCTGTACAAAAGGCCAATTCAGGCCACCCGGGCACGCCAATGGCGCTTGCCCCAATGGCGCACCTGCTTTGGGCCGACTACATGCACTACAACCCAAAAAATCCGCATTGGGCCAACCGCGACCGCTTTATTTTGTCAAACGGCCATGCCTGTATGCTGCAATACAGCTTTTTGTATTTAACCGGTTATGACCTGACGCTGGATGATATTAAAAATTTTCGCCAGCTGCACAGCAAAACTGCCGGTCACCCCGAATATGGCTTATGCCCCGGCATTGATGTAACCACAGGCCCGCTTGGCCAGGGTTTTGCAAACGGCGTGGGCTTTGCCATTGCACAAAAACATTTGGCTGCACGGTATAACAAACCCGGATACGATATCTTCAGCTATAAAATCTATGCTATCTGCAGTGATGGCGACCTGATGGAAGGCGTTACCTCGGAAGCCGCCTCGATAGCCGGCCACCTGGAGTTGGGCAACCTAATTTATTTGTACGACGACAACCATATATCGATAGAAGGCGATACCGACATCACCTTTAACGAAGATGTGGGCAAGCGTTTTGAAGCCTATGGCTGGCATGTGCAAACCATTACCGACGGCAACGACTTGAAAGCGATGTCAAATGCGCTGCTGAACGCGAAGATGGAAACTCAAAAGCCGTCGTTAATAAAAGTGCGGACACAAATTGCTTATGGCAGTCCGAATAAAGTAAATACAGCAGGCGCACATGGTTCGCCGCTGGGCGCTGATGAGATCAAGCTGGTAAAAGAGTTTTTTGGTTTCGATCCTGAAAAATCATTCGTGGTGCCTGATGAAGTGTTAAAATACTACCGTGAAAAGGGTGACAGAGGCCCAGGACTGGAAAGCAAATGGAACGACCTGTATGCCCAGTACAAGGAAAAATTCCCGGAATTGGCGGCAGAGTATGAATTGTTCAGCAATGACAAGCTGCCAAATGGTTGGGCCGAAAAGCTACCCACTTTTAAGGCATCCGACCCAAAAATGGCTACCCGCCAGGCATCGGGCAAGGTGCTGAATGCGATTGCAGCCACTTTGCCGGCATTGATCGGCGGCTCGGCAGATTTGGCGCCATCAACCGATACTAATTTGAAGGAATTTACTTCGTTTACTTCGGAAGACCGCGGCGGCCGCAATTTCCACTTCGGTATACGTGAGCATTCGATGGGCTCGATATTGAACGGCATGGCCCTTACTAAAGGCGTTATTCCTTTTGGGGCTACTTTCCTGATGTTTTCGGAATACATGCGCCCTCCGATACGTTTGGCGGCGATCATGAAGATCCGCCCGATTTATGTTTATACGCATGACAGCATCGGTTTAGGCGAGGATGGTACAACACACCAGCCGATCGAACAGCTGGCTTCACTACGATCGATACCGAATATTATGTTGATCCGCCCCGCGGATGCGAACGAAACCGCACAGGCATGGAAAGTAGCCCTGGAGCATACCACCGGCCCGGTAGCATTGATATTTACCCGCCAGGGCTTGCCGATTCTCGACCAGGATAAATATGCCAAAGCAACCGGGCTTGAAAAAGGTGCTTACATCTTATCGGAAGCCAGCAAAAAACCGGACCTGATATTAATGGCAACCGGTTCCGAAGTATCTTTAATATTGCAAGCCCAGGCTAAACTGGAAGAAGACGGCATATCAACCCGGGTGGTGAGCATGCCATCCTGGGAGTTGTTTGAGAAACAAGATGCCGCTTATAAAGAAAAAGTATTTCCGAAGGCACATAAAAAACGACTGGCGGTTGAAATGGCCTCGCCTATGGGCTGGCACAAATATGTAACCGACGAAGGCGATATGCTGGGCATGACCACATTTGGCGAATCGGCACCGGCTGAAGAGCTGTATAAAGAATTTGGCTTTACAGTGGATAACGTAGTAAAGAGAGCAAAGGCGCTTTTATAAAAAAAAAACGTGCAGACTTACGAAGTCTTCAAGACTTCGTAAGTCCTGGACTATCCTATGAAAATGATCAAAAGACATTTTTTAATAGCAGGCTTAATTATGCTTTGCACCGCTTTTTCAGCAAATATAAAAGCGCAGGCCAAGGCAGATGATAAAGAAAGCGCGCGCATTTTTGTTCAGAAGTTTTACGATTGGTATTCCGTGTTGTTTGATGCTGACGTTCCCGCTAAGAAAGGCCAACTGTCTTCACAACAAATCGTGATGAAACATAGCCGGGAGTTTTTCAGTGATAACCTGAGAAAGGCGTTGACAGACTACTACGACAGGCCCTTAAAAGAGGGCGATGACGATATTGGTTTGGATTTCGACCCATTTATAGCAGGCCAGGATTTGGGAGCAGGCCTTGAAACCTGCGACGTAAGGCAAGAGGGGAATAAGTTTTGGGTTGATGTTCATAACGTAAAAAAGGGACGGCCAAAAAAAGAGATACTTGCTGCCGGGATATTAGCAGTGGCTGAAGTCACGAAGGAAAACGGGCATTGGGTAATTACAAACTTTGAATACCCGCCTGCAGGAGCCAAAGCAAATCTTTTGGCAATGCTGGAAGACCAAAAAAGGACCGAAACAGGCAAAAAATAATGAATTGGCAAAGCAACATCATCGAAAATTTGGCCTGGTCGGGTACGATCATTAACCGCGAGGCCAAGCAAAAGGTTGCGTTAAAAATTGCCGAAAAGGTAAGGGACGGGGATGTGATCGGCGTGGGTTCAGGCTCGACATCTTTCCTTGCCCTGGTCGCCATTGCGGACAGGGTTAAGGCGGAGAAATTGAATATCAAAGCGATCGCCACATCTATCGAACTCAGCATGGCTTGCAGTAAATTGGGCGTACCTTTAACTACGCTCTTTGAAAACCGGCCCGATTGGCTGTTTGACGGCGCCGACGAAGTTGACCCCAAACGCAGCTTAATAAAAGGCCGCGGCGGGGCGATGTTTAAAGAAAAACTGATGATGGCGTCGAGCCTGAAAAGTTATATTATTATTGATGAAACCAAACTGGTTGATAAGCTTTGTACCAATTTCCCGGTACCGATAGAGGTTTTTCCGCAGGCCCTGCTGCATGTGGAAGAACAACTGATCAAATTGGGTGCACACGATATAACATTAAGGCCGGCAAAAGGAAAAGACGGCCCGGTGATAACGGAGAACGGCAACCTGATCGTAGATGCCAAATTTGACGAGATACCGGACGACCTGGAAATAAAGATAAAGTCCATAACCGGCGTGATTGAAAGCGGCCTGTTTATGGGCTTTGATGTGGAGGTTTTGGTTGCATAGAGACGCCATGCGTCTCCTAATGCAAAACGTAGAGACGCGATGCATCGCGTCTCCCTGGGACAGGGTACGGAGTGATACAAACGCTATGACATCGGTATCTCTGGTGGCATAACACAGAGACGCGATGTATCGCGTCTCTACAAAGGACAGACATTTTTGAATTTATATTAAATACATTATCATGGAAACAAACAGGGTAAAACAAATACACAGCTTCGGGCAGAGTATCTGGCTCGATTTTATCGACCGCGAGATCATGTCGACCGGGAAGCTAAAGAAATTGATAGACGAAGATGGCGTACGGGGCGTAACCTCAAACCCGGCTATTTTTGAAAAAGCTATTACCAGCAGCTCGGATTACGATGCGGATATCCGTCAACTTTCCGAAACCGATAAAACCAACGAAGAGATATTCTTCGGCCTGGCCGTAAAAGATATCCAAAACGCTACCGACCTTTTCAAAGGCGTTTATGACGAATCAAAGGGCGAAGACGGGTATGTAAGCCTGGAGGTATCGCCATTTTTGGCGCTGGACACCGACGGCACAGCTAAACAAGCCGCCGAGCTTTGGACCAAGGTTGACCGGAAGAATGTAATGATCAAGATACCGGGTACCCAACCTGGCTTGTCGGCAATCCGGCGGTCAATAGGCAAAGGCATCAATATTAACGTTACGCTGTTGTTTGGCTTGCCCCGTTACGAAGAAGTTACCGAAGCCTACATTTCAGGCCTGGAAGACCATTTAGCTGCCGGGCATCATATTGGTCATATATCTTCAGTTGCCAGCTTTTTCCTGAGCAGGATAGACGTTTTGGTTGACCCGATGCTGGACGAAAAAGGGTTGGGAGACCTAAAAGGCGAAGTGGCCATCGCGTCAGCAAAAAAAGCTTACGAAATTTATAAACGCGTGTTTAGTGGTCCCCGCTGGGAAAAGCTGGTGGCACAGGGCGCTAAACCGCAGCGTTTATTATGGGCGAGCACCAGCAGCAAAAACCCTGCATTTAAGGATACTAAATATGTTGAAGCGCTAATCGGCGCTGATACGGTGGATACTGTTCCGCTGGAAACCATCGAAGCTTTCCGGGATCATGGCATCGCAGCCAATACGTTGGAAGAGGGTCTTGATAAAGCCACAGAAACACTGGAAAGGCTGAAAAAAGGCGGCATCGATATTGACCAGATCACCCAGCAGTTGGAAGATGAAGGTATCGATAAGTTCAACAAGCCGTTTGAAAAACTGCTGAACGCAATTGAAAGTCAGAAAACTAAAGTTTGATCAACTTGGAAGCTACATCGGTAAAGATATTATTTTTTGATATCGGCGGCGTGCTGCTTACCAATGGCTGGGGGCATGAGTCGCGCAGGGAAGCTGCTAAAAAGTTCGGACTCGACTATGCCGAGGTAACTGAACTGCATACCTTTATCTTTAATGTATATGAAATGGGCAGCATATCGCTGGATGAATATTTGGATACGGTAGTATTTAACCACCCAAGGGATTTTGCCAGGGAAGACTTTAAGGAATTTATGTTCCGCCAAAGCGTGGAACTGCCCGGCATGCTGAAATGGCTGAAGGAATGGAAAAAAGATTGCGGTTTTCGCATTATCGCCATTAATAACGAGGGTAAAGAACTGAATGATTACCGGGTTAAAAAGTTTAAGCTGCATGACTGTTTTGATGCCTTTATTTCATCCTGCGAGGTAAAACTGCGTAAGCCAGATCCTGCCATTTTTAACCTTGCCCTGGGTGTCGCGCTCGCGAAACCAAGCCAATGCGTTTATTTTGACGACAGGCCTATGTTTGCCAATGCCGCACAAAAAATCGGGATCCGTGCGTTTCACCACACCGATTTTGAGTCGACCAAAAAAATATTAGAAGAACTAAAAAAAGAAAATCAACCTTAAAAAAATGAGCTCAACAACAAATAAATATGCTTTTGGTATGATAGGCCTGGGCACCATGGGTCGTAGCCTGTTGCTCAACATGGCCGATCATGGTTATGCCGTTGCTGGTCTTGACCAGGACGCGTCGAAAGTTACATCGCTAAACGAAGAAGGGAAGGACCAGGACGTAAAAGGCTTTAGCGACGCGAAAGAATTTGTACAAAGCCTTACCAGGCCCCGCGCCATTATGATGCTGGTGCCGGCAGGAAAGATCGTTGACGACGTGATTGCAGAAATGACGCCGCTGCTTGACAAAGGCGATATCCTGATCGATGGCGGTAACTCGCATTTTACCGATACCAACCGCCGCGTGGACCAACTGGAAGCCATCGGCCTGCACTTTTTTGGCATGGGTGTATCAGGCGGGGAAGAAGGCGCACGCCGCGGCCCCAGCATGATGCCGGGCGGCGACAAAGAAGCCTATAATGTGATGAAGCCGATCTTCGAGGCTATTGCCGCAAAAGTTAACGGCGAGCCATGCGTCACCTATATTGGCCCGGGAGCATCAGGTCACTTTGTAAAGATGGTGCATAACGGCATCGAATACGGCCTGATGCAGCTGATCGCCGAGGCTTACCAGATCATGAAAACCGGGCTGAAGATGGATAACGATGCCATCGGCGAGGTTTTTACTCAATGGAACGAAGGGCGGTTGAAATCGTTTTTAATTGATATCACTAAAGATATTTTCGCATTTAAAGCACCGGGAACCGACCATCTGTTGCTGGACGATATTAAAGACGAAGCCAAAGCCAAAGGCACCGGTAAATGGACCTCGCAGGTGGCTATGGATTTGCAGGCGCCGATCCCAACCGTTGATACAGCGGTTTCCATGCGGGACCTTTCCAAATATAAATCCTTGCGGGAACAGGCGGCGGCAGTTTACAGTAAGGATGAAATTCAGCTCAATGCCAATAAGGATGAGTTTTTGACCGCGCTGGAGCAGGCCTTTTATTTCAGCATGATCGTGACCTATGCCCAGGGCATGCATTTACTTTCGCTGGCCTCCGCTGAATACAAATATGATCTGAAGTTGGACCAGATCGCTAAGATATGGCGCGGCGGCTGCATCATTCGTTCGGAGTTTTTGAATGATATTTACAATGCTTATCAAAATACCGGTCTGGCACACCTGCTGCTCGACGGTCATGTAGAAGATTTAGTAAAAGCTGCCGCCCCCGGCGCCCGCAAAGTGCTTTCGGCAACAATTGCTGCAGGTATAGCCGCGCCGGCCTTTACGGCCTCCCTAAGCTATTTTGATAATTTCCGCACCGCAAGGATGCCGTCCAATCTTACCCAGGCCCAACGAGACTATTTTGGCGCGCATACTTACGAGTTGATAGGTAAGGAAGGAGTGTTCCATACACAATGGGCGGCAAAAAGCTAACAATTGATTGACAGGCAGGATATTTAGTTTAGTTATATTTGTTTTATGGCGACAATAACAGCGAAGAAATCGGTTTTTGTGATGGACGATGACGAGTTTGAGCAGCTTGTTAAGCCTGTTGCTGAAGCAGCAAAAACGGCGGCACTGGATGCTGGTGCCTGGTTTAGTTATAAGAACGAACTTTGCACCGCACCGGATATGGTCATCCATGAATTCAAAGATGGCAAGAAAGAATTAGTTAAGATCGGGGAGAAGCCAGGCGACTATACAGTGCTAAAGGTTTTTTAAATGCCCGAATATACTGTTGTAGCGGGGCCAAATGGGGTTGGAAAAAGCACTTTTTCTAAAATTTTTTCGGCAGAGGATTCAATAATTTTTGATCCTGACAAGGTAAAAGCAGTTAAAGAGCGACAGTATCCGGATATTCCATTAGAAAGCATTGAGACGATGATAACGACGGAATATTGGAACACAGAAGACTCATCCGTTGAAAAGAATCTGGATTTGACGGTTGAAACTAATTTACGAAACGGTTTTTTGATTGATCGTTTGCAGTTTTTTAAAAGTCGCGGTTATACAACAAATTTGATTTATATGATACTGCAGGATATTAAACTCTCGACAGACAGAGTGGGATTGAGAACAGCTCAAAAAGGACATTACATCGATCCGGAAAGCATCAAATATAACTTTAATCAGGGGCTTGAAGTGCTAAAGCAACATTTTAAAAAATTTGATAATTTTTTATTAATGGATGGGTCGGTTGATAAACAATTGGCTTTACCGAAAAGACTTTTACAAATTAGTAACCAACAAATTTCTTATTTTAACGCTGAGACCCCATCATGGACAATGCCACTCATCGACGAAACTATTCTCAAATTAAACAGTAATTAAATACAAAATACTCCAGCCAAAAGAAAAACACAACATGAGCAATTCAAGCATAAAAACACAACCGACCATATTTATTATTTTTGGCGGTACCGGCGACCTTACCTCACGCAAAATCGCTCCCGCTTTGTATAACCTTTTTCTCGACGGCTGGCTGCCGCCCCAGTACGCCATTATCGGCACGGGGCGGACCCAATTTACGGACGAGCAGTTTAGGACCAACCTCCATAGCGATATCGACCAGTTTTCGCGTAGCGGAAAAGCCAAAGAGGCTAAGTGGAACGAATTTGAACAAAACATATATTACCAGGTATCGGATATTAAGGATGCCGAAACCTACAAGGAGTTCGGCAAGAGTATCGAAAAATTCAATACAGCGTGGAAGACGAAGGCCAATGTGATCTTCTACTTAGCTGTATCGCCTAACTTTTTTCCTATTATCGCCGCTAATATCGCCAAAGCGAAACTGGCTGTCGATAAAGAACTGGTTAGGATAGTGATTGAAAAACCGTTTGGCCACGACCTTGAAACCGCCAAAGAACTCAACAAATTACTAACCGGTATTTTTCATGAGCAACAGGTTTACCGTATCGACCACTACCTGGGCAAGGAAACGGTACAAAACATCATGGCCTTCCGCTTTGCCAACTCCATTATGGAGCCGCTGTGGAACCGCAACTATATCGAGCACGTTCAAATCTCCGTTACGGAGCAATTGGGCGTTGAGGAGCGCGGCGATTATTACGACGGCGCAGGCGCCATGCGCGATATGATTCAAAACCACCTGCTGCAATTGCTTTGCCATATCGCGATGGAACCGCCCGTAAGCTTTAACGCCGACGAAGTGCGCGACCGTAAAGTAGATGTGCTGAGGGCGATGCGCAGATTTGGACCCGACGATGTGCGCATGTCGGCTGTTCGCGGACAATATGCCAGCGGCTGGATGCAGGGTAAAGAGGTTCCCGGCTATCGCGAAGAGCCAAAGGTAAATCCGGAGTCGAATACCGAAACTTTTGCTGCTGTTAAATTTTTTATCGACAATTGGCGCTGGCAGGGTGTGCCCTTTTATGCACGTACGGGCAAGCGCATGCACCAGTCGTCATCGGTCATAACTATCCAGTTTAGGGACGTACCACATTTGATCTTCCCGACAGGCGCCGCCGAAAGCTGGCAGCAAAACCGGTTAATTATCAGCATACAGCCGGAGATGAGCATCCGGCTGCAGGTACAGGCGAAACGACCCGGTTTGGATATGGTGCTTAACACCGTTGATATGGTATTCGACTATAAAGGCACTTACGATACCCAGGCTCCCGAAGCATATGAAACGCTGATACTGGATACCATGCTTGGCGATCAAACCCTGTTTATGCGCGGCGACCAGGTAGAAGCTGCATGGGAACTGATCATGCCGATACTAAACACCTGGCAAAATAAAAAGAGTCTGAATTTTCCGAATTATTCGGCTGATTCGTGGGGACCTGAGTCGGCTGAAGCGCTGATTGCGCGGGACGGGTTTAACTGGTTTACATTGCCGATCAAGAAGTAGAGATTAGTGATCAGAGATTAGTTTTTAGGAAAGTCGGAAAGAAGAAGAAAAACACATGAGCTTAAATATATTTAATACCGAGGATGAAGTACTTGAAGCGTTATCGGTGCATTTTGTTGCTGTAGCTAACGAGGCGATTTCTGCAAGGGGAAAGTTTTCCGTCGCTTTATCAGGAGGTAACTCGCCAAAAAAGTTATACGAACTGCTTGCCTCGGCCTATCACGACCAAATTGACTGGGAGAAAGTTTATTTCTTTTTTGGGGACGAACGTAATGTGCCGCAAACGGATAAAGACAGCAACTACCTGATGGCCAAAAAGGCGCTTTTTATCCCGCTGATGATCGATGCCGACCATGTTTTCGCGGTGGATACCAGCCTTAGTCCTGCGGATGCGGCAGCAAAATATGAAGAGGAGATCGAAGCGTTTTTTGACGAGGACGAAATGAGTTTTGACCTGATCCTGCTTGGCTTGGGCGATAACTCACATACGGCCTCTTTGTTCCCGCATACACCGGTTCTTCACGACCGGACGCCGGGCGTAAAAGATGTTTTTTTACCTGATCAGCAGGTGTACCGCATCACGCTAAATGCGCCGATGATTAACGAGGCCCGGCATATCGCCTTTTTAGTTTATGGCGAAGGGAAAGCTATAGCTGTTCATCATGTATTGGAAGACGACGAGGATATTGAAGAATATCCGGCGCAGCTTATTGAGCCCATCGTTGGCGAAATCCAGTGGTTTTTGGATGAAGCCGCCGCCGCGATGCTGAAGAATGAATAAATTTTAGCCCTGGGAGTTAAAAATCCTGTTATCAAATGGGAATTTTTCGGACGCGATTATCTTAATTTTTTCGTTTTCAGGATGATATGGATTGATCAGGTAGTTGTAATCGCCTTTGGTTACTGCCGAGGGCACCTGGAGTATGCAAAACTGATTATCCGAAACAAATTTGTCGCCAATAGCTTGGGTAGCACTTGAGTGTGGAAAGGTATTCCAAAATTGCGGCAATCCGACGGTGGAAATTTTCTGCATCGAAATGGTGTCGGGTACATAAATTGTCAGCATTACATAATCGTCAGGTAAAGTAGATAATGTAAAATGTACCGCGACTTCCGCCATCGCCAGCGATCTGTTACCGGCCGTATAAACCAATTCTACGCCCGCTGAATTCCACCTCGCCCCTTTTTTTGCCGCGCCCTTTCCTGAAAGATTATCGGCATACGCTTCCCTTGAAAGACGAAATAATTCCATTTACGCAAAAATGCCATAATTGATCCTCGTGAGTTCACCCGTCACTAACTCTTTTCCATAAGAGTCTTTTAACAACTCCAGCGGTTGAAGCCCCCCAAGGGCATAATTTGGCGTTTCAAGCCATAGTTTAAACTTATCCATATTGCCAAAAACCTCCAATCCCAGTTTGGTCACTTCTGCCATCTCTATAATTTTTTCAGAATGAGTAGGTTTAAAATGCTTCAGAGATTTTTTATACCTGTGCAAAGATTTGGTTGAAATATCAAGCAGATCAGCCCAATAGAATTCATTGAAAGGCGATGTTTCTTTAATGAGGTTAAAAAAAGAATAGGAAATCCCTTCCCGAATTGAAAATACGATTAGCATCTTGTTAGAAAGAAAATCGCTGAAAGTAACCTGGTCGCCGCCAAAGGGAATATTCGCGTCTTTATTTACGCTTTTTAATAAAGATCTCACTTCTTTATTTAATTTTTCCTCTATATCATTATCTGCTATTATCATGGTAAAACCCGGACAATTGTCTAAATTATTTGGACAGTTTTCTATCCATAAGCTAAGGTAAGAATAATTTTAGATAAAAAGTGTAATTTGAAAAGCAAAATGATCTAAACTAATTCGACAGATGTGTAACCTGAGCCAATAGCCACCGCGCTACATCGTTCGCTGCTTTGTCGTTTTCATAGCCCTTCGGTAAGCGGCCATTCACATACTCGTTATAAAACCAGGGGTCGCCAACGGCAAAAACAGTTCCTTTTCCATATTTGGCTACCGCGATAATGGTTGCGCCGGCCTTATTTTTTAGCGCGGGCTTTGCCGGGCCTGCGGTGGCAATAGAGCAAACGTCCTTCATAAATATCTTATGCGCCGTTTTAAACATCGGGTATCCCCTTGTGATCACCGCCCCATCTGCAAAATGGGCATCGTCAACCACATGATTTTGCAGGTCATCATTAAAGTGCATTCCGAATACTGAAGCCAGGTTGTTGAAGTGTGGAAGCTCCACATTGGCGCTGTCGTTTGCCATCATCACCAGCACACCACCCTGCTTAACCCAGGCGGCAATCGGCAAAATATTTTCAGGCAGGATATACTTCGGGTCGGGGCTTTCCTTTTTTGTGTCGGGGTCAACGATGATATAAATTGCCGTTCCCTTCAAATTAGCAGCGGTAGGGGCTTCGCCGAGGGTATCAAGCGTAGCGCCCGCTTTTTTAAACGCATTGCCAAAAATTGAAAAGCCGCTGTTGGTTTTATCTTCCCAGGTATAATGGTAGCGTTCTACCACGCCCCCGGCTGTTTTTCGAACCTCGTGATTAAAATAATAATCAAGCGTAACTTTTTGTGCCGAAGCGCGAAAACAAGCTCCGATCAACATAAAGGCCGCAAGTAAAAAAAACCGTGATGTCATGTCAGCACCTCAACGCCTCCCAATCGCTAATCTTATTTTACTTCAAACATAAAATACTGGCTGCCGGCGTCGCCGTTCGTGGTAAGACCCTGTACCACCCCAACATATTTTCCGGGCTGATCAGAAGTATAAAAGGACACCGGGCCGCTTGTATTTACTTCGGGTGTCCAGTATAACACGTTTCGGAAATCGGGGATACGGCTATTGGCCTGCGCTTCGGTGTCATAGGTGGGCGAGTAGAACTCCCGGTGCAGCTGCATACCCTCATAATCAACTACAATCGCGCGGGGATCAAGTTCTACGCCGCCTAGGTCGCCTTTATAGGTTGTAAAGCTAAATACACCTTCGGCTTCGGCCGGTCCATAGTAATACCTGAATGGCATTACCTCCAGTTTGCGGACCTTCAACGGGTCGATGGTAAATATCTTATTGATGTTAAAAATCGGCACTCCGTCAACCAGGCAAAGCGGGTCGCCGTCTAAAAAGCCGCGCCCATTAAGCACTTTGATATGGAAATTGCCCCGGCTATTTACGATATTATCTTCCGAAACATACTCCCGCAAATCCTCTTCCATTGTTGTAAAACGGGTAAAATCATCCAGTTTGTAGGTCTTGTATGGCGGCCCGTAAAATGCACTGCTATCCGTTACCGGGTTATAATACTGTTTTAGCAAGTTGCCCGTATAAATGTTAAGGGCCTGTATGCCCAGGCTGTGATCCTCAAGCGCCCTTGTCATATCGCCATGGAATGTAAATACAGGCAAACTGGTGTGCGAATATTGTTCGGAAAAAGGGCTTATCATGTCAATACGGTAAGTGCTGTCTATCAGTTCATTGGTTTGAACGATCAGTTCGCCGGGGCCGTAAAGATCTTTGGTAAAAAAAGACAAATGACCCAGCGAGTCGCTTTGTGCCGTATAAAGCTGCACGCGCTTACCGGGTACGCCCAGGTAGGTGATAATGCCCTGTGCAGGCGTGTTGTTTTGGGTATTAACAATTTTGGCGGTGATAATGTGACCGTCGTATTCAGGCAAAAAATTAAATGCCGGCGTTTTGTTGTCGAGTACGTCGTTCCACGCAAACCTGCTCCAACCCTGTGTGAGCAGCAGGTCATCCAGGGCCTTGTCGGTTTCGGCGTTGACATTGGTAAAATAATATCCCGGCGATTCAACGTGCCCTTTTAAATCCGAGCTCAGCCATAAATAGCTAAAGATATTGCTCTCATCGACAGACTGTAAAGAGTCGATACGATAAACCGCCATTGACATGTCTGCAGTAAGTGTGCTACCTGAAGGGCTCTTGGCTGAAACACTAACGTTTACGTGTTTACGTGTTCCGTATCGCTGCTGGTCCGATGCAGCGGTGATTAGCAGCTGTTGTTGCGGCCTTTTAAAATAAAGTCGTTCACAAACCGGCTGTTTTGCGTTATTAAAAATGGTGAAATGTGAAATACCTTCACCCAATTGGTCTTTACTGATCGAGAAATGTGCTGTTCCGTTAGCAAACGCAGCACTCTCCGCTACTTTTACGGTTTGGCCGGTGTGCGCAAATAAATATACGTTGCCCGCTGTATTATCAGTCGTTGTAACCGAAACATTTAAAGCATTGCCGCCATCTGTCAGGGCCATCACATATCCCTGGCTGTTTACATCGGGCAGGGGTTTTGTAACAGGCTGGTTATCCCCGTTTTTTACCACAGCCCTGTAAATTTCGGCGGCGGCAGGTGTAAATGTGAAGCTCCCCATGCCAAAATGAGCTGATTTAAACCGGGCAACGGTATCATTTTTTGCATCTATTATTACGCCGTTTACATCCGTACCCTTACCGCCTTGCCCTACAGCTTTAAACGCCACCAAGCTCTTTATCCCCGCAACGAGGTTGCCCCCCTCGGGAAAAAATTGAATATCATAATCGCTTGAAACCGTCCTTGCCAGCTTTTCGGGTATCCTGAGTGGATTGATAAGCGTGATCTGCTTTTCAAAATAATACTCGGGGCTAAAGTTTTTCATCCAGCTGGTATAGGCTCTAAACTTGTAATTTCCATTGCCAACGCTTACCGGGATATACAAAGAACCATCACCTTCTCCGTTTTTAAGGGCTATTTTCCCTTCAACTACCCGGTTCTGGCTGTTATCCAAAATATCGACGTAAACAACCTTGCTTACATGGAGCGGTTTATGGTCGTTGCCGTCAACACAATACACTTTAAACCATACGATTTCCCCTGGCAGGTATATATTCTTATCCGTATGAACAAATATTTTCTCCTGCAATGCGCTTTGTTTATATAGATTAAAGCTGTTTTGAACTGCCTGGATAACTTGCGCCTCGCTGTTTAATAACAGGAATGAAAACAGCATCGATAAGGATACCAGCGCACCTGTTTTTTTAATAATTCTCATATCAGGGTTTTAGTTTATGGTTATCATTCTTTTAAGGTACAATTTATTTAAATCTTTTCACTTTCTGTTTTATCTATCTTCATTTCCAAAAGCTGGGCACAGTTTTGGTTCCTCTTAGCGTACAATCAACGCAAATTGGATAGGCGCCGGCCCCCGGTGCTGTCGTTGGCATATAGTATGGCGGATTATGTAAATAATAAAAGTCGATTTCTGCCTGCGTGTTGATTGCCATTACATCTGCCGCGCAATTGATCATGTCATAATAGGTATAAGGAAGCCATGCCGGTAAATTCCGGCTGTCGATAAATATTCGTTTTTGAGATACGGTACCGGCGGATATGTAGCCAATGACCGGTTCGGCAGGATTACCTACCTCGTGAATATTTCCCGGCAGTTGCGAGGGTTGGGCATCAAATATACTTCCAAGGTTTTCGGTATTGGTTTTTAACAGCTGGTAATAGTTATAGGCATCTGGCGTCAAAGCATATTGTTTGATCAGGATACTATATCTGTCTTCAATTTTTTCAGATGTGGAGGCCAAAAAGGTTATCGGCGTTTGATAAATTACATCCTGGGATAATTTAGCCGATGAGTTTAAAACGATAGTGCTGGTGCTATCCGAAGTGAAACAATAATATATTTGCTGGTTTGCCGGCCTTAACGCAACTGTATCCCCGCTTATAATAAATTCCGAGTCAAAAAACGAGTTGAACATCCATGTTTCGTTATACTGCCACAAATAGTAGCGCGTGGCATTCGCCGGATCATGTGTGTTTAAATAGACCTGGACTCCGTTTGATTCGACAGTATAGCCAACGCTGTCAATCGGCGGGCTTACTTTAGGCGTAAGGAAATCAGAAAGGTAGGCCTTGCCGTCGGCTGTGTTGATGCGCAAACGATAGGTGCGGGTATTATCCAGGTTTAAGCCCGGCGAAACATATTTGCCATTACCGGCTGCTTGCAGCGGATAAATACGATTATTGTCGCTTTCGACAGATACAGCCGCGTTTAATTCGGGATTAGCCACTATTTTTTGTTTTATATTTACCGTTCGGCTCAAATTAAATATGGTGGAGTCGGAGCCAGTATTAATTATACCTTCCACAACTAAATAATTTGCATTGGCGGCAACAACAGGCGGATCGTAGACCTTTCTGCAGGCCATTGCCAAAATAAGCAAAATCAAAAAAACATACCTTTTTTTCATCGTTCTCTCATTTCCAAAAAGCAGGCTGCTTATTTGTTCCCCTTATAGTACAATCAGCGCATTCACGCGATGTGCCTGTATGCCCGACGATCGTCGACCCGAAAGGGCTTACCACGACGATAGCTTGCAGCGGAATAAGCGCAAATTTCGGATTTATATTAAAGTATTCATTTTCCTGGTTTATCGGCACGGTTGCGCCCAGCCCGTAATAATGAAGGTAGAGCGAATCGATTGGACAATCCTTATAAATCAGTGCCGGCACCCAACCGGGGAGCTGGTTATTCGTGATGAATATACGTTTGCTGGTCACCCTGCCTGCACTAACGTACCCGATAACCGGTTCGGAAGGGTGCGTCAGCGAGTGAATGTTACTGGCGATCTGCGTGGGCTGCGGGTCAAATATTCCGCCCAACTCTTCGGAACTCGACTTCAAGGCCTTCCAAAAATTATAAGAGTCACCGGTTAAGCCATATTCCTTTACCAATATGCTATATTTAGTACCCAGCTTTTCTGAGGATGATGATATAAAGATCACTGGATTGTTCGATATAACGTCCTTCGATAATGTTGCTGATGAGGCAATTACAATGTTGCTCGAAGTATCACTTCCCCAACATTGGTAAACTTCATTGCCTGGATTCCGTTCGATCACGGTATCGCCGTTTGAATAATAACCCGAGAGGTAATTTGAATGAAATATCCAGCTCTCCCCATAGTCCCAGCGATAATAATGGGTTTGGCTCTTAGGGTCGTGGGTGCTCACATTAAGCTGTACGCCATTGGTGTGTATATCGAAGCTAACCGTATCAATCGGAGGGGCATTAACTACCGGCACAAAATCCGACAGATATTGCTCGCCGGCTGCCTGTATCTTTAAACGATATTTACGGGTGCTGTCGAGGGTCAGGCCGGCAATTCCATATTTTCCGCCGCCTAACTCCTGCAAAGGGTAAATGGTATTTTGGTCGCTTTCCACAGCAAGAATACCGCCGGTTACCGGGTTAACTGTTGTCGAGCTTGATAGGTTGACTGTCCGGCTCAACTTTATGATTGTTGAATCGGAGCCGCTATTGATTACGCCGTCCACCACCAGGTAGCTATTTGGCGAATTGATTACCGGAGGATTATATGGCTTCTTACATCCCACAATAAAAAATGCAATTATTAAGTATACAGCTCTTTGTCTCATTACATCCTATTGCAAATCGAACCTTTATGATTCTCCGCGGCCATGGGATTCAAATCGTCTCCCATGATGATCAGAATCTGATATTATAATTAATAAACGGAATGGGCGATGCAAAAATGGACAATTTATACCCGCTGATCACTCCGCCCTGTTCCGTAAAGAAGGTGGAATAAGCATTTTGACGGCCGGTTAAATTATATACGCCTACGCTCCACGAGTTGTGAAAAAACTGGTGCACCCGGTGGTTGCCTTCAATGTTGATCGAAAAATCCGACCTGAAATAATCGGGTATCCGGTATGCGTTCCGATCTGAATAAAATACCCTTTCCGACCCTGCATACTCATACTTGGCTATTGGCAAAGTGATTGGCCTGCCGGTGCTGTAAGCAACGTCCAGCGACATGCTGTATCGGTGGGTAAACTTATAATTACCGGTAAAATTAAAGGCGTTGGGTTTATCGTAGTCAGCCGGGTACCACGAACCGCCATTGATCAGCTCGCCTGCGTTCGGGTCATCCTGCCGCAGCATGGTGCGCGAATAGGTATAGCTTAACCACCCGTTTAGCTTACCGGCGGTTTTTTTCAGCAAAAATTCCACGCCGTATGCCTTCCCTTCATCATTAATCACATCCTGTTCAACATGCTGGTTCAAAATTAATACTGCCCCGCTACGGTAGTCAAGTACATTCCGCAACCGCTTATAGTAGCCTTCAACAGACATTTCTATGGTGTTGTTCGCCGCATTCTTAAACAGCCCGAGTGATGCCTGGTCGCCATATTCAGGTTTGATATTCGGGTCACTTAGTTTATAAACGTCAGTAGGTGAAATGGCAGTCGAGTTTGATAGTAGATGTATATACTGGTGCAGGGTATTGTAGCCGACTTTTATAGACAGATCTTCATTTAAAAGGTAACGCGCGGCCAGGCGTACATCAGGCGCTGCGTAGGAATTGATGATCTTGCCGCCCTGGTAGTGCGTGCTGTCCACAACGTTATCTGCAATTTTTGGCAGGTTTGGCGCGTACGTATCGACTGTTTGTGCGCCAATGTAATTGTATACATTATATCGCAATCCGGCGCTAACCTCGAGGTTGCTGTTTATTTCGTACTTGTCGCCAATATAAATTGCACTTTCGGCGGCCTGTTCGGGCGCTATCACTTGCGGCAACACAAGCGAGCCTTTGCCATCGGGCTCGTAAGTTCCCGGTTGGGTGTAATAATAGATAGATGTAAGCCCGAAATCAATAGTATGCTTGCTGCTTAAATAATAGGTGAAGTCCGCTCTGAAGTTTGACTGGTTGATATTATAGCCCAGGTCATATCCGTTCACCGGGTTTGCAGTGCTCGATATGCTGTACTGATACCGGTCGTATCCGGCGGTTATTAAACTAAACAGTTTGGTGTTGAAGTTGTGCTTCCACTTCATGTTAATGTTTTCGTTCCTGTACTGGTAAAGGGTATCGCTGTTCAGCTTAAAATTATCATTGCTGATATAGCTGGATACGTACAGATTATTCTTCTCATTAATCTGGTGACTGATGTCGAGGTTCATGTCGTAAAAGGAGGCAGCGCTGTTTTTATAAGCCTGCGGTAGTAAGCTCAGCAGCCAGTTGGAATAGGAGGTTCTTGCGCCGAAAATAAAAGAGGTTTTATCCTTTACGATCGGTCCTTCAATATTAAAACGGCTGGTTAATAAACCGATACCTGCCGAGCCGGTAAATATTTTTTTATTGCCTTCGCGGTCGGTTACTTCAAGCACAGATGACAAGCGGCCTCCGTATTTTTCGGGTATGCTGCTTTTGTACAATTCAATATCTTTTACGATATCCGGGTTAAATGCCGCAAAAAACCCAAAAAAGTGTGCAGGGTTATAAATGGTTGAACCGTTGAGCAAGATCAGGTTTTCATCCGCCGAACCGCCCCGCACGTTAAAGCCGGTGGTTGCTTCGCCAACCGATGTAACACCCGGCAACGTGAGCACCACTTTTAAAACATCCGTTTCGCCGAAAGCAGTAGGAATTTGTTTGATATTTTTAATATCGAGGCGTGTAACCCCCAGCTCAACGCTTTTAACATTAGCCACTTTATCGGCTGATATTTTTACTTCTTTCAGGCTGTTCACCTGTTCCTGCATCTCGATATTCAGCTTACCGTCTGAATACAGAATGATCTGCCTCCTGGTGTCGCGCATACCCAGTCCTTTTACATTCAGGACTTGCCTGCCGCGTGGAAGCGTTAAGGTGAAATATCCGAACTGATCCGTAGCCACCCCGCTTTTGGTACTGGCCACGTAAATGCTGGCGCCAACAATTGCTTCCCCCGACTTAATGTTTCGGATGTATCCGCTTATAGTTGAATTTCCTGGTTTTATGGTATTTGTCCGGACGCCGATTTCATAGAGTTTGTTTTCAGTGGTTGCATCCGGCACTTTTTTGTCGGCTTCATCGGTATAATCGGCAACTGCGGCTTGCTTGGGCACGTTAACGGCTGCCGTCTCGGCAAAGCCGGGAGCGAGTTCTACTTTTATCTGCCGTCCCCTTGTAAGAAACACCTGCTGCCGGGTGGTAATGGCGTAATGGTAATTGGTTTTGTCAAAGGCCAGGTCCAAAATAGTGGCCAACGGCTTATTGGTAACCTGCAGGGTAACCTTTAAACTATCAAACTGCGCGGCATCATAGTAAAAATGATAACTGGTTTTTGATTCAATATCGTTAACGACTTGCGTTATACTCGCCTGCTGAAAATTGACGCTGATCAATTTATTGTTTCCCTGTTGGGCATAGGACACCCGCAAAAAGACAAACAGACAAAAACTGAGAAGGTAGGCTTTTTTCATATTAATTGGTTAAATGGTCATAATAAGATGCAATTTTGACCATTGCCTCTTCGGGGTTTCTGCGATACTTGACTTGATTTTCCTTTAAATATTTTTGAATCTCTTTTTTCTTGTCTTTAAGAATGTCGAGCAAAGCTCCCTGGCTTGAAAAGTTGTAATAAATATTGTTTTTCCTGATATAGTAATCCTTTGAGTAGTTGAAATAAGATTCGCTTGTTTGTCCGCCGGTAGTGACCTGGATGCTTTTGGAGTACCGTGCCAGCACCTGCAGACGACCGGCGTACAACTCATCGTAATAACCGGGTTTTATGGCAGGATTATTTAAAAAAGTTACTGTATCGATGCGGACAAAATGATGATCGAGGAAATCGAAACTGCTAACCTTATCTTTTATCAAAGTACATTTGGTAAAATGGTTGTACAGCAAAATTACCACCTGGTCGCCGTAAATATCGTAGAGCATTGGCACACCGGTAAAATGCATATTGTCATAAAAAACCGAGCCCGGTGTAAACGAGTTGACATCTGCATAGTAGGCATTTCCCTTTATGATCGGGTCGTAAAAGTAGTATTCGGTGCCATTGTATAATGGCGATTGCTTCCCGATGGAACCGTAAAAAAGACTGACGGTATTATTTAATGCATTGTGTTGTGAACTGCTGTCAGCGGGCGCAGCTTGCCCAGCGACCCGTGCACA
>JABDHD010000032.1 GCA_013285685.1 Bacteroidota bacterium
CCTCAAATTGTGTCAGGGCATTATAAAAAGAATAAAGGTAAAATCACCTTTCACCTTTCACCTTTCGCCTTTTACCTTTCACCTTTTACCTTTCGCCTTTTACCTTTAACCTCACTTCTTCAACCCAATCTCCCTCAGCCTTTCATCCAGGTAGTCGCCGGCGTTAATGTCGTCATACTGTTTAGGGTGATCTTGGTCGATACAGGATGGCAAACAACTCAGGTCCATGCCCGATTTCGGGTGCAGGAAAAAGGGCACCGAATAACGCGAAAATTTCATCAGCTCGCGCGGCGGATTAACCACCCGGTGAGTGGTCGACTTTAGCTTGTTATTGGTTAAGCGCTGCAGCATATCGCCAACATTAACCACCAGGTCTTCGCCGTATGCTTTTACCGGGAACCATTCATTTTCGCGGGTGAGCAACTCCAGCCCATCGGCGCTTGCCCCGATAAGCAGGGTGATCAGGTTGATATCTTCATGCGCACCGGCACGAACAGCGTCGGGCGCCAGCGCATCCGGGTCGGTTATCGGGAAATAGTGCAATGTTCGGAGGATTGAATTTCCGTTATGCACTTTATCGTCAAAATAGCCCTCCGGCAAACCGAGATAAACGGCAATTGCTCTTAACAGATGAATACCCGCATATTCCAGCTTTTTATAAACAGTTTCGGTGGTTGTATTAAAGTCAGGTATTTCTTCAACAGACAGATTTTCGGGGTACTCATTTTTGAGCTGATCATCATCGTTAACAATTTGGCCAATCTGCCAAAACTCCTTCAGGTCGGGTGCGGTAAAGCCTTTCGCTGTCTCCTTACCTTTACTGGTATAGCCCCGCTGGCCGGCAAGGCCCGGTACCTCGTATTTCATTTTCACCGCGTCGGGCAATGCAAAAAGGGCTTTAACGTCGGCATATAATTTATCGATGAGCGCTTTATCCAAGCCATGGTTGTTAATTGTAACAAAACCTGTTTCGTTAAACGCTTCGCCAATATCATCCGAAAATTGCTTACGTTGTCCGGCGTTGCCATTTACATAATTATTTAAATCGAGACGGGGGATGTTTACCTTGATCATAAGTAAGTGATTTGCGGCTCCAAAAATAAAAAACTTTATTACGACAATTGAAGGTAATGCACATTTTATAGAAATTTAGAAAAGTCGTTTCCGGAACGTTGTTTCGAGCGGCGATGTCCTGCCGGAAAAAGTGTGTCAAAAAAAAAGGCCAGAAAACTCTCGCAGTTTTTTGGCCCTACATCTACCTATGAAAAACAAACCCATTGGGATGGGTGCAAACCATAACTCAAAGCGGGTGCCAAATATAAAAAGCTGTTTTCTAACGGTACTTTCAACACATTCAGTCCTTTAGCCTGATTGTCGGGGAAATCCGTCCCCACACACAGGGTTTAAATTTACCCGGTATATTTTTCGACCGATTATTTTTTGATATTTAGATGCTGTTAAAGTGTGAGACAGACTTGGATGTACCCGTTAAAATCTCTGTTGGGGTAAACTATCGGCAAAAAAAGTTGTTATTGGTTTATGGATGGAAATGTTTATTTATTGGTAACCGACCCAAAAAATATCTGCCGGGATGTGATCCACTCGCGGGATACGCCGTTAAAGATCAGGGTTTACTGCCTGGATGATGAACATTTTGACGCCAGTGACGGCGAAATACAGCTTTACGGTTATGCCGGCAAAACGCTGTATGCCTTTGAAACGATTGATATAAAAGCTGAAGATGCGCTTGATGTGGTGAGCGCCATCCGCTGGTATGCCGCGTATGTCCATCACCCTGCAATGGAAATATTACCGGATGACCCGCGCCCCGACAAAACTATCGCTGTTTGAGGTGTAAGGTGAATCCGCCGTCGCTGGTGCTATGGCGAACGAAGAAGGTAAAAGGAAGAGTGCCGGGCCAAAACCGGCATCATGGTTATAAACCCTCAAAGCCCTAATCAATTTTTCCTGAAATTTTTTAATATTAGCTTTTCGGTAACAATATTATTATTATGAATGCCGCTAAATCAAGTTAACAAAATTGTTACTGCAATCGCCACATGTTTTTCACACCTTTACAAAACATATCCGAAATTGTATATGTAAAAAATACCAGTAGGTAATATATTTATTATCAGGCTTATGTATGAGATATTTTTTTAATAGTAAAAAAATACAGATCACCCGGTTCAACATGCACATCATTTCCTTTCGCCAGGCGCTGTCACGTATTATACTGTTTAGCACCTTCTTGCTTTGTTTATCGCCGTCTGTTTTTGCACAAAACTCAAAGGCCAGCAGTACCGCAGCGCCGCCGGTTGAAGATACCAGCAAAGTTAGCTTGCTGCAACCCGTTAAGGTAAAAGACACCAGTAAAAACAGTACCGACCAATATTTTACACTTCAGCAGTGCGTTGAATATGCGCTATTGCACCAGCCGGCGCTAAACGAATCGCAAATAAATATCCAGGTAGCACACCTTAATAATGCCATCGCGTTATCCACTGCATTGCCACAGATAAACGTGGATGGGACGCTCACCCATTATTTGCAGCGAACCGGCGCCACACAAACCTCTGGTGCAAATGGTGTTGCTACAGTCACACCCAATTCGTCGGGCGGCAACGGCTATACCTTTTTTCCCGGTGCTTCGCTTACGCAGCAGATATTTAATCCAAGCTTGTTATATGCCTACAAAAGCGCCCCTTTGTATATAACACAAGCAAACCAAATAACTGATAGTACTAAAATCGCAGTTGTATCCAACGTAACAAAGTCCTTTTATTCGTTATTGCTCACGCTTGAACAGATAAATGTATTGAAGGAAGATACCGCTGAATTTGGCAAAAGCTACCGGGACGCGTACCACCAGTATGTCGGCGGCATAGTGGACGAAACCGATTACGAGCAGGCTGAGATTACCCTGAATAATACAAAGGCACAACTGAAGCAGGCAAACGAGAATGTGGTTCCGCAGTATGCCTCCTTAAAACAGCTGATGGGCTTTCCGACTGAACAACAATTTAATGTGGTGTTTGATACGCTGGAAATGATGAAAAATATTCATATCGATACCAGCCAGCAACTACAATTTGAAAAAAGGATAGAGTTCCAATTGCTGAATACCGACAAGGCGCTGCAGCAGCAAACCGTAAATTATTATAAATACTCATTTTTGCCGACGCTTTCAGGCTTCTTCAACTACAACCTGTCGTATCAAAACGATCATTTATCCGAACTCTTTTCAACCGGTTATCCCGGGTCAACAGTAGGGTTAACTTTAACCATGCCTATTTTTACCGGATTTGCCAGGTTGAATAATTTGCACAAGGCAAGGCTGCAGGCGCAGATAATTGACTGGCAGCAAACCGACCTTAAATCGCAGATAAATGTGCAGTATACTACGGCGCTGGCCGATTATAAAGGCAACTATTACGATTTACAGGTTCTGCAAAAAAATGTAAGCCTGGCAAAGCGGGTGTTTTTTGTGGTTACGCTGCAGTACAGGCAAGGCATAGTGCCTTATTTAAATGTGGTGACAGCGGAAACCAACCTGATAACCTCAGAAATAAATTATTTAAATGCACTGTTCCAGGTATTGTCAAACAAAGTCGACCTGGAAAAAGCAATGGGAACAATTTCATATTAAATGCACAAACCAACAACCTCTATGAACAGAGTTATATTAAATACTTTTTTGGCCGGCTGTGTTATTCTGTCTGCGTGCCAAAAAAAGCAGGCGCCGCCAAATCCGGAGGTTCCGGTTAACCTGATGAAGCTTAAGCCAAAACAAGTACAATACTACGATAAGTACCCGGCTACCATGAGAGCGTTAAACCAGGTGAACTTGCTGCCACAGGTGACCGGCGCAATTACGGGTGTTTATTTTACTGAAGGCACCGAGGTGAGCAAGGGGCAAAAGCTTTACGAGATTGACGAACGCCTTTACCAGGCCGCGTATGACCAGGCTGTGGCCAACCTTAGAGTTTCTGAAAGCGGGTTGGTTGAAGCACAGCAGGATGCCGACCGCTATGTTTATCTGAATAAATATAACGCAGTTGCCAAACAGCAATACGACCACGCAGTAATAACACTGGAACAAGCCAAGAGCACTGTTCAGGCTTCGGAACAGGCAGTAAAAACCGCGAAAACCAATTTCACCTACGCTACTGTATACGCGCCTTTTACCGGAACAATAGGCATTAGCCAGGTGAGGTTAGGCGAGGTTGTTTCACCCGGCATAACAACGCTGGATTCCTTGTCATCCGATAACCCTATAGCGGTTGACTTTATTATCAACGAGAAAAACCTGCTGTTTTTTGAAAAGCTGCAGCGCTCGAAAAATCCTGTAGACTCCCTTTTCACCCTGTTATTGCCCGATAATTCGCTCTATAAGGGTTTGGGCAAACTATCCGTAATTGACCGTGCAGTTGATCCGCAAACAGGCTCCATCAGGATACGCCTGGTATTTGATAACAATGAGCGCCTGTTGCGCCCCGGTATGAGCTGCCAGGTTCGCGTGCACAACCAGGA
Source organism: Bacteroidota bacterium (assembly GCA_013285685.1). GTDB lineage: Bacteria > Bacteroidota > Bacteroidia > Sphingobacteriales > Sphingobacteriaceae > Mucilaginibacter. Next base: position 4,534 of record JABDHD010000032.1, read on the forward strand.
TGTAGGACCGCAACTGGTGGTACCGAACAAAGCGGTTGTTGAGCAAATGGGCGAATACTTTGTGTACGTGGCGAAGGACACGCTAATAAAAGTGAGTCCTGACAGCCTTAAAAAAATGGACAAAAAAGCCGCCGCAAGTGCCAATAAGCCAAAGCTGATCGCCGTGCAAAAAAAGGTGCAAACAGGCCAGGTCATCGGGGCTGATATCATTATCAAAAGCGGTGTAAAAGCCGGCGACCGTCTGATTGTCGACGGTTTGCAATCATTGCACGACGGTGTTCGCATTACAACAGCAAATAAAGTAGGTCCGGGCGGCGGCAGAGGCGGACGCGGTGGATGATTTTAAGTCTTAAGTCGAAAGTCTTAAGTCAATAGTCAAATTAAGACAATAAATGGTGACTTCAGACTTTCGACTAAAGACTTTCGACTTCAGACTTAAGACTTTAGACTTAGAAAAAGACTTAAAAAAAAATGATTGCTAATACCTTTATAAAGCGGCCCGTAACTGCAATAGTTATTTCTATCGTACTGGTAATTACCGGGACCGTCTGTATTTTGCTGCTGCCTATTGACCAATACCCTGATATTACCCCGCCCGTGGTGCAGGTGAACGGACAGTTTATTGGCGCAGATGCTCAAACCGTGGAGCAAACCGTAGCGACGCCTATTGAAGAACAGGTGAATGGCTCGCCAGGCATGGAATACATGCAGAGCAACAGCACCAACAACGGCGCCATGCAGCTTAACGTAACGTTCCAAATAGGCACCAACATAGACGTTGCGGCACTCGACGTGCAAAACCGGGTGAGCATCGCTACGCCCTTGTTGCCTGCTGCAGCCAGCCGGCTGGGCCTAACCGTACGTGCGGTAAACCCCAGCATGCTGATGATGGTGGCTATATACGCGCCAAAAGATAGCCACAACATAACGTTCCTGGATAACTATACCAATATATTTGTTCAGGATGCGCTGCTGCGTGTGCCGGGAGTTGGCACCATCAGCCGTTTTACCGATGATTTTAGTATGCGCATTTGGATGAACCCGCAAAAAATGGCCGGTTACAGCATTGAGCCGCAGGATATTATCACCGCTTTAACAGCACAGAACGTGCAGGTAGCCGCAGGTACTGCGGGCGTGCCACCGCAGGCGCCTACGCAAACCTATGAACTGGGTATTTTGGTAAACGGCCGTTTGAGCAAGGTTTCGGACTTTGAAAACATCATTATAAAAAACAATCCCCAAACCGGCGAACTGGTTTACCTGAAGGATGTTGCCCGCATAGAATTGGGTAAATTTACTTTTTCGAGCAACTCATTTGTCGATGGGCACCGCGCATCTTATCTGCAAATATACCAGGCGCCGGGCAGCAATGCACTCCAAACCGCCAACGGCGTGTACGAGGAGCTTGCCAAGCTGCAGCAAACCTTCCCCACCGACGTTGCCTATAGCGTTCCGTTTGAATCGGTAACGGTGGTAAAAGTTTCGATGACGGATGTTGTACGGACTTTGTTAATGACCCTTGGCCTTGTGGCTATCGTCGTGTTCCTGTTCCTTCAAACCTTCAGATCAACGCTAATTCCTATTCTCGCCATCCCGGTATCCATTTTTGGCACCTTCTGCTTTTTTATCCCGCTGGGCTTTACCATCAATACCCTAACCATGTTTGGTTTTGTGCTGGCTATTGGTATTGTGGTGGATGATGCCATCATCGTGGTAGAGGCCGTTCAGCATTATATCGATCATGATAAAATGACGGCTAAGGAGGCTACCTACCAGGCGATGAAGGATATTTCGGCGCCTGTTGTGGCTATTGCTTTGATACTTGCAGCTGTGTTTGTGCCTGTTGGGTTTATCCCGGGCATCGTGGGCAGGCTATACCAGCAGTTTGCCATAACTATTGCGATATCGGTGATCATTTCGGCATTTATAGCATTGTCATTAACCCCTGCCCTTTGTACCCTGCTTTTAAAGCCGACTGATGAATCAAAAAAGAACAAAGGTCTTACAGGATGGTTCACTAAGTTTAACGCCTGGTTTGATAGGGTAACCGCAAAATATACCGAAGGTGTACGGCGCAGCATCAGCGGCGCGAAATATATTGTTATCTTACTGGTTTGCGTTTGCGTGGGTGCTTACTTCCTGTTCGAGGGTAAGCCCACCGGCTTTATCCCGTCAGAGGATGATGGCAACCTGTACGTAACCTACCAGTTGCCGCCGGCATCATCAACCGCCCAATCGGTTAATATCATGTCCAAACTAATGGCGGTGGTTGCTTCGACCCCGGGCGTCGGGCACTATGCCGCACTGTCGGGCCTTAACGTAGTAACTAACGCCAGCAACTCCAATAACGGCACTATTTACATTCAGTTAAAGCCCTGGGAGGAGCGTAGTACGACTGAACAACAGGTGCCCGGCATTATCAGCGTAATGCAAAAGCGCATTCGCGATGCCGGCGTTACCAATGCCAGCGTTGAAGTAATACAACCCTCACCCCTTCCCGGTGTAGGCTCAACTATAGGTTTCAGTATGCAGATAGAGCAGCGGAGCACCAATGATAACCTGCAGGATTTTGAGCGGGTGGTAAACCGTTTTATCGATTCGGCCAATAAAAATCCGGCAATCACCAAGGCTTATACCTTCTATACCGCCCACACACCCAATATGAGTCTTACAGTCGACCGGGAAAAGTGTGAAAAGCTCGGTGTCAGCATATCGGATGTTTTTACCACCATCCAGGCCTTTATGGGTAGTTTGTATATTAACGACTTTACAACCTATAACCGTACTTTTCACGTGGTGGTACAGGCGGATACTGCCTATCGTGCACTGGTAACCGATATGAATAAGTATTACGTGCGCAACTCAAACAACAAGATGGTGCCGCTGGGTACGGTGATCAGTTTTGCGCCAGTTGAAGCTGCGCCGCTTATTTCGCACTTTAATATTTTCCGCTCCGCGGAAATTGACGGTTCATCGCCACCGGGCGTAAGCTCCTCTGATGCCCTGGCGGCGTTAACGGGATTGGCAAACAGGCTCCTGCCCCAGGGATACACTTATGAATTTTCGGGTCTAAGCTACGAGGAATTGAAGGCAGGCTCGGTCACTATGTACATATTCGCATTCTCCATCACGTTCGTCTTCCTGTTCCTGGCCGCGCTTTATGAAAGCTGGTCGGTACCATTTTCAGTACTGCTTGCAGTGCCGATAGGCGCGTTTGGGGCTATCCTGGCATTGGCGCTGGTGCCTTCGCTTACCGATAACGTTTATGCCCAGATAGGCTTGATCACACTGATCGGGCTGGCCGCAAAAAATGCTATCCTTATCGTGGAGTTTGCCAAGGTGCGCGTGGACCGCGGCGAGGATCTGCTTGCATCTACGCTTGATGCCGTAAGTCTTCGTTTGCGCCCGATCATCATGACGTCGATGGCCTTCATCCTGGGTGTTCTGCCGCTGGTGTTTGCATCCGGCGCCGGCGCGGTAGCCCGGCGGACCATAGGCCTGACCGTACTGGGGGGCATGACCGCCGCTTCTTCCATAGCCATCTTTGTGGTACCGGTACTGTTCGTTATCATCACCCGCTGGGCTTACGGTAAGGAGAAATTGGACTACCTGAAGGCACATCATAAAGAACTGATGGAAAAGGCGAAAAAGGTTGAAGCTCAAAATATCGACCCGGAACTGGAATTTGAATTACAAAAATCACGCGACCTGCATAGTGCAGAGGGGGGTGGTTAGTCTTGAGTCGAATGTCTTAAGTCAAAAGTAAAAACAAACGAGGAATAAATGACTCAAGACTTTAGACTCAAGACTTTGGACTCAAGACTTTAGACTGCAAAAAAAAATGATCGCCAATACTTTTATAAAACGGCCGGTAACCGCCATCGTCATTGCTCTTGTTTTGATGATATCGGGGGTGATATGCGTTTTCAACCTTGCCGTTGACCAATATCCAAATATTACGCCTCCGAGCGTTGGCGTGAACGCCTCATACACGGGCGCTGATGCTGAAACGGTAGAGCAAACAACCGCCATCCCCATTGAGGAACAGGTAAACGGGACGCCGGGCATGGAATACATGCAAAGCACCAGCAGTAATAGCGGCAGCATGAGTTTGCGTGTAACCTTTAACATTGGAACTAACCCGCAGATTGCCGCGCTTAACGTGCAAAACCGTGTAGGGATTGCAGCGCCCCTGCTGCCATCCGTTGTAAGTAAACTCGGTGCCACCGTACGCGCCAGCAACCCCGACCAATTGATGCTGGTAGCCGTGTACTCGCCAAAAAAGACGCATAACATTACTTTCCTTGATAACTATACCAATACATTTATTGAAGATGCTATGTTACGCGTGCCTGGTGTGGGTGATGTAAGCGCGCGAACTGACCAATTCGCCATGCGGATATGGCTTGATCCGGATAAAATGGCATCCTATAATTTAATGCCATCCGATGTGACGAGTGCCCTTAATGGCCAGAACGTTTATGTTGCTGCCGGAGCGGTAGGTGCACCGCCCCAGAACTCAAAACAAGCCTTTGAAACCGGCATAATAGTGAACAGCATGCTCAATAAACCCGAGCAATACGAAAAGCTGATCGTTAGAAACATCCCCGGTACGGATAAGATGATCTATGTGAAAGACATAGGTCGCGTCGAACTTGCCAAGTTCACCTATTCGGGTGGCACCTTTGTGGATGGTAATCGTTGCTCGCTGTTAATGATCTTTCAATCGCCGGGAAGCAATGCCCTGCAAACGGCCGACAATGTTTATGCAAAACTCGCCGAACTGAAAAAATCGTTTCCGCCGGATGTTAACTATGTTGTTCCCTTTGAATCGGTTACCATCATCCAGGTGTCAATGCATGAGGTAGTCCTTACGCTTTTAAAGGCGCTGGCATTGGTTGCGTTCGTCGTATTTCTGTTCCTGCAAAACTGGCGCGCTACTATCATTCCAATATTAGCCATCCCGGTATCTATTTTGTCGGCTTTTTGTTTTTTTATCCCATTAGGCTTTACCATCAATACGCTCACCATGTTTGGGTTTGTGCTGGCTATCGGGATAGTGGTGGACGACGCCATTATTGTAGTAGAAGCTGTACAGCATTATATCGATGAACAGCATATGTCGCCAAAAGAAGCGACGTATCAAGCCATGAAGGAGATATCGGCGCCGGTAATAGCCATTGCGCTTATTTTGGCTTCTGTATTCGTTCCGGTTGGTTTTATTCCCGGCATTGTCGGCCGGCTTTACCAGCAATTTGCCATCACCATAGCCATATCGGTACTTTTTTCGGCTTTTACAGCGCTGTCGCTCACCCCGGCACTTTGTACACTTTTGCTAAGGCCGGCACACCATGATTCCGGAAAGGAAAACTGGTTCGACAAGTTTTTTAACTGGTTTAACAAAGGCTTTGACTGGCTTAACGTAAAATACTCGGCAGGCGTAAGGCGCAGCATTAAACATGCTGCGGTGATGGTTACTTTACTGGTTGTGATGTGCGTTTTGGCCGTGATGCTGTTTAAAGCTAAGCCATCAGGCTTTGTTCCGTCGGAAGATGGCGGCCGATTATTTGTTACCTATACCATGCCCGACGCTTCTTCTACTACCGCTTCCAATAATGTGCTTGCAAAACTGATGAAGATCGTCGGCTCAACACCGGGCATAATGCATTATGTTGGCTCATCGGGCTTTAATATACTCGGTGGCGGCGGGAATAACAGCGGAACCATGTTTTGCATGCTAACCCCCTGGGATGACCGGACTACCCCGCAAACCAAGGTGCAGGGCATAATGGATAATATTAAAAAGCGGGTAGCCAAGGCAGGTATAAAAAATGCCAGCGTGGTGGCCATTCAGCCGCCGCCGATAAGAGGCATCGGGATAGCCGCAGGTTTTTCAATGGAGATTGAACAGGGTAACTCGACGGATGACATACACGCATTTGAAAAAAACGTTCAAAAATTTGTCGCGATCGCCAAACAGACCCCGGCAACTTCAACAGCATTTTCTTCGTTTACAGCACATACCCCAAGTTTTACGGTTACGGTAGACCGCGAAAAGTGCGAGAAGCTTGGCGTAAATATATCCGATGTTTTTTCCACCATGCAGGCATTCATGGGCAGCCTTTTTGTAAACAATTTTACCTTATATAACCGTACTTATCATGCCGTTATCGAGGCCGATACCGCTTACCGGGCGCTGATCAGCAACATCAATAAATATTATGTACGCAACCAGGCCGGCAGTATGCTGCCATTAAGCACTTTGGTAAGCTACAAGGCCGATGCTACGGCAACGTCCATATCGCACTTTAACATATTCCGCTCGGCAGAAGTGACCGGCTCTATCCCGCCGGGGTACAGCAGCGGCCAGTCGCTCGATGCGCTTAAGGAAATTGCGGCCAAGGCGCTGCCGCGCGGGTATACCTACGAGTTTTCGGGCCTTAGCTACGAGGAGATCAAGGCGGGCAGTATCACTATCTATATTTTCCTGTTCTCCATCATTTTTGTGTTCCTTTTCCTGGCGGCTTTGTACGAAAGCTGGTCGGTGCCTTTTTCGGTGCTGCTGGCAGTGCCGATAAGCGCTTTTGGCGCTATTGTTGCGTTAACGACCGCTCCAACTATTACCAATAACGTTTACGCCCAAATCGGCCTGATCACGCTTATAGGCCTGTCTGCCAAGAACGCCATCCTGATCGTTGAATTCGCCAAACTGCGTGTCGACCGTGGCGAGCCGCTCCTCAAGTCGACCATCGAAGCGGTGAGCCTGCGTTTCAGGCCGATCATCATGACATCCATGTCCTTCATGTTCGGTGTACTGCCGCTGGTATTAGCTACCGGGGCCGGCGCGGAGTCAAGGAACACCATCGGTATCGCCGTGTTAGGCGGGATGCTCGCCTCATCAACCATATCAATTTTTATTGTTCCCGTATTGTTTGTGTTGTTTACCCGCTTTTCCTACGGCAAAAAACAGCTTAAATGGCTGCAGGAACACCATGAGGAACTAATGGAAAAAGCAAAAAAGGTTGAAGAAGCAAACATCGACCCTGAACTGGAATACGACATTGCCGAAGCCAGGGCTTATAACGAGTGGGAAAGAGACAATAAAGGGCTGCCGAAAAAAGGTTGAGGTTAAGCATGAGATTTGACAACTTTCAAAAAGAGTTGTCAAATCTGTGCGATTCTCAATCATCCTCCCGCATCCTGATCTCGCGCTGCAGTTTTACAATGCGCTCACGGTAGGTGGAGATGGTAGTAACCACGGCGATTTTATCAGCAATACCTTCTTTGAATGAGTTTTTGTTCAGGAGCAGCCTCCGGATCTCCAGGTTTAACTGGTCAACCTCGTTATTTAAATCTTCCAAAGACCTCATTCCTGCTAAAATGGATTTAATTGCCTAAAAATATAATAATATGGCAGCGCATTAAATTGATAATTATTAACAGTTAGTTAATAACCGGGCAGCTGTCGCCTAAGAACCCGCTAATCATGTTGATAACTCATCGCGGCTATGACATTAATTTTATTTTCGTTATCATTATTCGTTTTTTCAATATGGCCTAAATGGCTATAATTGATCCTCAGCATTTTAACAAGCGAAAATAATAATTAAATGAAAGGCAGCGATTGCACATGCCTGTCAGCACAAAACAAAAGCTTCCTTTTACGGATAGCGTTTACACTGCTTTTTCCCTTGTTTTATTCTGCGTTAGCCTTCTCCCAAAGCATTGAAAACCTGAATATTGAAAAAGTACAGGGCGATGGGCTCACCAGCGAAGGGATTAATTGCACAGCACAGGATAAAAATGATTTTATCTGGTTTGGTACCGGCGAAGGTCTTTTCAGGTATGATGGCTATAATTTTAAAGGCTTTAAGAATTTCCCGGGCGACCCGAAAACACTGGTCAATAATACCGTTACCACTATTCTTCCGGATAATAACAATTTGTGGGTGGGCACGGCAAATGGTTTAGTTTGCGTGGATATCAACACACTCGCCATTAAAAACATTCCTTCGGCCCAGGCAGAACGGGTCGGTCAGGTGCTGCCAAAGGATGACTCCACATTGTGGCTGGCAACCTCGACGGGCCTTTACCGGTTCAACAAGTACAGTTACCGCCGGAGACTCATTCCGGCAGTGGCCCCGCATACGCCGGTAAATGGTATTGCCGATGATCATGAAGGCCACTTGTATTTAACCGGCTACAATGGTTTTTATTGCTATACCGTTAATACAGGCGCCAGCCGGTTCTATCCGCTTACCTTGCCCACCTACCCCAAACTCGACAAAGGCTCTCCGCTGATCTATGGTAAATCGGTGATTGATCGCGATGGCAATCTGTGGATATGTTCCTGGGATGCCGGGCTCGTTCGGTACAATACTAAAAACGGGAAGATCGACACCTGGTTCCATGCTACTGACGATGTACATTTTCTACCATACAAAATAATAATGAGCATTTTGCCTGACAAGGATGGCAATATTTGGCTGGCGAATAAGGAGGGTGGGCTAACAATTTTTAATCCATCGGCCAATAAATTCACCAACTACCCGGTTGAATGGAAAAGCGAAAATCATATATCCGACGCCGTTACTTCTTTATTCCGTGACAGATCGGGCATCATATGGATAGGCACTGAAAACGGCATTTTTAAATATGACCCTCACCACATTTACCTGTCGAAAAAATATTTGTTTTTTAAAACAGATACCGGCCTGGTCCCGGCCCATACTTCGCCAATTTCAATGTTTAAAGAAAAAAACGGATTATGGTGGCTGGGCATGTATGAAGGCCTGTTCCTGCTTGATGAAAAAACAAGCATTTTAACCGACTGTAACGCGGCTATCGGGCTGCCGAAGCAATTTAGCTTTGCGGTGTTCAATATTGTGCGCGACGGTAATGGTACCATGTGGATAACCGCGAAAAACCTTTTGATAAAAGTGGTAAAAAGATCAAACTTTAAATTCAAAACGGAAATATACCAATCAGATTCCATCAAAAGCACGCTTTATAACCTGTATATCGATCATGAAAACAGGATATGGGTAGGCACCCATAGCAACGGGATATACCGGTTTGACCCGGACACCAAAAAATTCATTTCCTGCCATTACAACGAACGCGGGCCAAATGGTAAAATTAATGAGATACGCACTTTTTGCGAGCTGTCAAAAGACAGCCTTTTGATCGGAGGCGCGCAAACCGGTTTAACGCTGTTGCACACCAACACGGGTAAATTCGAAAAAATTAAGCTGGAAACACCAAATGGTACGGATGGCAATTTTTCGCTCGGCACCATCTACAAAGACGGCAGCGACCTGTGGTTGGGCACCGATGAAAACGGCTTGTGGCGAACGAATACCGGGTTTGCAAAGCCGCTGATTGAAACCATCAATGATGGATTGCCTACGATGGCAGTCGGCCCTATTGTGAAGGACAAATTGGGTAATATTTGGTTCTTAACCAGTGCCGGAGTGGTTAAGTTCCATGAGCATGATAAAAAAATCGCCGTGTTTGATAAAAGAGAGGTGATTCAAAACTTAAACGGGCTTTATGCCATTACGATTGACGAAAATAATAATGTTTCTTTCGGCAGCAGGGGCGCCATTTACAGTTTCAATCCGGCAGCTACCGTTAAAAATGATGCTCCGCCGCGGGTAATGATTACCGACCTTAGGATATTCGATAAAGATTACACCATACGTTCGGGCGAAACAATCAGGCTTAATTACCGCCAAAACTATTTCACTTTTGAATATGTTGCACTTAACTACACACAACCGAGGTTAAATAACTACGCCTATCAACTGGCAGGGCTGGATAAAAAATGGAACAACGCAGGCACACGCCGCTACGTTTCATATGCCAACCTAAACGAAGGCACCTACACATTTTATGTAAAGGGTTCCAATAACGAAGGGATTTGGAATAACACGCCTGCCAAACTTATCCTGATCATCGACCCTCCCTTTTGGCATCGCTGGTGGTTTTACACTTTGTTTATAATATTAATTATCAGCAGTATATACTTTTTATACTGGTATAATATGAACCAGTTTAAAATGCGGCTGCAACTGCGCAATAAAATTGCCCGCGACCTGCACGACGACATTGGTTCAACGTTAAGCGGCATCAACATATTCAGCAAAATTGCATTACAAAAACTACTGCATAACGAAGCCGGCAGCAGCGAATTGCTGGAGAAGATCAGCGACCGGTCGGAAAAAACGATGGATGCTTTGTCGGATATTGTATGGTCCATCAGTACAAAAAATGATCATATTGACAACTTCCTTGTAAAGGCCCGGGAATACCTGGCCGAAACCCTGGAGCCGCAAGGTATACGGTATGATATGCAGGTGGATGAGGATATAAGCCACCTGAAGCTTGGAATGGAGTTGCGGAAGGAGTTTTACCTGGTATTTAAAGAAGCCATTTGCAATGCCTCCAAATATGCCCGTTGCACTTTAATTGAAATTTCCCTGACCAAGGAGAAAGATGTCTTGCTATTGTGCATCCGGGATAACGGAAAAGGGTTTGATATCAATAAGATTACGTCGGGAAACGGCCTGCAAAACATGCAGCACCGCGCCGAAAAAATGAAAGCAAAACTTGCGATCATCAGTAAAATAAACCAGGGCACGTCGGTAACGCTGCGATTTCATATCCCCCGATTTCGTTAGAGAGGAATATGCAAATATTACTATACATTTAAAGGTTAGTCCGAAAGTCAGTAATCCCGATAGCTATCGGGACCGGAAGCACGACCGCGTGCCGCCTTAGCTTTAGCGGTGGCGTAAAGAAGCTGCAACCGGAATTGACAAACAACGGCCCACATAAACATGAAAACCACCGTAATCATATACGAGGATAATGGAGACTTTCGCGAAGCTTTGGTGCAGCTCATCAATACTTCCGAAAATTTTACCTGTATCGGCGCTTTTTACAATTGCAATAATGTTGCTGCGGATATAAAACTGCTGAAGCCGCAGGTTATTTTAATGGATATCGACATGAACGGCATGAATGGCATTGAAGCCGTTCAGGTGATCCGTACCTTTGACAAAGAGGTAAAAATCATCATCCTTACCGTTTTTGATGACAATAAAAACGTGATCAACGCTATTTGCGCGGGGTGCTTCGGGTTACCTGTTAAAGAAATATTGTTTTGAAAAGTTATTCAGCTCTATTGCCGAAGTACTCGACGGCGGCGCCCCGATGAGCGCCAACATTGCCCGGATGGTGATAGATCATGTTGCCGCCGGCAATTTTGCGGCGGCGGAGAAATTTGACCTGACCGCAAGGGAAAAAGATATTTTAAGCGGACTTGTAAAAGGGTACAGCTATAAAATGATCGCCTCGTCACTCCATATCAGTTTCGAGACCGTAAAAAGTCATATTCGTAATATCTACGAAAAGCTGCATGTGCATAACCAATCTGAGGCAGTGGCCAAGGCGTTGAAAAACAGGATTGTTTGATTAGTCCGAAAAGTCGGAAGTCCGAAAGTCCGAAAGAAGGGGTTAGTCAGCTTTAAGACGTAAATAATTTCTCCGCTTATACAGGTTTTTTTGAGATTAACACCCGTCGCATCTTCCTGACTTTTCGGACTTTTCAGACTTTCTCACTTAATACCCGTAAGTTCCATCGACCCATATTTGGATTCGCTTTTTATCATCCCAACGTTTGGTGCAAACCAGATCGTGCTTTCACTACTTGACCCCGGCATTTTTATCCCCAATTTACCAAATGCCGAACCAACGCTGCTGGTAGAATCCGATCCGTTTTTTTTAAACGCGGTTGAACTGGCGGTTTTATAGGTAATCTTGAAACAATCCCAGGTTCCGGCGGAGGTGGTAATACTTTCTTTGGCCACCACCATCCTGTCAGTAACTTTAATGGTAGTGGTCATTCCATTGGCCATATCCATTTGTGAGCTGTAGTCGGGTAAATGATCGCCGACTTTCATATCCTTCGGAAAATCCCCGCTGCTGCTGCCGGTCATATTAAAATTCATGGTTGTCGGCTGTTTCGACTGCTGCCCGGCATCGATGTGCATTTGCATGGATATGGCGCCCCCGCTGCATTTGTAATCAACGCTCGATGTCCCCATCAATTTACCATTCTTGTCATACACTTGCGAAATTACGTTGGCCGTTGTCACCCCGCCTGATGTATTTACATTTGAAACTGTGGCGACCGATTTCATCGTTACATCGCCTTTTTTATTGTGACCCGTCATCTCAATTGTCTTGTCCTTTTGCAGGTAGAGGTAGCTGGTACAATCCTGTGCCAAAATCCGCAGGGTTATCATTAACCCGCTGATGAGAAGTAATATCTTTTTCATGGTAATAATATTTTATTGTATCGAAGGTACTTTATTGCTAATAACAAAACCTAATTTCGCTTGCTAATTTTATATAAATAAAACATCCCTATCCCCATTTAAGATAAAAGCAAATCGAATCAACACCCCATCCGGGTTGCTATAATCATCCTGTAAATAAATCATTTAAGCAAAAATACCCCGATTGGGTGATTGACGGGGCCGGCAAACAGCGCTTAGTTTAGTTACCCTAATTTAACGAAATTTCAGTTAATAAATCCCCACACGGCTTCTGTTAACCGGGTTATTATATAAATGAGCATATCTGAAAAATAATATGATATGAGATCAAAAATTCTACTTGCCGCCCTTTTCTGTTTGTTGTCGGTCCGGGGTTTTGGGCCTCGCAAACAATGTTCCACACGAGTTTACCTTAAGTTACCGGTTTGGTAAAAATGCCGGTAAAGCAAAATTGCTGCAGGCCGAAACCGGGGCGCGCTGTTGAATGCGGCGGTTCAATAAACCCAAAAGGCTGGCGGGGTCTTTGTTCCTCTTACGGTACAATCGGCGCAAAAACGATCGGTACCCGTGTAGCCTAATATTGGTCCCCCGGGCAACTGAATGGTGCCAACCACGAATTGCTTCCCTGAGTATATCCACGACGGGACATCATTAAAGCCGCCCGGATCCTTGAAATAATACGGATCGACTTCACAACCGTCCACCGATACCGGAATTTTGGTTACCGTGCCGGGAATGTTCCGGTTATCGATAAAAATTCTAAGTTGCGAGGCAGTGCCTGCGCTTAGGTATCCTATAACCGGTTCTGACGGGGTTGTTACGCAATGAATGTTACCCGGCAGTTCCGAAGGCTGGGCATCAAATATACTGCCCAGTTGCTCCGTGTTTGTTTTCAATAGCTGCCAGTAATTGTAAGCATCGGGCGTCAGGGCGTATTGTTTTACCAGGATGCTGTAACGGTCGCCAATTTTTTCAGACGATTTACCTATCGCAGTCAATTGCATTTTCGCTATAATATCCTGTTTTAACTTAGCCGACGATCCCAGCAGGATATTTTGTGACGTATCGCTTGCCCAGCAGGTGTAAACCTGGTCCTGCGCACTCCTCGGTACCACTGTGTCAATGGGATTGGTTAACAATTCATCAACCGACTCAACAAACGGGTGGATGATATAGGTTTCCGAAAAGTCCCAACGGTAATAGATGGTTTTATTAGCCGGATCGTGTGTACTAAGCCATACGCTTACAGCGGTATCAGCTAAGGTATAATAAACACTGTCTATCGGGGGCGAGTTTTTCACGGGTAAAAAGTCGGATTGATACGTTTTGCCGTTTGAAGTAATAATTTTAAGCGCATAGGTATTCGCCGAACTTAAATTTAGCCCCGGTGACCGGTAATACCCGTTGCCGGTTTCTTTTAAAGGATAAATTGTATTTGCGCTGCTCAATACCGTAACAGATGCGTGCAATTCGGGATTTGCGGTGGTTTGGGCGCCGATCTGCACCGTGCGGCTCAATTTAATAATGGTCGAGTCCGAACCGGTATTGATCAAGCCTTCCACCACCAGGTAATTGACATTAGTAGTAATTGCAGGCGGATCATACGGTTTTCTGCAACTTAATAAGGCAAATAATAACAAATAGCAGGCTATGTGGTATTTTGACATAACAAAAAGATTGCGGCGGCGTTGGTTTAATTTCAAATTTAACTAAAAAAACAGTTCATTTTCAAGCAATCTGCCATTTAGACAGGAAATCGCTTTTAAAATCTTCTCAGCAACAGGAGGCTCCGCTGGAGCCTAAATTAGTTTTTTTTATCCTATAAACAGGCGACTCCTCTGGAGTCGACCAACGATATTAGTTTATAACTCCAGAAGAGCAGCCTGTTTATAGGAAAGTCGGTTTTTCTTAGGGCTCCGGCGGAGCCTGCTCTTTAAAAGCGTCTGCCCTGGCCATTTAGCTGATTTTTTCCATTCCCGCCCGGTTGTCGTCTGTAAAATTCGTTAATTTGATTTCTTTAGAACCAAGTGGCAAAAAATCAACCAAATCAAAATGGCAGCGATCATCAAAAAAGATTCACTCGATTTTTTAACCGATCTGTCCAAAAACAATAACCGCGAATGGTTTAATACCTGCAAGGACAGGTATTTAGCTGCCCGCGACAACATTATTGATTTTGCCGACGCGCTGCTGGTTGAAATGAACACGCATGACCGGATTGAAACACCATCCGGCAAAAAAAGCGTGTTCAGGATTTATAGAGATGTCCGATTTGCAAAGGATAAAACACCGTACAACAACCATTGGAGTGGCGTCTTCAAGCGGGCGACAAAGAAACTCCGTGGAGGTTATTATTTCCGCATTGAAAGTGGGAATTCCGGCCTGGTTGGCGGCTTTTGGGGGCCGGACACTGATGATATGAAGCGGATAAGACAGGACATCGACGCCAACCCCGATACCTGGAGGGAGCTGCTTGGCAACAAAACCCTGGTGGAAACCTTTGGCACATTGTACGGTGAACAGCTCGGCTCCGCCCCCCGCGGCTATGCAAAGGACCACCCGGCAATTGACCTGCTGCGCTACAAACAATTTATGCTGAGACACCTGTTTACCGACGAAGAAGTATTAAGCCCTGACTTTGTTTACAAGGTGAATGATGTGTTTAAAAAAATGAGGCCCTTTCTTGATTTTATGAGCGAAGTGCTGACCACGGATGCGAACGGGATGGATTTGGTGGGGTAACGTGGTAATATATTAAATTAACATAACCATTAGTTGCTTTTTTTAATATGTATAATTCGGGAACCGGATATAAAAAAATCAAAACCGAAATCGGGAATTTGATGCGCGAATATGGGTTCGCGCCCTATAAAACAGCGACCTATTACCGTGTCACCGCAGGGGATATACTCCAATTTATAAACTTTCAAAAAGGAGAACGCTCGTTAAATGAGCAAATGACAATAAATATTGTGATCCAGGGCTTGTTTGCTCCGGGCTGCTCGTTTGAGATTTTACAACCCGGAGGCAGAATTGGGAGACTACTCGATTCTGACAAAGATGTTTGGTGGCATTGCGATACCGAATTGATGACTGCTCAAAGTATTAGGGACATTGGCAAAGTTGTGGCAGAAATATTGGTCCCCTTTTTTGATCGCATGGCTACAGCCGACGGACTGTACATGAGTTTTAGTGAACCAGCCTCACGCTTTTTATGGGCTATTGCATCTAGCTTTGTACAGAAAGGATACGTTTGTTTAAAAGCCGGACAATACAAAAAGGGTATTTCTATTTTTGAAGAGAATCGCCCAAGTCAGGTTGCCAAATTTAAAACAATAAAAAAATTAACGGAGGAAGCCAGGTTTGAAGAAATCGATAGTATCCTACTCGACAATATTCGCTATCACAGGGAGAAGTTGAAAATTTAGTTATTTCTTCACCAGCAGATCTTCCCTCGCCGCCCATAAGTTAATATCCTGTTTGGATAAAGCCGCCGCCATTAAATCAGGGAATTTATCGGGGGTACAGGCGAAAACCGGCACACCGATGTCCGCCATGAATTGTGCGTTGTGATGATCGTAGGACGGGGCGCCGTCATCGTTCAGCGCCAGCAAAACGACCAACTGCACACCTGCGGCAACAAGCTCTGCGGCACGGCGACGCATTTCATTCGGATTGCCGCCTTCATACAAGTCGGTAATCAATACCATCACTGTGTCTGCCGGCCGGGTTACTATTTGCTGACAATAGGTTAAGGCGGCTTTAATATCCGTACCGCCGCCCAGTTGAACGCCAAAGAGCAGATCGACCGGATCGTCCAGTTCATCCGTCAGGTCGGCAACCGCCGTATCAAAAACAACCATTTTTGTTTTAACCGCCGGTATGGAAGCCATCACACTGCCAAATATGCCCGAATAAACCACCGACGACCCCATCGAGCCGCTCTGATCCAGGCACAGGATCACATCTTTCAGCGACGAACGCTTGCGACCGTAGCCAATCCGTTGTTCGGGTATAATAGTTTTAAAATCAGGCTGATAATGTTTCAGGTTCTTCAGGATCGTAGCGCTCCAGTTGATCTCGCGATGCCTTGGCCGGGTATTCCTTACGCTTTTGTTTAGGCTGCCGGTAATGGCCTGACGGGTAGGCTCAGCCAGTTTTTTAATCAGCTGGTCTACCACTTTACGCACCACCTGCCGGGCGGTATCTTTTGTTTTATCGGGGATTACACGGCTTAAAGTCATCAAAGTCGCCACCAGGTGCACATCCGGCTCTATATTCTCCAGCATTTCCTTTTCAAAAAGCATCTGGGTTAAATTCAAACGCTTTAAAGCATCCTGCTGCATTACCTGCACCACCGATGAGGGAAAAAATGTACGGATATCGCCCAGCCAGCGGCTCACATTTGGCGATGAGGCGCCCAATCCCCCGCTTTTATCACTATCGTACAAGGCTTCCAGGGTGCGGTCAACTTTAAGGTCGTCCTCCGTCAGCACGAACTCCGTTCCCTCCTGCTGGTGGCCGCCCAGTATCAGGCGCCATTTACGCAATTGTTGCGGTTCAGTTTCCATCTGCCTCCATGCCGTTAAATTTTAAGCCTAATAATTCTATAATTACCGGCAAGCCTTGCTTTGCCCTGTTGGCGTCGAAATCAGCCTGCATATTAAATTGTTGTCGGCCTGTTCCTCCGCCCGATTTCGCTTTTTCGCCCAATTTTCTTCTTTCAGGCCTCGAAAAGTTGGCAAATGTGCGCCGCAGCAAGGGCAATACCTGCATAAAGTTATCGTCGGCTAAACCGGCAACCCAGTTGTCTATCATCTGCCACAGGTCGTCATCGAGCAAGAGCAAAGTGCCGCTTCCTTTCAAAAAACCTTCCAGCCAGGCGGCCGCAATAACCGGCGCCGTGGCCGATGACATCGCAAAGCTGAAATATTGTATAAGTTTATCGGCGTCCAGTAATTTACTATCATTCAGCAACCGGGTGCTGTAACCTCCAATCACCGGCGACGTGTTTTTATTGGCCGCAATAACCTGCAGGGTTTGCTGCCAGCCGGCGATAATCTCCGCATCCTGTAATAAATTAATCCCATCGTTCAGCTTAAAAAACAAATCCAGCAGTTGCTGTGCCGCATCATTATCAATGGCAATACAGGCGTTGGGCAGGCTGATACAGATGCGGGTGATGATACTGTTGATAATGCTCAACACCATGGTAGCATCCGTTTTGCGCACGTTGCCGTACCTGGCAACGGTGATCAGGCCGGGCACGGTCTCCATCAACCCGATCACATCGGCCGAGGCGGCGGCCAGGTTATCCAGGCGATGTATCAGTGCTTCTATGGCATCCGGCAGGTTTGCCGGGATGCTTTTTTCAAGCAGGCTGCCAATCACCTTCAAATCCCGTGCTGATTCGGCCTCTTCCAGCACACTATTGGTTGCGGCCTCTTCTACTGTATTGCCCAGGTTACCCCGCTCGATTATCTCAACAGAATAACCAGGATCCCATTGCAGGCGCCATTGCTCCTTAAAAGTGCCCTTGCCCGTGGTAAACTGTTGGCGGCCCCATCCGATACCCAATAAAAGCAGCCGGTGTAAAAACTCGCTCCGCCCCAGGTCAGTATCATTGCGGAGGTCGAGTGTATAATCTTTAAAATCAGCCGTAGCAGGAAGCCGCAATTTTTTTTGCAGGCGCTCGATATCCAATTGCAGGGGTGGTTTGGGTATCTCTGCCGGCACTTCGCCAATCTGGTGCCCCACGATGAGCTCTTCCTGTACCAGCCTAAGTAAAATGCTTTCGCCGTTGCACAGTACGCTTAGCGTTGCCTCGTTCATTTCCTCAAGCCCGGCCTTTGGCAACCCGCGCAATGAAGCCAGTGCGCCAGCGAGCCTGACCGCCTCAATAATATGGGCCATCGAGGTATCCATCTGTTGCTTGCGAAACAAACCGGCTACATTGGCCATCCATTGGGTGCCGTCATCGGTGGGGTGATGCCACACATGGTTATACCAGCCCGGTGAGTTGATCCCCGCACCATAACCGCTGAAAAAGCTCAGCCGGCTAAAGGTCCAGGGGATCCAGGTACATTCAGTTTTGGTTTTTGGCAGGCCCTTTAATAATTCGTCGTCGTCTTTTTGCGATGCGCCATTGTGCAATGCCGGGACATGCCAGGCCCCGCAGACTACCGCTATGGTATGGAACATTTCTTTTGCAGCCTGGCGGATGATTCGGCGCATGTACGCCTCGCGCAGCTGTTCCAGCTTTTTATCCTTTTGGGGCAGGCTCTCGCGCAAGGCCTGCATCGCCTCTCCTACCGCATCAAATACTTCATCATTGTTCAATCGGTATTCAAACGTATGCTCCCACCATTTTTCGCCATCGGTAAAACCGGCCGCGTCGGATAAATAGCTGATCGGGTTTTTCTGTAATTCCAAATGTTCATACAGCACACCATCCTGGTTTACGTTTGCAGGCTCAGGCAGATTTTCTTTTTGCGACCGTTGTTCCTTTTCAACCAGCATTTGATTGCCGGCCGGCAGATCCATGAAACGGACGTGTATTTTTTGCTTTCGGGCGTATAAAATTGCCTGCCACTCGGGCGAAAACTCCGCAAAAGGGTAAAATACTGACCGCTGCGGGTCATCGGGCTGATAGCAAAGCAAGGCAACTGGTGGTTTTAATTCTTCGTTACCAACCCATTGCAGCATGGCATCTGCCTCCGGCGGGCCCTCCACCAGTACAATATCCGGCTTAACGGCCTCCAGGAAATGCTTTACATTCCGTGCCGAGCCGGGGCCATGATGCCTTATGCCTAAAAGGTGTACTGCCATGGTTTAGCTTTGCTGCTAAAGATCGCGGCAGGCGCGATAAATATCCGCCCAGTCGCTTCTTGTTTTTACTACGGTTTCCAGGTATTCCTGCCAAACCAGTTTATCCTGCACCGGGTCTTTAATCACCGAGCCGATAATACTGGCGGCAAGGTCGGCCGCTTTGATCCGGCCATCGCCAAAATAGGCAGCCATTGATAACCCGCTGTTCATTACGGATATGGCTTCAGCCGTACTTAAAGTGCCCGTAGGTATTTTGATCTTGGTTTTACCGTCCATCGTCACGCCGTTCCGCAGCTCGCGGAAGATGGTCACCACCCGGCGAATCTCCTGCAATGCCGGTGGTTCGGCCGGCAGGTCCATCACTTTTTCGTAACTCTCTACACGCCGGCGAACAATATCGATCTCCTCCTCCACCGAATCTGGCAAAGGCAAAATGACCGTATTAAAACGACGTTTCAGCGCGCTTGACAGTTCATTTACGCCTTTATCACGATTATTTGCTGTCGCGATTATGTTAAAACCTTTAACAGCTTGCACTTCTATATTCAATTCCGGCACAGGCAAGGTTTTTTCCGAAAGGATGGTGATCAGCGTGTCCTGTACATCGGCCCCTATGCGGGTTAGCTCCTCCAACCGTACAATTTTTCCATCTTTCATGGCGCGCATCACGGGCGTCTCCACCAAAGCGCCTTCTGAAGGCCCCTCGGCTATCAGCCGCGCATAATTCCAGCCGTACCTGATCGATTCCTCGCTGGTACCCGCGGTTCCCTGGATGATCAGGGTAGAATCGCCGCTTACGCCCGCCGCCAGGTGCTCGCTTACCCAGCTCTTGGCTGTCCCTGGTAAGCCATACAGCAGCAGGGCGCGGTCGGTGGTCAGCGTCGCGACAGCAATTTCTATCAGCCGCCGGTTACCGATATATTTTGGCGAGACCTCGAATCCGTTTTTTAGTTTGCCGCCCAGTAAGTAGGTTACTACAGCCTGGGGCGACAAAACCCAGTTTGCGGGCCGTTTTTCCTGGTCCTGCTTTTTTAGCTCTTCCAGTTCATGTGCAAATAACTGCTCGGCATGGAGACGTAATAGCTGTGACATATTTGATTGTTTATGCGTTAAAGGCCTGTATAATCTGTTGTTTCAGGTTTAATAATTTAAGCAGATGCGCCTTGCTCTTTCCCCAGGACGCCTCTAAATTAGCGCTCTTCGGGTCGATCTTTTCAAGATGGCTAATCGCGCTAACCGGTACTAACCGGATGTGCTTACCGAAAAATGCGCCGTTGTATTCGTAAGGATGATCAGCCATGATGTGCAAAGCGGTTAATGCAAGCTCCAAACCCCATTCATTGCCGGATAGCAGTGCGTAGTGAATGATCTCTTTGCCCTCCTTCCGCATAAACCGCAGCAAATATTTGTCCCCTTCGCCCTGTGGCAGCATATTAATAAAGTCGATATGAAACCCTTCGTGGTGCAGGAAATAAGGAGCCCAGTGCCGCTCATTGAAATGGGAAACAGCAAGTCCGAGCGCAGGGAGCATGAATGATGCATATTTTTCAAAATATTCTACCACTTGCTGAGGCGACGCCTCAAACCGTCGTTCCCAAAAAGAAGGTGGCACAAAGTTGATCACCTGGTAAATGATGAATTGCTCATCCGAAAATGCGCTTTTGGGCCCGGAAAGTTTTTCTATCCCCGATTTAAAAATACTTTCATCAATAATTGCCGGCAACTTTATTTGAATAGCGATTTTATTCATCATCCCCAGCAAAGCTTTTTCCTTTTTCAGGGTGACGGACTGGCTCAGCAATTCCTCATATTGCCTGATGATGGACGAACCAGGTATTTTTTTTAACAGGCCCATCACCTCATCCCTTGCCTTTTGCCCTTTTTCGGCCAATAAGGTTTCCAGCCAGGGCAAATCTTCCGGTCCGGCATTTATATTCAGGCATTTCAAAAGTTCGGCCCTGGCAGCCGCATTTTCCTGGTCCCAGGTTTGCTGCAGCCACTCCCTGGCCGTCCCGGGTACGGTCTGGCGAAGTTTTTTCAATACTTTTACCCTGTCTTCGGGCTTGCCTGTCTGCCAAATCTCTTCGTCGCTTGCCTGGCTAAAATAAGTCCAGGCGCTGTTAAACTGGCTCAGCCAGGCCCCCCGGTTTCCACTGCAATTGACTACCGCAGGCTGCAGCGAGGCATTTTGCGCCGCCTTGTCCAGCAGTTCCGGCAGTACAGCAGGTGTGACTATCTGCTGATGCTGATCGCATTGCAATAACCATGTTTCCAATAAGGCGGCATTATTTTCCTCAAGGATGTTCCTTAAAACTGCAGATGCGCGTTCATTACAATAAAGACGTGTCTCTGGAAGCGCGGCGGCAGTATTAATCTCCGGCTTTTTTAACGGGACAAATCCGCATTGCCGATAATTGAAAGCGATAGCGGCCGAATTCAGAAACCTGGTTTCTTTATCACGTTCGGGTGCGTTTTCAATAATGTCAAGCGCCTCCGCCAACTCTCCGGGAAAATCAGGCTTCGCGGCGCCGCGTTTATCGGTGCCCAGCATGGCCGTGTTTAAGATATATTCCCAGGCGCCCATCAGATGGTTGTATAATTATTTTGATGCCAAAGGCCAATCGGCCTGTAAGTATTTTCCCTGCCTATAAGCGCCAGCGTTAACGCTTCGCCTCCGCTAACAGCTAACAGCTTCCAGATTTGCTTAGGATCAGCCTCCAGTTTGCACAAACAGCCATTTTTATCCTGCAGCCACCATTGCTTTTGATAACTGACAAGTTTTGTCCCACCGAGGATGATTGGCATTTCACTTCGAAAAGGAAGGCGGCTGTTTGAACCGGCTTCGTCAACAGCAACTTGCTCCCAACCGGCCGAAGTGTGCAGGTCAGTCCAGTTTGCAATGGCTGTCGCCGGTTGATTTTTGACGATCGCCCTGTACGGTAATACCGATGGGAAATAAACCAGCTCCGCATTTAAAACCAGGCCCGGCGTAAATGCCAGCGGTGGAAACTGCCCCCTGGCATAAAATTGCAGGATCAGTGCAAAGCGGTTAGCTTTAGTGCCATACAGCCAGTTTTGTTCGATGGTGAGCGGGCCCTCCTCGCGGATATCTTTCCCTAAAACAAGCCAGCTATCTTGCACGCCCTGTTTTAATTTCAATTCTTCCTGGCTTACCGTAAACCCGACCGCCGAACGGATGTCTTCCTGCAAAACAGGATCCAGCTTGGTTATATTTTGATAACCTTCGGCGACAAGATATAAGGAGATGAGGCGATCCATAAAATCGCTTTGCCAGCCTTCTTTCCAAAAGTTAGTGGCGCCCAGGTTTTTAACCATAGCGGATAACCCGGATGCCTGGCTGTCCACCATCCGCCTGGACATATTCTCCCAGTAGGCAACGCCTTTTTCCGGGGCCGTCAGGATGCCGTTGCGTACAATATCTTTTATCCAAACCAGCAGTTCTTTTACGCCGGCAGCAACTTTTTGCTCACGCGCTTGTTGCCGTTTGGCCTGCGCATTTTCGTCAACCGGTTTTTCAACTTTTTCGGTCTTCTTCTCTTCTTTTTCCGACCGTTTATTGATCCAATCACTTACCCAGGCCGGTGATTCGGCAACGGCAAAAGTCCCCGGCTGCCGGGCATGCAGTAATAACAGTCCCAAACCATGCTTGCACGGAAACTTGCGGCTGGGGCATGAACATTTAAATGCAATTGAAGAAAGGTCGACTTGCGTTTGATAGGGTTTACTGCCGCTACCCTGGCACTCGCCCCAAAGGGCAAGCTCGTTGATCCCTTTGGAAACCCATTTGGCCGGAACAGCCAAATCGCGGCCGGCCTTTTTTGAAGCTTCGTCCGGCGCAAGTGCAAGTATCTGGTCTTCAGTAAGCTTCAAGTTGGGTGTATTACGAATAAAAAAGGGCTTCGATTCCGTTTTTAAAAGTAGGAGAAAAAATAAAATTCAGGCAAAAAACAAAGCGAAAAATATTAACCATTTACCAAATATTATTGTGTAAAGGTTTTGAAATAAAAAAGTCCCGAATTAATACAGGCTTTGGCGGTTACCTGCCGGGAACTGACACCCGCCGTTATACAATATTTAAATTACCCACGCGTCAACGCTGTTATCATCTCAGCCACCTCCGGATATGCTGCAACCAATTGCGCGCGCTTGCCGATAAAATAATCCACCGGCTCAAAGCCGGGCGCCAGTGTAACGCCCATCAGGGCATACGTTCCGCTGGTGATCATCCTCGACCCGAGCCAGGTGCCGCCGGGAATAACTTTCATGGGCAAAAACCCGGAAGCGATGTTATTGCCAAAATTAAATATCTCGTAACGATTGGAATAGCCCTCCGGATAAAGCAGCAGCATTTGCACCGGGTCGCCGGTGTAAAAGTTATAGATCATATCGCCCGTTACTTTGTGCATCGCCGAAAAACTTGCCTGGTCAATTAAATAATAAATGGAGCTGTATACAGGGCGTCCTCCGTCAACCGGTGGGAAAACCGGGGGCAATACACCATTGGGGATATTCAAAGGCGAGGTACCCGTAGTGGCATAGTAACCGCCTTCGTTCGGATTGGATTCCATTTTTAACCAATCGATAACTTGTTGAGCTGTAAGCATTTTTTGATGTTTAAGTTTTATAATCACGACTCCCCTCTTGAGAGGGGGTGCGGCCGGAAGTGCTGTGGCGGGGGTGTGTTAGCCGATAAGTTCGTTAACACACCCCTCCTCCCCTCTCAAGAGGGGATTCGCACAGGCCGCCATTTCTTTTCAAACGTCTCTTTCCCCTCACACCTTCGGGACAACCTGCGTCCGGTTCAACGGACTCAAATCGGTAAGCGGCGGCGGTGGCGGATTGAACGGCGAGCCCACGCTTTGCTGAAAGTTGAAGAGGTTTTTGGGGTCCACGTCCTTTTTAATCTTAAGCAGCCTTTCGTAGTTATCGCCATAATACATTTTTGGCCAGTCGTGCAGCAGGGGGTCGATGTAATTTACATAGGCGCCCACCGCGTTGCCGGCAACGCGCCAGGCTTCGAAAAAGCTATACGCCCATTCCACATTTGCCAGCGTATCGCCTGGCTTGTCCTGGTCCCAAATGGATTTTACCTCGGGAATAAAACGTGCCTGGCGGAAAAAATAAGCAGTCTCGTCGGGCGCTTTTTCTTCTATTGCGCCGCCGATCAGCGTCCACACCGCGAAGCTTGCCGGCGAGGGCGCCATATCCATGTATTCCTTAATAACTTTGGCCACTTTATTGTTCATGCCGCCTTTGGGTATTATCAACGACCGCATGTAGGCACTGCGGCTGCCTACCAGGGTGATATACCCATTGTAAAATTCCCATTCGGGCAGCGTCATGTTGCGGAGGTCGGTATTAATGGGCGCAATTTTGAGTAAGCCTTTTAACAGGTCCATGCCTTCCGCCCATTCGCCGTTAAATACCGGCGTAAGGCCAATCGTCTTTACGTTTTTAGTCGCGTCCAGCGGATCGGGCTGGTTACCTATGAAACCGTATGCCGTCATTGCATTGGGGATGGTTTCCACCCATTCGTTATAATAACCCAAAACATCTTCCACGCTTTCCAGCGGGTACCTGATCTGCCCTACCAGCATCTTCTCGCTAAACGGTTTATGCACCCTCATTTCCATCTCAACGATGATCCCCCAGTTCCCGCCGCCGCCGCCGCGGATGGCCCAAAAAATGTCCTGGTCTTCCTTGGAGCTGCTTTCGGTATCGATGTGCCTCAGTTGCCCATCGGGTGTAACGATCTGTATGGCCAGCAGGCTATCTACGCTCATCCCGTATGAGCGGGATACAAAGCTGTAACCGCCGCCTTGCATAAATCCAGGTGGAGCAACCGTGGGACATCCACCGCCTACCGGGATAAGGCCGGTACCGGTATCCAGCATAAATTGGTACAGGTCCTTCCAGATCACGCCCATTTGCGCGGTAATGCTTTCTTTCTTTTTGTTGAATGATATTTTGTTGAGGTGCCGCATGTCGATCACCACCCCGTTATCGTTGAGGCAATAGCCGGCCGCGCTATGCCCGCCCCCTTTGATGTTAAAAGGCAGGTTATTGGCAACCGCAAAATTGTAGCCGGTCAGTACATCCTCCACAACCAGGGGGCGGATGATCAATCTTGGCCGTAGTTGGATGCGGCCGTTATCTATAGCTATGGCGCTCTCGTAATTTGGGTCGCCGGGCTGCAATACGTAGCCGCTTAGCTGGCGAATTAATTCATTAATTGCAGTGTTGGTCATGTTTTTGTGATTAGTTGATAAATAAGTTGGCGATCTGAAACTTAATGCCGCCACGACTCCCCTCTTGAGAGGGGGTGCGGCAGGGTAGTGTTATGGCGGGGGTGTGTTTGCCGATATGTTGGTTAACACACCCTTCCTCCCCTCTCAAGAGCGGAACCGACGCCAGGAGCTCATGAATGCCATTGAAAAAAAATTATAACATTCATAATAGCACGGCCCCGGCTTTTTTTAAAGTTTACTATGCAGACGCCACCGTTCCTTCCATCAAATAAGAATCGAAAATATAAGTGTCTGCGATCATTCCTTTGGTAGCCGGGAAAAACTCATCATGCTGTTTGCTTTTGAGATAGGCGCTGTAGGATGCTTTGCTTTTCCACAAAATATTCATTGCCACATCATAGTTGGCTATGGACACATCCCTTTTCATATTCGCTAAGCCACCAATTGCAAATACGCAGGTGCCGGGATGGCCCGAAAGTAGCTTCACACAAATAGCAGTGAACTTTTTAATGGACTCCGCCGATTTATCCGTTAGTGAAAAATAGATACTGTGCATCAGTCGTGGCGGCTGACCGGGGGCCGGCGGCGTGTTGTCGCCGTAGATCAGGTCGGTCAGAAACGAATCGTATACACGCCGCCCCGTGCCCGGCGCCCAGCGATCCACCTCCACAACAAATTGGCTGTGGCTGGTATCGTTGGAATTGTAGTGGTCAAATGCTTTCACGTCCTCGAATATCTGGTTCATCGCCACATTAAAATTGCGGTCATTCTCCAGCCGGAACATGTCTTCGGCCAGTTGTGCTATCCAGAAGTTAAGCATCCCTTCGGATGTTGACAAATAGGCGGTGCAGGCATCCATATAACTGTCGCGCAATCCCGGCGTGCTGCCCATGGCCAGGCTGAAGTAGGTGCTGTGCATCATCTTCGGCAAACTACTGTCTTTCATGATTTTTGGTTTTAGATTATATAATTTTTGTTGTGTCATTCCAACTCCCCTCTTGAGAGGGGGTGCGCCAGGCTGTGTGGTGGCGGGGGTGTGTTTGCCAGCATGCAGGCCAACACACCCCTCCTCCCCTCTCAAGAGGGGAATCGCACGTGCCCCGCCTTTTTATAGCCGCACATCCCATTTTCGATCAACACCAACTAAAAACTCGCCAAAATGGCATCAGCGGCCTTAAAAGCCAGGGCCATCATGGTTAATGTTGGGTTTGACGTTGCCGTTGTAGGCATGGAACCGCAGCCTACAATGTACAGGTTATCGTGCTCCCAGCTCTTCATGTTTGCATCGGTTACTGAATCGTCTCTGGTGAAACCCATGCGATGTGTGCCCATCACGTGGCCGGCGCCCTGCGGATAATAAGTTACCCCCTGGTACACAAATGCGCCGCCGCTTCCAACCGGTATGCCGGTATTATTTTCAACGTTCATCGTGTTAAAAATAAAGTCGGTAGCGGCAGCGGCAGCTTTAAAGCCTTCCATGGTATAGTCGTCGAACTGGTAATAGATCTCGGGCCGGGGCACGCCAAGGTTGTCAAAACAGGTTTTTGAGGGGACGATATAGCAATTATCATCCGGTAGTTGTTCGATCAAAAAACCGATGCGGAACTGGCGCGTAAAGGTACTTTGGATGGCTTTTCGCAACGCTGAGCCGAATATCCCTGCAGTCGGCGTGCCGGATCCGTCCGGCGGCATCGGGCTCACCATGTCAATTACCTGGGCATAAGGCGCGCCTCCGGGCCAATTCCATCCCTCGTTGCCGATCTCGATCCGGAAAGAAGCGCGGGTGCTTCGGAAGGCCCCGTCGCGCGGGCCTTCGATGCCTGAGGTGGACAAAGGCCCCCTAAACGGATATACAGGCTCAGGCATCAGGCCCCAGCCCAGGTACATCGGATGATCCATCAGGTTTTTGCCCACCTGTCCGCTGTGGTTGGCAACTCCGGCAGGTATTTGGGTGTTCGACATCAGCAACAATTTTGCTGCTTCGATAGCGTGCGCCGCAATGATATATTTGGTGCCGGTAGCAATAAACGTTCCGGTGCAGGGGCCCCCTGTTGTCTCATAGGTTTTGTATTCAATCCCCACCACTTCCGGGTTCACCGGTGTATTTTTATCCAACAAAACATTGGTAGCAACGGCCTGGTAAATAATATCCACATTACCGGTCATCAGGGCTTTGCCCATGGTTACCGTGGCGTCGTATTTTGCCTGTATGGGGCAAATGGGCGTACAGTTGGTATTGCCCTGGCATTGCCGTCGGCCGTTATCATAAAAACTGCCGTCTTTTAACTGGTTAGGTACACCATTACGCCCCGCCGGCGTACCGGTTACATTTAATGAGCTGCCATCGAATGTTAAGCTGCCCACCCCTGCTTGAATTGTATTGTCCAGGATGGTAGGCGGTATTTTTGCCATGGGGTAAACGTATCCTTCGCTGAAAGTTATGCCATGAATGGTTTGTTCATTAACATCAGCTGATACACCGATCTCAAATTCAGCCTGATCGTAGTAGTCAGACAGGTCCTCATAAGTCAGCGGCCAGTCGACCGCCTGGTTGTAAAGGGTTTTCAATTTAAAATCATTTGGCAACATGCGTAGCGACGTACCCAGCCAGTGCCACGAAGTACCACCGCCCCGGCGCTCATAGGTGCTGCCGAAGGGTATCGGTCCACGCTGGATAAAGTACCCGTTATCGATAGATGCTTTTACGTCGGTGCAATTAATTGGCGCAGGCGGCGGGGCAGGCTCCGGCAGATGCGGAAGGTCCGCCTGGTCGGGAGGTGGCGGCTGCGTTAACTTAAATGGCGGAACCGGTTGTATGTCCAATACCGACGGCCTCGGCGCATTATAATTTTGCACATAGGGCGACTCCGGTGTTTTAGCCATCGCCATAAAAAAGTCATTCATAAACTCGGCGCGGTTACCGGTTACCAGCTGGTTTTCGTCGGGATTGGTGATCAGGCCGTCAATAGCTATGCCTGCTTCCAGCACCAGTACTTTTTTATTGGCCGATGCAAGCTTGTACGCCAGCGCACTGCCGGCCCAGCCGCCGCCAACTATCACCACATCATATTGTTTGGTTGAACTATCCATTGTTTTAATATTTTTTTCGGTTAGGTTTTTGTTTTGTTAACTGATCACGGGCAAGGTGGGTACATTTGCCCAATAGCCAAATTCGCCTACGCTAAAGCCCATCGGGTGGGCGCCCATTTCGCCCCATACCAGGCCATTGGTATACGCAAGCGGCGAAACTACATGGTCGATATTTTTGAGCGGCAAAAATGAGTTGGGGTTTTTAGTCAGGTCATACCATATACCGAAATACCACAGGTAAATGATATTTTGCGCCAGCCGGGTTATCGCCAGGTTTTGAATGATATTGGTGTTCACCGCGGCTTCCAGCTGGGGCGGCGGTGTGCCGGATATGCTGTTCCATACCTGCGTCAACTGGTCCAACTGGGCCGCTGGTATATTATTGGTGGACAGGCTTAATTCTGCATAGAGTGCTGCCGCTACTTTCTGCGTATCCCGCGCGGGCAACAGCGTACTTGCCGGATAGCCGGTCAAAGCCGAAGAAAGGGCTACAAATTCGTCAAGGGTCATCATATGGACAGGTTTAATTATTGGTTAATGTTTTTATTTCTTAATTGGTTTTGCCGTTTTCAGCAGGTAGGTAAAATCTGAGGGCCGTCCTCCCCACGTGACGGAAGCATTGTGGCAACCTATACAGCTGGAAGTAACGCCGGGACTGTAAACGATCTTGCCCGCTTGTATAAAGCCCTGGTCATACGTTTCCAGGGTGGCATTGGCCATATACACCGGGAACGGGTTGCCGGTGTTGCTTTGGGTAGGGTTTACAGGCCATTGGGTACCCACCAACTCATAATATTGCCATACGTTATGAGGATTGATCATAACCAGCATTTTGTGGATCGAATCGTTCAGGGCCTGTGTACCGGTATCTATCGGGGTAAGGCGCATCACCTGGCTTGGAATTTGGTTTGGTATGGCTGGGTTCCATGGCTGGGCAGGCGCCTTGTTCAGGGCTTTGTCGCCCGCGGCCTCGTTATAATAGTTGTAATGTTTGCCTTTTACTACTTTGCCATAAACAGGCACATTATCCACCTGCTCAAAGGTGGACCATATCCACTGGGGTGACGTTACTGTTTTTGTGCCGATGTGAAATCCCACAAGGCCCACCCATGCTTCGTAGGTACTATCCTTTATGCCCCTTGAGGGTAATGCCGGGACATGGATTGTGGCCTTGATTTTATGGAACCTGGAGGTATCATCCCCTTTGCCCAATATTTTCCATGACGCTTTTACCATTATCGCGCCCCAAACCTTTTTTGTATTATCACCTTCCGGGAATTTAACGGTATCGGTAAAGCCTTGCTGGCCCTGTATATTATAAAGCTTGTGCTGATCGATATATTCAAACATTTCCTGGTTCATGGCGATCTCAAAGCGGTTATATTGCCCATTCTGGTCGATCAGCGGCCCGGTTAAAAAAGGCTGGAAAATAGCCGTCATATTCGGAGGCGTTTTACCAGTTTGCGAAAGATTTACTTCCTTGCTTTGCGTAGTTAAATCCCACGCCCCGGGCGCCTGGCCGCTATCCAAAAATACCTGGTAATTCTTTTTCCAGGTTTCCCATAGGGTTGGATTGTCGCCATGCTGACCGATTACCTGGCTTGTGTCCGTGGGCCAGCTTATGGCAATAAAAGAGTCCCAGGAAAAAAGGTCGAACGCCCGGCGTACGGTTGTCTCCAGCACACGCTGGGGCGGCGGAGGAAGCGTAACATCAAAAGGTAAGTCAGGGCTTAGCTTTGTAGTTACCTTGCCGGGACTGCCGGCGCCTAAAGGTTGTGTCCCTCCGGTCCCGCCTCCGCAGGACGCGAAACTGAGATAAGTCAAAACAGCGCCAATGGCAATTAAAACGGTGATGGTGTTGAACTTTTTCATTCGCTTAGGTTAAATTTGGTTAGTTTAGATCTCGTTTTTATATGCACGCTTCCCGGTTTAGTTGAAATTGTGCAAAGCCCGCAAATTGCATTAATGGTTCCAAAAGCGCCGCAAACGTCCAACGGTTTGCAAGCCATCCCACATCACCTGTCAATTACATTTTAAGGAACGCCAAAAATTTAATCCCGGCCGTTGCAATAAGTTTCAGGGGCTAAAAAATATTAGCTTGATCAAATTTAAATATTAATTATTGATAAAATCAATATTTCTTAATAATTTATTTTAACTATTATGACATGGGTGAAATAACCTTGTAAAATCGAAAATAAGCGGTGCTTTTTAGCTTATTTCACCCCTTATTTTTTCACGGTAAACATAAATGCTTCTCCGCCGGTGCTCGTCAATTTGACGCCCGTTATTTTGTTTACTTTAAGGCGATAAACCGGAAATATTAAACCTTTATTTTTATCGGCCTTTAAAGCTAAACGGCCGGATTTCAATTTAAACTGAAAAACAAACCATATGAGTAACGAAATTTTTGTAAAAATGGCGCTGGATGGCTGGTACAGCCAGGTAAAGAGCGCCGACACTTTGCTGAACAAACTATCCGATGAGCAGCTGATGCAGGAAGTTTCCCCCGGGAGGAACCGCGGCATTTACCTGCTGGGGCATTTGGCAGCCGTGCATGACATGATGCTGCCCCTGTTGCGCTTTGAGGAATCTATGTACCCTGCACTGCGTTCCGTTTTTATCGATTCGCCTGACAGGGCCGTGGCCGACCTTCCGCCAATAAGTGAGCTGAGGGCGCACTGGACAACCGTAAATGAAAAATTATCCGCGCATTTTGCAAGTTTAAGCCCGGACGAATGGTTTACCCGCCATGCCAGTATCAGCCAGGAGGATTTTGAAAAAGAGCCGCACCGTAACCGTTTGAACGTGGTACTGGTGCGCACCATTCATTTAAGCAGCCACCGCGGGCAATTGGCATTTTTGGCGGCGAAGGGGTAGATTCGAATTGACGCGATAGTGATTTTAACTAAAGCAGGGCAAGCATTGGTCTGAATACCAGAGTGATTCAGGTTGACTTTGCCCTTCATTAAAAAATTGTAAATAAATTTTTGATGAATAAGGTTCAAATTCTATATTTGCAGTCCCAAAACGAAGGGAGTTTAGCTCAGCTGGTTCAGAGCATCTGCCTTACAAGCAGAGGGTCACTGGTTCGAACCCAGTAACTCCCACAAAAAGAAAGCCTGGTAGAGATTATCGGGCTTTTTCATTTTTAGTGTAGTCGCAAACGAACATAGTCGTTCGAAGTTCGGAAACTTCGAGCAGCAGGTAGAAATGTCAGGCCTTTCTTTTTTACTTTAGTCGCAGACGATAGGCATAACTTTGGACAGCGAGGGAGTAATCCTTTTGGAGCCATTTCAGCCATAGTTTGCTATTTTTTTGTAGCACTATTCTTATATGAGTTTCAACATTTTATAGATATCGTTTGCTAAATTAAGATTTAAGTAGGTTTTATTGCTTTCGCTACTTTCAATCCAAGCCCTGGAAATTATCAGGCCGCAGTGTTTTGATTGCGGTTCTTCGAAACCGAAAAAATATGTTTTACAAAAAGCACCGTCTTTAACTGGTTCGGTATTTCCCGGAAAAAGCAAAAAAACACTTTTTTGCCTCGTAGAAATGATGATAGGCATACATTTGTCTCAAATCATCCATGCTTATTTTTGAAACATCGTTATTTATGTTTTTCCATTTTGTATCCAGAACAATATTACCCGAATCCTTGGTCTCTATAACTATGTCGGGCTTCAGATTTCTTTTTGTTCCCATAGCCTCCCAAAATCGAGTCGATTTTTGATTATAAATAGCCAATACCGTTTTAGGTTTTGCCTTGTACAGGACTCTGTAGATGTATTCTTCCCATAACTGGTTCATATTAAATAAAATAGCTATTGAATTATTTGTTCCAGTACTTAATTCCGGACGATAGTTTAACAATAGCATTTTTGCAATCTGAATCGCAATTTGATACGGGGCGGATTTTCTATCGAAACTAGTTCGTTCAAATAGATTTTCGGTTATTTTGATGTCATCGACCTCAGGAAAATTTAATTTTAATGCGTAACATTCGGATATTAAGGATTGGCTGTTACATAGCCCGGGCAATATGCAAATAGCTTTTGATATGATTTTATGGAGTACATGGTTTTTATCATATTGCGTTTGAGCAATGTAAAATCGCTCCTTGTGTACAAGGTTTCTTTGAATATGTTTACCAATAAGCAACTTTCCTTTTAGCGCGTTACTATTCTTTTCGACTTTTCTGTAACGCTTTATAAGGCCCTGCCTGATCAAGAAGTTAACTTCGTTTATAAAGCGCTCGATATAGAGATCGAGAATCGAGTTGCTTCGCGTTTTTAAGTGTGCATCTGAAATAGAGGGCGTCTCTATCAAGTGGCACACTTTCAACATATCAATCAAAATACTCTGCCATTTATTCTCTTCGTTTTTTACAGCCTGCATGTCTTCGAAATCGATTTTTCTATTATCAGCTTTAGGTAATATTTCTATCGTGAGGTTTAAAGTTTTTACTACACCTACATATTCTGTGAAGCATACTCCGTTGCGGGTCAGTTTAAAAAAAGGCCGTTTTTTTTCATCGTACAATTTCCACAAAGCATCAATGTATTTCGATTCCAGTTTTTCTCTTTTGGGCTGCTTGCCGTAATAAAAGGTCAAAACCTGGTCAACTGAAATGTTCTGATGTTCGAAGACCTTGAGTGTTTTCATATTACCCGATAATTGCCCGAACCGCACCTAAAAAACTGTCTTCATCGATTTCATCATCCTCGGTCTTAAAGCCATTTATTCTGTAAACTTTTTTTTCCATTAAAATGTCTTTATCCTCATACTCGAAATCTGCGAACTTGGGTTGAATGGTAATTGTTTCAACGAACAATTTACCTAAGACCAACCCTATCTTGCCGTAATCACCAAAAAAATATTCCTGTAATTGAGGAATTATTTTATTATAAAACACACCATGTAGTGCTCCAACACTTTCGATATTCATTAAAAATGAATGTCCAATCATATGATCCCGCGAAAGCAGTTTTTCCAGTCGAATATTGATGCTCCTTAATACAGACTTTAAGTTGACGCCTTCAACATCGTTTATATCCTGATGCTCCTCCTGAGGAAGCATTTCTACAAAACTAAACCTTCGGCGAAGTGCCGTATCCAACGCTTCTACACTCCGGTCAGCTGTGTTCATTGTACCGATGATATGCAGGTTAGGTGGTACCGAAAAACTTTCTTTTGAATAGGGCAAAACAACTTCAAGCGCTTCGGGACGGCCTTCACGTTTATCGTCCTCAATTAATGTTATCAATTCTCCGAAAATTTGCGATACATTCCCCCTGTTTATCTCGTCAATGATCAACACATATTCCTTTGGCTTGGCTACCATCTCATTTTTTATTTCTTCGACGCTCTTGACAAAAAAGTCCTTCTTGATCTGTTCCTTTTTTAGTCTATAAATACTTTGCTGTGAGAATACCTTTCCGTAAAGTGCAGATACAGGTATGTCAACGTCCGTCATTAGCCATTGGACGGCTCTGAACTGATTGTATTCTATCTCGCCAGTTTCTTTATAAAAATAGTCACCTGTAACTTTCCCAATTGCCCTGCAGGTGAAATTACCTTTTGACACCAGCACATAATTGCCCTTTTTTAAATAATGAATAAAGCAATTGATAAAAGTAACGGCTGCATCTGTTTCGCGTTCCTGGGCTTTTTTTCGAGTCTCAGATTCACTCAACTTTGAAAAGTCAGTATTTCCCCCCCAACCCAATGCTATACAATTGTTTTTTATACAATATTCATATATGTCGTTA
>JABDHD010000033.1:0-4464 GCA_013285685.1 Bacteroidota bacterium
AAAGCCCTGCACTTCGGCCAACTTGTTGATATGTTTGGCAATGTGCCTTACTCGCAGGCTTTCCAGATCAATAAGTACACTACCCCGGCTTTTGACGACGCCTCCGGAGTTTATGCAAAATTGATCACCCAGTTGGACAGTGCTGTATATTACTTCGGCGTTGCAACGGTCTATTATGCTCATGCATCGTCCGCGGTGATAAATATCGATGATCAGTACGATATCATGTTCGGCCGCGCACAGGGAACAGACCCTGCGGTTCGTATGCAAAAATGGATACAGTTTGCTAATACCGTGAAACTGCGCCTGCTGATGAATGTGGCAAAAGCTGCACCCTCAGGCATAGACATTGCCGGCGAGATAACCAAAGCGGTAAGCAGCGGCGGTTTTTTACCCGCCGGTTTATCTGCAACAGTAAACCCGGGTTACGGCAATTCCAACAGTGCGCAGCTGATGCCTTTTTATGGGCAATTCTATACCACTGCAGGCAACCCGACGGCTGTTACCAGTGCATTTAACAGGGCAGATACTTACGCTGTAAATTTCTATAATGCCACCAGTGACACCTACAGGCCGCCATTGGTGTATACTCCCCTGAGCAATGGCTCGATAGGCAGCAACTACGACGGCGACCTGCAAGCCCTAACCAATTCGTTTACTTCGGGCATTGGTACCGGCTTAACAAAAGGCCCCAATTCCGATCAGATAATCCTTGGTGACTTTGAGAGTTTGTTTTTACAATCGGAAGCCGCCGCACGCGGATTCAATGTAGGCTCGGATGCAGAAACCCTGTTGAAAGCGGCAATTGAACAAAACTTTGTTTATGTTGGCGACAACGCCGGTGATGCTGACAGTTACTATTCTTCCAACGCCGGTAATCCGGATGTTGACTACGCGGCAGCAGTGGCGCAGGTTGGCAAACTTCCTTCCTCTGGTGTTGATGCGATCCCTGGCCTACAGGCAGTTTTGACACAGGAATGGATTGCACTTAATGGTATAGATTGGTTCCAGGAGTGGTCAAATTATCGCAGAACAGGCTTCCCGTTATCTGATGTTTTGGGAATCTCGCATGCTAATTCACATGTTAAAAATGCGATACCTTACCGCTACCTTTATCCGCAAAGCGAATATGATACAAACGGTAAAAATATACCATCGCTTGCAAACGGCGCATACACGCCTATTTTTTGGGATAAATTGCACTAACATTAAAAGTATTGTTTGAACAAATAAATGAACAAGAAAATGAAAAGAAATTATATTTTAAAAAACAAAGGTCGCATAGCGCTGGTGGTAGGCTTGCTGGCTACGACCTTGCTGAGCTCGTGTTTGAAGGACACCAGCCCCGGCTCTCTTGACCTATCCAAAAGCCCCGCGTTGGTTGGCTTTCAATATTACGGATTCGGTGAAACGCCCATTACTACAAAATTACACGCAGAAGCAACCGATAATACAGATGTGAAGCTTACTTTGTCGGTGGCATCCATCACATTAGGCTCGGCGGTTACGGTTAATATAGTCGACGATCCAACGGATGCAAAAGCGTATGCTGATGCAAATACTGCTGCAGGCACTCCAACATCTGTTCTGCCCGCATCTGATTACACTATTACCGCTTCGCAGGTAACCATCCCGGCGGGTCAGCAGTACGCTACTTTTAAAATAAACTTTAAAGGTAACGTGATTGACTTTAGCCAGAATTGGGTTTTAGGCGTAAAAATCACTTCTGCAAGCGGGGCTATAGTAGCTTCAAACCTGAACGTTGCCATACTCGCACTTACACTACAGAGTTTGTACGAGGGTGATTATAACGACAACGGTTATACCTTGCGTGCCGGTGACAATGTACTCGGCGGTTATTTTAAAGGATACGACGAACAGATGAATACCATTAGTGCATTCTCAGTAGGCTACACTATTTTGTGGGCTACCGATGTGCCTGCGGGCGGCGTTGCCGGAACTTTCTTTACTGTCGACCCTGCTACAAATAAAGTTACCATAGGTTGCTCAACTAATGCAACTTTGGCGAACGCGGCCGGATATGACAGCCGGTATGACCCTGCTACCAAGACGTTCTATGTCTCGATGACCTGGAGTACGCCGGGGACCCGGGGTACGACAGACACCTTAACTTATAAGGGGCCATTGTAGCCAGCGATATTTATTAACTGATATTTTAACCCCGGACTATAAAGTTCCGGGGTTTTTTTTGGCCCTTCAATTAGGTTTTTATAGCACAGTCGGCTGAAATTATGTCATAAAGCGTAAATGTGATAACAAAATACCTTTTTTGTTGCTAATTCGTTACAAAAACGGGTTGCAGATATAAAGCATATGGGGTATTTTGCCCTTCAATTAAAAAAAGAATGAAAAAATATTTGATTTTATTTTACCTGGTTTTTACGGTTATTAGCATAGTAAACGCACAGGTGGTTACAGTTTCGGGAAGTGTGCAGGACAAAAGCGGAAATTATTTGCGTTATGCATTTGTTCAGGACGTGCAGGCTAAAAATGGTGTGTATACCGATTCGCTGGGCCATTTTTCCCTTCAGGCGCAGGCAAACGCGCAGCTTCACATTAACTGCGCCGGGTATAAGGACGCGGTTGTAAGTTATAACGGCCAAAACGACCTTGTTGTGACATTGCAACCTGATGCTGCCGCTAATAATACAGACAGCCAGCCAACGAATACCGCATTGCAGGATGCGTTAGTTAAGCAAATGGAACTTACAAATAAGAGTACCGTAGCATCTGATTTTCAACAAGGCTCGGCCGTCGCCATAATTCATACGAAAGACGAGACACAGGGGAGCCCCTATTTTTTTAAAACCTGGGTGCATGGGTACGTTATAAACGCACAGGATACCTTAATACAAAACCCGGGCTTTTTATTGAATTATGACAAGATTAGAGGGGTACTTATGCTTACCAAGGACCGGGCTTCGGTGATAGCGATATACCAGGATAAAGTGAAATCGTTTACGTTGTTTGATGCGCTTAATCAGCCATATACCTTTGCTTTGGTGCCCGAAATAGATAAAACCCATTATGTGCAAGTTATCGCCCCGGGAAATAATTACAGGATATATAAGGCCATAAAAACAAAGTTTATTCCTTCAAATTATTCTAATGACGGCCTGGCCTCAACCGGAAATAATTTTGACCTGTACGAGGACGAATTCACTTATTACATTTTGAATGTTAAAACCAACCAGCTTCAAAAGGTTACCCTTAAAAAGAAGGCGCTGAAACAGGTCTTTGCCGCCGATGAGACCAAAGCTGACAGTTATTTTAAAACCAATGACGGCGATATCGATGATAATTACCTGGGTGCGTTGGGCGATTACATGAATAAATAAAAATTTTCTTTACGATTAAAAGATAAATTGCCGGATAGTCCGTAACTTCAATTAATAATTAGCAATACTTAAAATATCCAGTAATGAAAAGGATCGGTATAGTAATTTTTTTAGTTGCGGGCATAATAGGGTTTGTATCGGCACAAACGATAAGCATAAGCGGCACGGTTAAAACCGCTGATGGTGATGCGCTGCATTTAGCCTTTGTGCAGGATAAACAATATAAGAACGGTGCTTATACCGATTCGGTGGGGGGCTTTTCGCTTGCGGTAAATCCAAATTCAAAATTAAAGGTTAGCTGCAAGGGGTTTAGGGACACGCTGATCAGCATTAATAACCAAACTATATTTGCGGTGGTTTTGAAACCTGCCGTTAATATAGTAGGCGCCCGCTCAAATATTACACCGCAGGCCGATGATCATAATGACGTCAACTTCGCCACTTTTAGCGGCGGAATGGTGCGTGACGAGCCGTCAGTGCCCAATCACAAAGAAATATATACGGGCCCGGGTGGCCCCGTAACCCTTACTTCGGGCAGTTATGACATGGCGCAAGGCGCTATTTTCCCGGTATTTACGCATAAGGAAGCGACCCAGGGAAACCGGTATTTATTTAGCACCTGGGTGCATGGCTATGTGGTAAATTCCCGCGATTCGGTCATTCAAAACCCCGCGTTATTTTTTAATTATGATAAAATGGGCGGCGGCCTGCTGCTTACGAAAGACAAGCATGCGGCGATAGAGGTATTCAGGGAAAATGTGAAATCGTTTACCTTGTTCGACGCGCTTAATCAGCCACTCACCTTTGCACCGGTGCCCGAAATAGATAAAACCCACTATGTGCAGGTTATCGCGTCGGGCAATAACTACAAGATATATAAAACGATAAAAACCAGGTTCATCGCCTCCAATTATGAAAGTGACGGACTGGCCTCAACCGGAAATAATTTTGACCTGTACGAGGACGAATTCGATTATTATATTTTAAATGTTAAAACCAATCAACTGCAGAAGATCGGCCTTAAAAAGAAAGTGCTGAAGCAGGCCTTTGCCGCCGACGGAACAAAAGCCGATGGCTATTTCAAAACCAACGATGGTGATATTGA
>JABDHD010000033.1:4564-37285 GCA_013285685.1 Bacteroidota bacterium
AAGATCGGCCTTAAAAAGAAAGTGCTGAAGCAGGCCTTTGCCGCCGACGGAACAAAAGCCGATGGCTATTTCAAAACCAACGATGGTGATATTGATGACAATTACCTTGCATCATTGGGTGATTACATGAACAAGTGATAAGCTTTTAATGCACAGGCAGGAATAATTTAGCTGATCCATAGTATGGTATACACACTGTCAGGGAAATCGCTTTTAAAGAGGACCTGTGTAGTAATTTTTTTAGTTGCGGGTATAATAGGGTTTGCATCGGCCCAAACGATAAGCATAAGCGGCACAGTTAAAACGGCTGACGGCGACGCCCTCCATTTAGCCTTTGTACAGGACAAACAATATAAAAATGGCGCTTATACCGACTCGCTGGGAAGTTTTTCGCTTGCGGTAAACCCCAACTCGAAGCTAAAAGTTAGCTGCTGGGGATTCAGAGACACATTGATTGATATTAACAACCAAACCACATTTGCGATTGTTTTGAAACCTACCGTTAATATAGTAGCCAGCCGCTCAAATATTACACCGCAGGCGGACGATCATAATAATATTAACATGGCCACCTTTAGCGCCGGAACGGTGCGTGACGAGCCATCGGTGCCCAATCACCTCGAGACATATTCTTACCAGGCAAGCCCCACCCATAAGGTTACAGTCACACTGACTTCCGGTAGTTTTGATATGGCCCAGGGTGCAGTTTTCCCGGTATTTACGCACAAAGAAGCAACCCAGGGAAGCCGGTACTTATTTGACGACTGGGTGCATGGTTATGTTGTAACTGCCGCGGATTCAGTTATTCAAAACCCCGTGCTGTTTTTTAATTACGATAAAATTGGCGGCGGCCTGCTGCTTACGAAAGATAAACATGCGGCGATAGAGGTGTACAGGGAAAATGTGAAATCGTTTACCTTATTCGACGCGCTTAATCAGCCACTCACCTTTGCACCGGTGCCCGAAATAGATAAAACCCACTATGTGCAGGTTATCGCGTCGGGGAATAACTACAAAATATACAAGACGATAAAAACCAAGTTCATCGCCTCCAATTATGAAAGTGACGGCCTGGCCTCAACGGGAAATAATTTCGACCTGTACCAGGACGAATTCGACTATTATATTTTAAATGTTAAAACCAATCAACTGCAAAAGATCGGCCTTAAAAAGAAAGTGCTGAAGCAGGCCTTTGCCGCCGACGGAACAAAAGCCGATGGCTATTTCAAAACCAACGATGGTGATATTGATGACAATTACCTTGCATCATTGGGTGATTACATGAACAAGTGATAAGCTTTTAATGCACAGGCAGGAATAATTTAGCTGATCCATAGTATGGTATACACACTGTCAGGGAAATCGCTTTTAAAGAGGAGGCTCCGCTGGAGCCCTAAGAAAAACCGACTTTCCTATAAACAGGTTGCTCCTCTGGAGCTATAAAGTAATATCGTTGGTCGACTCCGGAGGAGTCGCCTGTTTATAGGATAAAAAAACTAATTCAGGCTCCAGCGGAGCCTCCTCTTGCTGAGAAGATTTTAAAACCGATTTCCCTATACACACTGTCTCTATTAACAGTATTCAACTATGAAAAAGATAGCTTTGTTAATGTTTTTAGTTGCGGGCGTAATTGGATTTGTGCCGGCACAAACAATAAGCATAAGCGGCACGGTTAAAACCGCTGACGGCGATGCGCTGCACCTGGCCTTTGTGCAGGACAAAC
Source organism: Bacteroidota bacterium (assembly GCA_013285685.1). Taxonomy (GTDB): domain Bacteria; phylum Bacteroidota; class Bacteroidia; order Sphingobacteriales; family Sphingobacteriaceae; genus Mucilaginibacter. The sequence continues at coordinate 6,288 of JABDHD010000033.1, forward strand.
AATATAAGAACGGAACTTATACCGATTCGGTGGGGAGTTTTTCACTCGCGGTAAATCCCTATTCGAAATTGAAGGTTAGCTGCCGGGGGTTTAAAGACACGTTGATCAGCATTAACAACCAAACTACATTTGCGGTGGTTTTGAGACCTGTTGTTAATATAGTGGCCAGCAGATCAAATATTACGCCGCAGGCCGACGATCATAATAATATCAACTTCCAGATATTTAGCGAAGGAATAGTCGACGATGTGCCGTCGTTCTCTGATCAAAGAAGTCCTAATCGATTGCACCCCCAACGGCCTCCCGGTCCGATAAACTATACTTCGGGGTTTTATGATATGGCGCAGGGCGCTATCTTCCCGGTGTTCACCCACAAGGAAGAAACGCAGGGAAGCCGTTATTTATTTAATACCTGGGTGCATGGCTATGTAATAAATGCCGGCGATTCGATCATTCAGAGCCCCTTGCTTTTTTTTAATTATGATAAAATAGGCGGTAACCTGCTGCTTACCAAAGATAAGCACGCGGCAATAGAAGTATACAGGGAGAGAATCAAGTCGTTTACGCTGTTTGACGCGCTTAACCAGCCATATACCTTTACCATGGTGCCCGAGATTGATAAAAGTCACTTTGTACAGGTAATCTCGTCGGGAAATAACTATAAGATATACAAAACGACAAAAACCAAGTTCGTTGCGGCAAACTATACGACAGACGGCGTAGCATCAACCGGCAACAATTTTGATTTGTATGATGACGAGTTCGCGTACTATATTTTAAATGTTAAAACCAACCAGCTGCAAAAGATTAACCTGAAAAAGAAAGTACTGAAACAGGTATTTGCTGCGGACGGGACCAAAGCAGACAGCTATTTTAAAACCAACGACGGCGATATTGACGATAATTACCTGGCATCATTGGGTGATTATATGAATAAGTGACATTTTTAGCAACCAGGCCGCTTTTACCGGGAAAAAACCCGTATTTTCAATTTTTAACTATCCCTATTTAAAAATATTTGTTTATGAAAAGGATTGGTTTAATTACAGTATTAATTGCATTTATGCTGAAGTTTGCATCGGGGCAAACAATAAACGTCAGCGGCACGGTTAAAACAGCTGACGGCGATGCGCTGCATTTGGCCTTTGTGCAGGACAAGCAATTTAAAAATGGCGCATACACCGATTCGTCTGGAAATTTTTCGCTAACGGTTAGCCCTAATTCAAAGTTGAAAGTGGGCTGCAAGGGTTTCAGGGACACCCTGATCAATATCAACAACCAAACCACCTTCGCGATTGTTTTGAGACCGGCGGTTAATATCGTTGCCAGCCGTTCAAATATTACCCCGGAGGCCGACGATCATAATGACATTAATTTTGAGGCATTTAGCGGCGGAACGAAACACAACGACGAGGCATCGAAACCCTTAGCCGACAAATATGGCCTGGTGCAGGGCGCGATTTTTCCGGTATTTATCCATAAAGAAGCAACACAGGGAAGCCGTTATTTATTTAATACCTGGGTGCATGGTTACGTGATAAATGCCCGCGATTCGATGATCCAAAATCCCGCGCTATTTTTTAACTACGACAAGATGGACGGCAGCCTGTTACTTACAAAAGACCGGCACAGCGCAATAGCGGTTTATAAGGAAAATATAAAATCGTTTACGCTATTCAATGATCTTAACCAACCGTCTACCTTTACAATGGTGCCTGAAATTGATAAAACGCACTACGTGCAGGTGATCGCATCCGGAAACAATTACAATGTTTATAAAGCGGTGACTACGAGGTTTATCCAGTCGAACTACAAAAATGACGGTGTAGCGTCGACCGGAAATAATTTCGACTTGTACCAGGACGATTTTACCTATTACGTTTTAAACGTTAAAACAAGCCAGCTGCAAAAGGTTAGCCTGAGAAAGAAAGTATTGAAACAGGCATTTGGTGGGGACGAGAGCAAGGCAGACACCTATTTTAAAGCCAACAACGGCGATATCGATGATAATTACCTGGCATCATTGAGTGACTATATGAATAAATAACAAGGTTTGTTAATATTCCAGCCACCTGTTCAGCTTTAGGTTTACCTTCATGCCTTCGGTATATTTGCCAAACTGATCGTTTAATACGCGTACAGTTATTCCTTTATACTCCAGTAAAAGATCTTCGTAATTGCCTTTAAATAATACCTGTTTTATTTCCCAGTCGTTATGGGTCCAGGTTTTTACAGTTTCAACCCATTCCGGGTAAATGGCCACCTGATCTGCTTTGGTTTTCAGGCCGCAAATTTTGGCTTCTTCCCGCGTTAATACGGTGCAGTTGGTAAGCAGTTTGGCGGTGTACAGGTTTTTCGGTTTTCTGTACATCGATTTAGGGTCGCCTGACTCCAAAATCCTGCCCTCTTTTAACACCAGCAACTCGTCCGCCATGGAAAGTACTTCGGCCGGGTCGTGCGATACGATGATGACGGTCAACCCCGTATCTTTTACAATCTGCCTGATATCATGCTGCAGCCCTTCCCTGAAGGAAGTATCCACCTGGTTAAAAGGCTCGTCAAGCAGCAGAACTTCCGGGCTGACGACGATAGCCCTCGCGATGGCAACCCGTTGTTTTTCGCCCCCGCTTAAATTTACGGCTTGCTTATCGGCAACCGCAGCTAATTTGAGCTGCTGTATTATATTTTCGGTTTTATTGTGTTTGGCCTTCAAGTCGGTATGGGGCAGCATGGCAGCAATATTCTCCCGTACTTTGGCAAACATATTCAGGTCGTCGGTTTGCTGGGTAACCATTTTCATTGCGTCGTGCCCCGGGATCAGCTTTTCGTCGGGGCCCCAAACACGTACGCCTTTAAACTTTATTTCGCCGCTGTCGGGCGAGACCAGCCCGTAGAGTAACTTCAGCAAAGTACTTTTCCCGCTGCCGCTTTCGCCGATGATGGCGGTGATCTTGCCTTGTGCAATAATGAGATCGGTCTTTTTAAGGCCGGCCTGTTGTGTGCCCGGGTAAGTTTTGCTTACTGCTGTAGCTTGCAGAAAAGGTATTGCTGACATCGGGGTAAAGATACTAATCGGTGCGGCGCATGTAAAAGGTTTATTTTCTATCCCCGCGAAGACACCAAAATTGGGCCACAGGCCGTTCACCGCGATGAACAAAAACGCACGCTTTTTAGCCCCGGGCAAAAATTTTCGATGCCGTTTGTGTCTTGTTCGTAACCGTTTTGAAGGGCATTAAAGGGCGCACGCCTGTAGGGGCGACCCTTGTGGTCGCCCGGGATGGACGGATGCATGTGGAGTTAGGGCACCCACGAGGGGTGCCCCTACGTGATGTAAACCGATGACAGACACTCATCCAGGTGTTCACGAAATTCCTCAAAAACGGTCAAATTTGGGGATAGTGTAAATTTTAATAGGCTAAAAATCACTACATTACTCATGTTAACAACAGGGTGTATGTGTGCAAAACGTGAACACTTGAATACCCGGTTAACGGTCAAAAATACTAATCGCCGGGGCTTGCTTAAATGGGTTTTCTGAAGCCATGATTTAGTTGTTCAATTCGCTAAAAGTCAGCGACCTTTCATATCCTTAAATAGTCCTTTTATGCTATTTATAAAAGGTTAAATTTGCAGGACATCATAAAAGTGGACAGAAAACTCATCATCGGTACCCGAGGCAGCGACCTGGCTTTATGGCAGGCGAACTTTGTAAAAGACAGCCTGGCGGCAATAAATATTGAAGCCGAACTTAAAATCATCAAAACGCAGGGCGACCGCATTCTTCATTTAAGCCTTGATAAGCTGGAAGGCAAGGGTTTTTTTACTAAGGAACTGGAAGAAGAACTTATAGCCGGCACAATTGATCTTGCGGTACACTCGCACAAGGATTTGCCTACTGAAAATCCACCGGGATTGATTATCGCAGCAGTTTCGGAGCGGGAGGACCCCTCGGAACTATTGCTGATACTGAAAGATTGCGTTGATGTGCACCAAAAGCTATCCGTAAAATATGGAGGTATCGTAGGCACGTCCTCTAACCGCCGTAAAGCGCAGCTGCTGGCCTACCGCCCCGACCTGGATATTAAGGATTTGCGGGGGAATGTGCCAACACGCGTGAACAAACTGCGAGACGAAAACTACGACGCCATCATGGTTGCCAAAGCCGGCGTTTATCGTCTCGGCCTTGATTTGAGCGATTTTCATGTTGAAGAGCTAAGCCCGGGGGAGCTGGTCCCGGCGCCGGCTCAAGGTGCGTTGGCGATACAAATAAGAGCAGATGATAAGGAGCTTTTTACGGCCCTGCAGCCTTTGAACCATCCCGGCGTTGCCGAAGAACTGGCGGTTGAACGTAAGGTTTTAAAACTGTTTGGCGGCGGGTGTCACTTGCCATTGGGCTGTTATTGCCGCAGGGAGGACGGGGGCTACCAGGTGTTTACCTCAAAAGCGGATGAAGGCGACGACTTTCCCGACAGGCTATTTATTGAAGCGGGCTCGACCGAAGGCCTGGCGGAGAAAATAGTCGCTTACTTTGCGACAGACCGGGTTTTCCCCAAAAAAATATTTATTTCGAGGGATTTGTCTGAACAGAGTTATTTCCGTCGGGCGATGGAAAAGCATAATATAGAAGTTGAAGGACGCTCGTTAATCCGCACGGTTCCCGTCATCAACAAACTGGATAGTTTTATATTCAGGAATGTGGATTGGATATTCTTCAGCAGTAAAAATGCGGTTGAATACTTTTTTCAGCTGGAGCCGTTATTACCAAAGAAGGTGAAATTCGGGACGATGGGAAGCGGATCGGAAGATGCCTTGAGGCGGCGTGGATATTTTGTAGACTTTACAGGCGAGGGGATCGACACCGTTGATGTTGCTGCAGCTTTTGCACCCCTGGCAAACGGAAAAACGGTAATGTTCCCGTCTGCTGAAAACTCGATGCGAAGCATTCAGCAGGGGCTATCGCCGGAGACCAGCGTGATCAACCTTTCGGTATATGAGACTATTTTAGAGGAAGATCCGGAACCAAGTGGCGCGGAGATATTGGTTTTTACCAGCCCATCGAATGTTGAAGCTTACTTTGCAAATAATTTGATCCACCCGGATCAGAAAGTGATCGCCATAGGAAAATCGACAGGAAAAAAACTGGACGAGATACAAGTCAGGTACACACTGCCCTACTCGCCAGATGAGACCGGTCTGGCGGAGGCCGTGTTTGGTGTTGAGTTATAGTTGATGGTTCATAGTTCATAGCAGCTTCGGCTATGAACTATGAACCATCAACCATGAACTAATTCTTTATATACTGCACCACCAGTTTCGGATGCCGCGAGGCGTCAGAATAATAGCTCGAACAGAATATTCGGCTCGTATATTCAACTTCATTTTTAAGCTGCAGCTTAAACCCGTAGTTTGCGCCGCTGCTTACCATTGATGCAATAAGGCCTTTTACATCCATATCAACGTTAAGAAAAGGCTGCGTTGTACTTGGTATAATTACCTGGTTCGCGGTGAGGCCTGCCGGCTGGTTAAACCAGGTTAATGAGGCCGGATCCCAATTGGTAGCCACTTGTTGGATCAATACAGAATTATCCGTTCCGGCATTGGCATGTACCAGGTCGCCGTTCAATGGAATTGTATCTGAATATAGTTGAAGATCGGCTTTAACGATTGTTGCGTTTGCGGGGATGCTGCTCAGGTCGAATTTCAAAAGATTCCTGATAACGGTCGGAGTGCCGTCTTTGGTCCACGCAGAAATCGGCTCCTCGACGGATGTGTGGTTACTCCAGTCGGCCCCGTTCCATATCCCGACGTTTGACTCACCCTGGTTGTTAGCGGGTTGAAGGGTAAGTGTAACCATTTGAACGGGCTTGACAATTATCGAAAAATTTGCCAGGCCGGTGAGGCCGTTATTGTCTATCACTTCAAATTGAATTGTATATGTGCCGGCAATCAGCCCGCTAAAAGTAGCGGTGCGGGAACTTTCATCCACTATTGCTGCTTCAGCTGGCCCGGAAATCTGGCTCCATAAATAACCAACGATATGGCCGGTGGCATCAGTACCGGAGCCAGACAGCGTAACGGAGTTAACCGGCAAGGTAATGGTTGTATCAGCCGGGGCTTTAGCTACAGGCACCGAATCCCTGGGGGTTGGAGGAATGGGGGTAGGGTCAATATCTTTTTTCTGGCAGCCGTTGATTACCAGTAAGATCAATAGTGCGAATATGGGTGTGTAAAAATATCTTTTCATCCAGTGATAAAATTTTTATAAAAATAGAAAATATTCTGTAAAATTTTAAATGCAACAATGTTGTCTATAAAAAAAATCATACAGATGACATTTTTTTACAAAAAAAGGCGTTTTAGCACGCATCATAAATACCAGCGCTGTTAAAACTGCATTAAATTGTTTTCCTTTATTAACTTTGTCTATCCTGTTTTTACAGGGATATTTATCCTGCAAAATGTTACAACGACCCCGACGAAACCGAAAAAGTGAAGTTATCCGCCAGATGGTACAGGAAACGCATGTAAGTGCCGCCAACCTGATATTTCCATTATTTATTATCGACGGCAACGCCCAAAAGACAGAAGTGTCGTCCATGCCGGGCATTTACCGGTATTCGATAGATAATTTGCTGCGCGAAATTGAGAGTTGTTTAAAACTTGGGTTAAATGCTTTTGATCTTTTTCCCAATATAGATGAGTCGTTAAAAGATAAATACGCCACCGAAAGTCACCGCGAGCAAAGCCTTTACCTGCGCGCCATCCGCGAAGTAAAAAAGAATTTTCCGGAGGCCTGTGTGATCACGGATGTGGCTATGGACCCCTACAGCAGCGATGGGCATGACGGCTTAGTTGAAAATGGTGAGATATTGAACGACGAAACGCTCGAAATTTTGGGCAAAATGGCGCTTGCCCATGCGCAATGCGGCGCTGACATTATTGCACCATCGGATATGATGGACGGCAGGGTGGGGTACATCCGCAATATACTGGACGAAAACAAGTTTACCAATGTATCCATCATGTCGTATTCGGCAAAGTATGCCAGCGCTTTTTACGGGCCGTTCAGGGATGCACTGAACTCCGCGCCGAAGTTCGGTGACAAGAAAACTTATCAAATGAACCCGGCCAACCAGCGGGAAGCATTGATTGAGGCCGACCTCGACGAAGCAGAAGGTGCTGACTTTTTAATGGTGAAGCCGGCCTTGCCTTACCTGGATGTGATCAAATTATTAAAAGACAATACGGAATTGCCCATTGCCGCCTACAATGTTAGCGGCGAGTATGCCATGGTAAAAGCGGCGGTACAGCGCGGCTGGCTGAACGAACAGCGGGCGGTCAGCGAAATTTTGACCGGTATCCGCCGGGCCGGCGCCAGTGTAATTTTAACTTATCACGCGAAAGAAGCGTTGCTGAACAATTGGATTTAGTAGGCGATTAATAAAAGGGATTGGGATGTGGAGTAAAAATTTTAAGCAAACAAAATGTTCGACGCAATAAAAAAGAAGCTGAATAGCGGGGAAAATGAATCAATTAGTTCAACTGCAAAGCCGGACATCAGTCGGGAAAAGTCGGCTGAACTATTTGAAAAGGCGAAAACTTATTTTCCCGGCGGCGTAAATTCACCTGTCAGGGCTTTTAAATCAGTTTATGGTACGCCGCTTTTTATCGAAAAAGGCGATGGCTGCCATTTGTGGGATGCTGACGGCAACCAGTTTATTGATTTTTGCTGTTCATGGGGGCCGCTGATCCTTGGGCACAATCACCCAAAAGTTCGCGAAAAGGTAATTACGGCAATGCAGAATGGTATGTCATTCGGCGCCCCCACTGCTTTGGAAAACGAGTTGGCCGAACTTATCACCAAAAACAATAAGTATATTCAAAAACTTCGGTTTGTAAGCTCAGGTACCGAGGCGGTTATGTCGGCCATCCGCCTTGCGCGCGGTTATACTAAAAGAGATAAGATATTAAAGTTTGAGGGCTGCTACCATGGGCACTCCGATTCCTTGCTGGTAAAAGCCGGCTCAGGCCTGGTAACATTTGGCGAAACCTCTTCGGCGGGTGTGCCCAAAGCTTTTGCAGATGAAACCATCGTTGTGGCGCTGGATGACCGCGAGGCGATCAAAAAAGCATTTGAAGAATTTAAAGACCAGATCGCTGCGATAATTATTGAGCCGGTTCCTGCTAACAATGGTTTGCTTTTGCAAGAGAAAGAGTATCTGCAGTTTTTACGCGATACCTGTACAAAAAACGGCGCCTTATTGCTGTTCGATGAGGTGATCTCCGGCTTCAGGATCGGTTTTGAGGGCGCAGCCGGTTATTATGGCATCAAACCGGATATTGTTACTTATGGAAAGATCATCGGCGGCGGGCTTCCGGTTGGATGCTACGGGGCATCGGCGGAGATCATGAGCATGGTTTCTCCCGACGGCGGTGTTTACCAGGGTGGAACGCTATCAGGTAACCCCGTGGCAATGGCTGCCGGGATAGCCCAGCTCACGGAGCTATTGAAATCGGGTTTTTACAAAGACCTGAACAAAAAAACAGAAGAATTTACCGAAGCGATACAGCGTTTTGCTACCGCCAGGAACTATAAGTTTAAGGTGTACGCTATCGGGTCGATTTTTTGGTTTGCTTTTGCCGATAGTGACGCAATCCGCCGTGCTGACCAGATCGATCCGGCAAGTATGGAAAAATTTAAAAAGCTACACCGGGAATTGCTTAACCGGGGCGTTTACCTTGGTCCGTCGGGTTACGAGGTTGGCTTTATATCATCCGTACACACCAAAATCGACCTGGAAAAAGCAAAACGCGCTATATTTGAGAGTCTTGAAGTAGTGTTTAATGCAAAATAATGGCAGTGGCAATAAAAAGTAGCAGTATTATTTATTTGACTGCCACTGCCACTAATAACTGCAACTTAAAAAATGAGAAGATCATTCATAATATTTTATGCCCTAATCATATACGCGCTTACCGAGTTGGCGTGGTGGGGTTACCTGCTGGTTAAGCTGATGCCCAGCAGCCTGGCAATGATAACAGGAGAAGGCTCCATTTTTATAATCGTTTTTTTGGTAGGAGCATACTGGCTGCACCGGTCAATCATCAGGGAGCGGAAACTGCAGGAGCAAAAAAAGAATTTCCTGCTTTCGGTTACGCATGAGCTGAAATCGCCACTGGCATCGATGAAGATATTGCTGCAAACCATCCAGAAACGCGATTTGAGCAAACAGCAAACAATGGATTTTGTGGGCAAATGCCTGACCGATATTGAGCGGCTGGATGATATGGTGGAGAATATGCTGCTGGCTTCGAAGATCGATAACCGCTCCTATAGTTTTCCAAAGGATAAGTTTAACCTGTCTGTTTTGGTCGATAGTATCGTAAACCGACTGCAGCTAAGCAAATGCGAAAGCAACCAACAGGTGATCGATGCTGAAATTGAGCCAAAAATTCAGATTACGGGTGACAAATTTGCACTTACATCGGTGGTTACGAATTTAATTGAGAACGCGATCAAATATTCGGGGCCTTGTGAAATTGTGGAAGTGAAATTGTTCTCGAAAGACTCAAGAGTGTTTTTACAGGTGGCTGATCATGGCATTGGCATAGCTGATGGCGAGAAAAATAAGATATTTGATAAGTTCTACCGGGTAGGCAGTGAGGATACGCGTAATACCAAAGGGACGGGTTTAGGTCTGTATATTGTAAAAGAAGTGCTTGAGAAGCACCAGGCAAGTATAAAAGTGAAAGATAACCGTCCGGTTGGTAGTATATTTGAGGTGGTTTTCGGATAAGAATTAACACGAATTGCACGAATGAGGACGAATTATCACAAATCAGTTCTTACATGGTCCCCATTTTAACAGCCCCTGCAATCCGACTTAATTCGTGTAATTCGAAAAAATTCGTAAACATTAGTGTCACATATTATGCAAAGTAAAAAACGAATACTATTAGCCGAAGATGAAGAGCATCTTTTGGAAGCCATAAAGCTTAACCTCGAACTGGAAGGGTACAAGGTTTCAACCGCAACCAATGGCAAAAAGGCCCTGCAAATATTTAAGGAAGAACGCTTTAACCTGGTGATCCTGGACGTAATGATGCCGGAGATCGACGGGTTTGTGGTAGCCGAGACTATCCGCCTTGAAAACTCCGAAGTGCCGATCATGTTCCTTACCGCCAAAAACACCAATGAGGACAAAATATCCGGTCTGAAAAAAGGCGCGGATGATTATTTAACCAAGCCGTTTAACCTGGAAGAATTAATACTGCGGGTGAATAACCTGGTTAAGCGTGGTTTAAAAGGTGATGAGCTGAAGGAGTTTAACAGCTATAAAATCGGCGACAAAACCATCCACTTCAACTCTTTTGAACTGGTGAATGCAGATGGATCGATCACGCCGCTTACCAAAAAGGAGACCATGTTGTTGAAGCTGCTGATCGAGCGCCGCAATGATGCCGTATCGCGTGAGCAAATACTGGAAACCGTATGGAACTACGACGTGTACCCATCCACCCGCACCATCGATAATTTTATCCTCACCTTCCGTAAATATTTTGAACCCGATCCGAAAAACCCGGTTTATTTTCATTCGATACGCGGCGTAGGCTATAAATTTACCGACAACCAGCATTAATGTTCAGCAATCGTACCCGCTTATTCATCGGCACTATATTCTTTCTTTCGCTGATACTTTTGGTGGATAAACATTGGTATGAGTTGGCCGCCCTTGCGCTGATGATGATCGTTTTACTTGGCTGGGACTATCTCCGCCAGGGCACCCTGGTGGTTGCTGCCCGCTATTTTCATCATAAAGAATATGACAAGGCGGAACGTTCGCTCCTGGAAATACTAAAACCGGAATGGCTCAGCAAAAACCGCCGTGGGTATTATGAGTTTTTAATGGCCGGCGTTTGCCTGCAAAAGCAGGATTTTGACGATGCGGAAAAGCATTACGAAATAGCGGCACAATACCCCCTGCGATCGGTTAACGACCATGTTGCCACGCTGGTTCATGTAGCCAATTTAAATATCAGGCTTGGCAATTTTGAAAAAGCGAAAGCCTATCTTGAATTAACCGAAAAACACCGGGAAAAAATAAATGCCAAAATGAAGGATGTTATTAAGCGCCTTCATGAAGAATTAAAAAAACACAACCCGTAGGGGCGACCCTTGTGGTCGCCCTTCTCTGGTAAATATTTAGCAGGGGCGATCACAAGGGGCGCCGTACGAATGATTATATGACAAATTCATTATTTATAAAAGCCGCATTTTCTGAGCCAACCGAACGCCCACCGGTGTGGATGATGCGGCAGGCAGGCCGTTTCATGAAGGAATATTGGGATATAAAAAATAAATATTCTTTCCTGGAAATGTGCAAAACCCCCGAGATCGCGGCTGATGTTACCATGCTGCCGGTTGATCTGTTAGGCATTGATGCCGCAATCTTGTTTTCGGATATCCTGGTAACTGCCGAGGCCATGGGCGGCGATTTAAGCTTTACCCAAAACATAGGGCCCAGGTTTGCCAATCCCGTGAGAAACGCCGCCGATATTGACCGCCTGGAAACAGACGTAGCGCACAAGCTGCAGTATGTGGCCGATGCGATAAAGGTTATACAACAACGCCTAAATGGCAGCATCCCGCTTATCGGGTTTGCCGGGGCGCCGTTTACCGTAATGAGTTATTTGATTGAAGGTGGTTCGTCCAAAGACTTTAAGCTTACAAAGCTGTTTATGCATAATGAGCCGGAACTGGCTCATAAATTGTTATCGAAGATAGCCACTGTAACTGCCGATTATCTTAATTTGCAGATAGCCGCCGGCGTGAATGCTATCCAGATATTCGACAGTTGGGCGCAGGCGCTGGCTTGGGACGATTATAAAGAATTTTCTCACCGGTATATTGCAGAAATAATCGGCAAACTTAACAGGACGGGCATACCGGTAATTTCCTTTTGCAAAGGAAGCTCTGTTTTCGCGCCGCTTATGGCCGAAGCAAAGCCCGACGTAATCTCAATCGATTGGAACGCTGACCTGCTCGACATAAAAAAACGTTTGCCGGCCGGAATGGCTGTTCAGGGCAACCTTGACCCGCATATTTTGTATGCCGATAAAAAAGTAATTAAAGAGCGCATTTACCGCCTGTTCGACAGGATGAAAGGCGAAAATGGCTTCATCTTCAATTTGGGCCACGGCATTATGCCGGATATCCCGTTTGATAATGTGAAGTACGCGGTAGATATAATAAAAGAATACAATTAACACGAATTGTACGAATGAAGACGAATTTTCACAAATCTGCTTCGTGGATGAGCGGCCGAAATTCGTGTAATTCGATTAAATTCGTGTCAAATAAATTATTAACACGAATTGCACGAACAAAGACGAATTTTCACAAATCTGCTTTGTGAATAAGCGGTCGGAATTCGTGTAATTCGCTTAAATTAGTGAACATTCGTGTCAAATAAATTCGTAATCATTCGTGTATAATTATATTCTTGCCACACACATCATCTTTATCGTCTGCTGGTTTGCGGGCTTGTTTTACATGGTGCGCCTTTTTATTTACCACACCGAAGCGCAGGAAAAACCCGAACCCGACCGGACCATATTATCCAACCAATTTGTAATCATGGAAAAAAAGCTGTGGTATATTATCACGGTACCATCGATGTTCCTGGTACTGGCGGCAGGGACCGCCATGGGATTTATCGGGCACTTATTTGGCGAATCGTGGCTGTTGGTTAAACTTGGTTTTGTTGCCGGCCTGGTAGTTTATCACTTCATCTGCCAAAAGATAATGAAACAAATGGTCAAGGGTGTTTTTAAATGGAAATCGACCCAACTGCGTATGTGGAATGAGGTTGCGACCATATTTTTATTTGCCATTGTGTTCCTGGCAGTGCTAAAAGATACCTTGAATATGATCTATGGCACTGTTGGTTTAATCGCTTTATTTGTAGTGCTGATGATCGCGGTGAAAATTTACAAACGTGTTCGAATGAAGAAGTGAAAACCTATAGCTAAAGCTGAATTGATAAATTGCTGTTTTGGGCAATGAAAGTAAAATCTTTATCGTCGTGCAATAGTTTTACCTTGTTTTTTATGGCATAGCAAGCAATAAGGCAGTCATTTGGCTTCCGGATTGTAAACCCTTTTTTTCTTATTTCCCGGTATAGTTTAGCCGCATCCATGGCTAACTCGTAGGGGTCGTCAATAAACTTAACCAGACTATTAAAGTGCGTATTGACGGATTTGAACTCCTTGTCAGATAATACTCCCTGTAAAACCTCCTGGATGATCACCGGGCAAGTAGCGATAATAAAATTGGTGAGGTTGTTTTTTAAAAGAATAGTTGAGGGAGTTTCCTGTCCTTTAAAAAAGTTTATCCAAACGGAAGTATCAACTAAAACGGTATCCATTATTCATAAGCTTTATCGTCAACCTCAACCTTTCCCCACAAATCAATCAATTTCTTCTGATTTTCGATTGTGATGTATAGCCGCAAAGCTTCTTCAACCAAAGCTTTTTTGGTTTTAATATTGCTTAATTTTCGTGCCTTAGCCATTAAATCGTCGTCGATATCAATATTGGTTCTCATACACATTATTTCCGATAAATATACACATTTTTGGCCAAAATGTCATTAACGGAATTATTTATTTGACTAAGGATCAAAACACTGTCTGTCCAATTTTACATCGTAAGCTATCATTCCGGTTTCCTTATAAAACCCAGCTTGCTGGTATCCGCGTTGGTAAGCGTCGGATAAATATCATCAGCCGTATTTGGTTTGCCGTCTCTTCCTACCGAGAACAATAAATATTTGTTACCTTTTTTGCTATACCGGAAGGGAGTCGCATTATCGCCGATTTTAGCTGACGATAAAGGATCGTATATATTAGTGAAACTGCCTTTGGTGTCAAGTTGCTGCAAACTATCTGGGTAAGTTCCATTTTGAAGCTTGTAAAACTCAACGTTTTTCACCAGTTCATTTACCTCGGTTTGTGCAATTTCTGAAAATCCGGTCCTGACGACATCGGAGGTCATCATAAAATGAAAAAGAAAGGCATAAACACCTATCGTGATCAGCATTCCTATCGCGCCCATAATAATGAACACTTTATCCTTGAAATGCACAATACCTAATATCAATAGCACAAGGCCCGCAAAAAAACCAAGCGCCGGTATGAGGCAAAGCAACCCTAAAAGGTATATGGGCTTAAAAGTAAGCGGAGTTTTGGCCCTGGTTCCTGTGGCCTGGGCCATACCGCTATTAGCAAGGCGCATGAAATGAGCCGCCTGGTCTTCAGATGAAAAACACCAGGCCGGTAAAAGATAATAGCCGTTAAAGCGCGTTATGATATAAACATAGTCGCCGGTTCTTTCCACTTGCCTTATGTCTTCATACCTTAAAAAGTTGGTGGCAGTTTCATCCGTAATCTCGATTCCTGTCGCAAAGGGTTTAAACGTCTTTTTACCATTGGGAAAAGGCGTTTGTTCATAAAGCCGCCTGATTCGTTTTTTTGCAACCAGGTAGGGGATGCCAAACAAAAATGGGAGCAATATTATGCCCATAAAGATGACAGTAACCAGGTAAAATGACGATAGGGGTATGAATGCCGATAAAAGAAGGTCGAGGGCCAATAAAAGCAATAAGCGCAGCACCCATCCTCTTTTTAAACTGTAGATACGGTAAAACTCATTGTGATCCAGTTCGGTTATTTCGGTGATAATTTCCATTACGGTTTATAGGTTATTATACTTACAAATTGGTCAATTGGTATAAATAATGCCGTCCTTCATTACCAGCTTTACCTGTTTTACAGCTTTTATATTTGCAGAAGGATCGCCTTCAACGGCAACGAGGTCGGCAAGATACAAGGGTTTAATATTGCCCAATAGTTTCAATCCAAAAACTTCGGCGTTTACCGAAGTGGCAGACCGTAACACATCAATAGGTTTCATTCCGTATTCAGCCATCAGGATCATTTCGCGGGCGTTATCGCCATGCGGGAAGACGCCCACGTCGCCGCCCATGCAAATGGTAACGCCGGCCTTCATCGCTTCGGTAAAAATATAGTGCTTTTGTTTAACGCCTGCAGGGTCAGGGTCGGTCCCTTTTTTCCAGCCGTGATAGGTAGCGATGGCCTCCGTGGCGGCAACAGTAGGGCAAAGCGCGATGCCTTTTTCCTTCATCATAGCAAAAAGTTCCGGTGTGCCGCCGTCGCCATGCTCGATAGTATTTACCCCGGCCAGTATGGCCCTGCGCATGCCTTCGGTAGTACCCGAGTGAACGGCGACAATGCGCCCGCTGCTATGCGCAACCTCAACAGCAGTTTTTAACTCTTCCAAAGTAAAAGTCGGTTCAGCCTCTTCATTATCGCCCCAGCGGTAATCTACATAAATTTTTACCACATCGGCGCCATGGCCTATCTGCGAGCGCACCGCATGCGTAATGCCGTCTATTCCATCAGCTTCTTCGCCACCCTTCAGGTTGTCAGTTTCGTTCACCAAAACTTTTGGCCCGTAACTGCCGGTGGCTACGATGGCGCGCGTAGCGCAGAGCATCCTCGGGCCGGGAACAATCCCTTTCTCAATCGCCTTTTTTAAACCCACATCATCATATCCGGCACCTTCGGTACCCAAATCCCTTACCGTGGTAAAACCCGCCATCAGCGTTGCCTTGGCATGGGTAACTGCCCGCGCGGTGCGTTCGGCGCGGCTTTCGGTTAAAACCTGGTCGTCCCAGCTGGTTTCATTATAAGGGTGAAGGAACAAATGCGAATGGCCTTCGATCATACCGGGCATAAGGGTGGTACCGGGTAAATCGATTGTCTTTGAAGAAGATGGTGCCGTGATGGATGAGGGTTCGCCAGCCGCCTCGATATGATTACCCTTTACCAACACCCACCAGCCGGTATGCATTTCTTTTCCGTCGAAAACGCGATCGGGTTTGAGTAGAATGTAAGCATTGTCGGGGCTTTGTTGTGCAAAAAGCTGTGCAAAAAATAGCGTGGCAAACAGCAGCGACAGTATAATTTTTTTCATTTCAGATAAAGATAATGGTCTTTTAAGCATAAAAACTAAAATTATTTTCAATCCGATGCAACCATTGCCCCATGCTTCCCATCTTACCTGTAAATGATGTTTTTGGAGAACAAATACCCAATAGACGAACTGGTAAAACGATGCAAAGCCGGGGAACGAAAAGCCCAGGAAATGCTGTACAAACAGTTTGCATCCAAAATGCTGGGGGTGTGCTGCAGGTATGCTACCGACAGGATGGAAGGGGAAGATATGATGCAAAACGGGTTTATCCGGGTTTTTCAAAAGATCGGCGATTTCCGGGGCGAGGGCTCATTTGAAGGATGGATGAGGCGCATTATGGTGCATAGCTCGATTGAATACTACCGCAAACATCATAAAATGATGCAGCTGGTTGAGTTGGATGAAGCCGGAGCAGAAAGCTCCACAAACCCGCTTGCAACTGCTAAATTGGAGGCAAACGATTTGTTATTGCTGATACAGCAGCTTTCGCCGGGATACCGCATCGTTTTTAACTTGTACGCCATTGAGGGGTATTCGCACCGGGAGATTGCGACGATTGTAGGAATAACAGAAGGTGCTTCAAAGTCGAAGCTATCGAGGGCGAGAGGTATACTAAGGGAACAGATAATAAAAATGGAAGGTAAAAAATATGGATATGCAGGATAAAGAATTTGACGAATTGTTCCGGGCGAAACTTGATAGTTTTGAAACCGAACCATCGGCAAACGTGTGGCCGGGGATAGCAGGTGAATTAGATTCGGCCAAACGCAGGAGAACCCTGGCTCCCTGGCTTAGCATAGCTGCAGGCATTGTGGTTTTGATAGGGGTCGGACTTTTCTTTATCCCGAAGAAAACAAATACCATTATGCACCTTCCCGTTAAACCTGGTATAGCCAAGGCTTTGCAGCCGGGAACTACGACCCAAACGGCACCGGGTCAAGCCATTCAGACTTCGCCGGTAAAAAGCGACCCGGTTAAACCAAAGGAAGGCAGCGAAGTGGCGCGTGTTCAACATAACCAGCCGGCAACCATCACTTCGCTGAAAAGTGTCGACACGGCCGGCTTAGCGCCCAAAGAAGCAAAAAGTAATGAACCGCAATTAATGGCAAATGTTTCGCAGCCAACTACCGTTAAAACACCCGTTGTTCCGGACCCGGCAATACAGTTGGCGGTAAAGACAGGCATCGACCAGCTGACTGCTGCCAGTCTGAAAGCCGATAAATTGGCAAGCCAGGCCCCCACGGATAACAAGAAGGACTCTGTTTTGGTGAAACGGAAGCACAAAATTCACAACTTCGGCGATTTGGTCAACCTGGTTGTGGATAAGCTGGACAAACGCCAGGATAAGGTGATCCAGTTTGCAGATGATGAGGACGGCGACTCGCATCTTACGGGGGTTAACCTGGGGATTGTAAAGATCAAAAAGGGAGAATAAACAAATAAATAAACACATCCATTTATAGCGATGGGTTTTAAACCTATCGCTACAGGAAAAATTATGTAATCACAATATGAAACGACTAATATTAACAGCACTATTTATGGCTGGCGCTTTATTTAGCTTCGGCCAATCCACAAGCAACGATACATCGAAAAATAATGGTTCATTTTCGATTCATATTGGCGGCCATCAAAGCAACGATTCGACGTATCATTATAAAGGGCATTACCCCAGGGGCTTTATCGGCATAACGCTTTCACGGCTCGATCTTGGATTAGCAACCCTGGTTGATCACGGCAGTTTTACGCTGCAATCGCAAAACCAGTTTTTAAGCTACAGGCAATGGAAAACCAGCAATGTAGGCTTTGATGTTTTCCAGATGGGGATAAAGTTCAGCCCGAATTTTAAACTGTATGCATCGGCCGGTTTTGATTGGACATTGATACGTTTGCATGACAATATCACCATTTTGCGCAATCAGCCCACTTTAACCTACAGGCAGGACAGCATACAATACAGTAAGAATCGCTTTTCGTCCAGCTACCTGCGGGTACCGCTCTCGTTTGCCTTTCAAACCAATGAAGACCGCCATGGAACCCGCTGGCACTTTATAGCCGGCCCCGAAGGCGGCTTTTTGCTGGAGGGCATGATAAAACAGATCAGTAAGGAATTTGGCAAGCAAAAGTTTTATAACCCTTATCATTTCAGCACTTTCGAATATGGGGGCTTTGCACGGGTTGGTTATGGCGACTTTGGCATATTTGCAAAATACTATGCCAATGATATGTTCCAGGACAGCCCGGCCCAGCAGGGATTGAAGAATTTTTCATTCGGGTTTACGCTTGGGTTCTGACGAACTGACGGGGATTCTTACGTAACCTCAGTGCGAAAAATCCGTATTACCAGTTTATTCGTTAATTTTGGCCTGCAAAAATAGCCGGATTGGTTAAAGCAATTATTGTTATTTTTGCGGACAGATTAATTTAAACGGGCGCAAAGATCAAATGAGATATATTCTGCTGGTGCTTTTAACTACAATTTGCTTGTCGGCATCGGCGCAATGGAGCCCGTTTAAAAAGAAATTCGTGCGCCCCGAGGCTGAATTATTAACTACCAGCTCGATAACCCGGTTTGCGCCCTATAAGGTTCTCAGTCCTAAAATTTCGCCGGTAAGCTTTGACCCCAGCGATTACAGCCTGGAAGCCGCTGAGAACGTAGTGATGAAAGTTGCGCAGCATAACATGCGTTTCAGGGTTTATCATGACGCCAGCTATAATTTTACTGAACTGGCCCATTTGTATGTGAAGGAAAGCCGTTACTCCGAAGCGATTTGGTTTTTGCTGCAGAGCAACAACATATCCCGCCAGGAGAACGACGACAAACATACTATCGAGAATTTGATAGATATTGCCACCATAAAGGCAAAGATGGGCGAGATTGCGCTTGCCCAGCAAGACCTGACAGAGGCCCATGACCTGGCTTATTCAAAGGGCCTGAATGAATACCTGGAGACCATTGAACTGGCCGGGCAGTACATCACCCAAAACAAACTCCCAAAGCAGAAAGCGGCCTTAATTTATGCCGACGGCGCTCAAAATAATGGCAAGGCTGAATAATAAAAGCGTCGTTATTTAGTTAAGTATGAACGTGCTATTGTAACAATATCGTCAAATGCGAAATGTTTTGTTGAACAATTGAAACATTATTGTATTATTGTTAGTCATATAAAAGAGACGGCATTAAGCTGTCTCTTTTTATTTATACATTAGCAACTTAATAGGCACAACAATTGATGTTATTGAATATACCCGATTTAAAGACAGTAAAAGACATGTTTAAAAGAATTTATTTAATGCTGGTGATAGGTGTCGCACTCGCCTGCCATGCAGCGCCCCGCAAACCTATTAAAGTTGCCGGCTCAAACGACCTGCAACCTGATGAGCAGGAAAGTATCGTTTGTAAAACCGTAGCAGAACTTATTTCCAATTATAACTATAAAAAGGTACCGCTGAACGATTCAATTTCGGAAGTGATATTTAACCGATACATAAAAATGCTTGACGAAGGCCACAATTATTTGCTTGCTTCGGACATTGCCGATTTTAGCAAATACAAGGACGTTTTGGACGATGACGTAAAAAGCGGCAACCTTAACGATGTCTTCTACATTTTTAATGTTTACCAAAAACGGTATATCGAACATGTAAAATATTCGATAGCACAACTGGCTAACGACTTCGATTTCAGCCAAAATGAAACTTTTGTTTATGACCGCGAAAAGCTGCCCTGGGTCGCATCGCAAACCGAAATGGATAAGCTTTGGACGCTCCGTACCAAATACGACCTGCTGAACTTAAAACTTGCGGATCCGGACATGGCCAAGGATAAAGAAACGCTTAAAAAACGATACGACAACCTGTTATCGCAGGCGAACAAGCTAAACAACCAGGATGTTTTCGGGGCGTTTATGGATGCTTTTACCAATGCTATCGACCCGCATACCAATTATTTTACACCTTCAAATGCTGCAAATTTTAATATTGACATGTCGCGCCAGTTGGAAGGGATTGGAGCGGGCTTAAATATCGATAATGATTATGTTGTTATTAAATCCATCGTTGCAGGCGGCCCTGCCGACAAGAGCAAGCAACTTGGGGTTGATGACCGCATTGTTGGCGTGGCACAAGGTAAAGAAGGCGAGTTTCAGAACATTATTGGCTGGAGGATAGAGAATGCCATTGCATTGATCCGCGGCACCAAAGGCACCACGGTAAGGTTAGAGATATTGCCAAAAGGCACCGCTGTTTCGGGCAAGCCTAAGATTGTTGAGATGGTAAGGGAAAAGATCATTTTAAAGGACGAATCGGCCAAAAAAGAGATCAAAACTTATCAAAGCAATGGTAAGACCATTAAAATAGGTATTATTTCTGTACCGGCTTTTTATATCGACTTTAATGATTACCGCTCAGGCAACCCGAATTACAAGAGCACTACACATGATGTTAAGTTACTGCTCGACTCGCTCAAACAAGAAGGTGTTGACGGTGTGGTAATGGATATGCGCGAAAATGGCGGCGGTTCGCTGATGGAAGCCATCGAGCTTACCGGTTTATTTATCAAAACAGGCCCGGTGGTGCAGGTACGCGATTCCGGCAACCAAGTAGAGCAGGATAAGGATGAAGATCCGTCCATCGCCTATAGCGGCCCATTGGCCATATTGGTTGATAGGTTCAGCGCTTCGGCTACAGAGATTTTCTCGGGCGCCATACAGGATTATGGACGCGGTATTATTATCGGTACCCAAACCTATGGAAAAGGATCGGTACAAAATGCTATCGACCTGGATAAAATCCCTGCCCTGCATGACCGCGTTGCAGAGTTTACGGCCAAAGCAGGTAAAGTGTCTACCGGCAGCCAAAGCACTTTTGGCCAGCTGAATTTAACCATCGCCAAGTTTTACCGCATTACCGGTAATTCCACCCAACATAAAGGGGTAATGCCGGATATCCAGTTCCCGTCGGTTATCCCCATGGACAAATATGGCGAAGATACCGAGCCGTCTGCTATGCCTTTTGACGTGATCGCCAAAACCGATTACACCAAGGTTGGCGATTTTACAGCTGTATTGCCGCAGTTGAAACAACTGCATGATCAGCGTATGGCTGCCAGCGCCAGCTATAAATACTTATTGGATGATATAGCCGACTTTAAAAAGCATGATGACGAAAAGAGCATTGTTTTGAACGAGGATCAGCTGAAAAAGCAACGTGAAGCCGACGATAAGAAATCATTTGATAACGAGAACGACCGGCGTGTTGCGATGGGGCTACCGGCTTTGAAAAAAGGCCAGCCCAAGCCGACAAATGAAGACCTCGACTTTTTAAAGAAAGAGGCCGGCCAGATACTTACAGATTATATAGGCATCGATAATAAATTTACCAGCACCACAGGCGGAGGGTTGGGTAGTCCGGCAAATCAATAATATTTAATTGCATAAACAACAAATCCCGGGTGACCGGGATTTATTGTTTATAGGCGATTTTGGTTGTTTGTAGAGACGCGATACTTCGCGTCTTCCGCTGACAGGTAATAAACGTTGAGATGCGCAAGAAAATTATTGCTTAATTTTATCATTTCGTTCAGAGACGCGACGTATCGCGTCTCTACATTGAAAAGCTGCGTTTATTCCCCCGTAAACCTCAACCCAATCTGCCCCCTTGCCTTATCCAGCATCCCGATCATCTCCCTGGACATATCATGCCTGATCACAGGACTCTCCGTTTTTCCTTCTCTTACCAGCTCGCAAAAGTGCTGTATTTCATAATTGAGGCCACCTGAGCTATAGGGCTCATCCAGCTCAACAGTCCGGCCATCCAGGTAGTTGATCGTTGCCCTTGCCGGGTTCCACCAGTTTTTATGAATGGTGATGTTTCCAAGTGTTCCGCAAATGAGGGCATCACCTTTGCCGTGCAAATCAAGGCCGCAATATAGCTGGGCGTAACCGTTTTCGTGTTCAGATTGGACGATCGAGAACATGTCTATGCCATTGTCTGCAAAACGCCCCATCGTTTGCACTTTCAGGGTATTGCCAAGCCAGTCGATAGCCAAAAAAGCTTCGTAAACGCCGATTTGCATCAGGCTTCCGCCAATCAGCTCGTGGCTGTAATTGGGATGCTCAGGCGGGCAATCCGCAACCGAGGAGCCGGCCCTTACATAACCGACAGGACCAATCGGGTCTGTCAGCAGGTATTCTTTTATGCGACGGTATAATGGAAAAAATGGGGGTTTCATCCCTTCCATAAAAAGCAGGCCGCTGGATTTGGCTGCTTTAAGAATGTCTTCTAATAGGTTAAGATTGGTCGCCGCAGGCTTTTCGCACAAAACATGTTTGCCATGATTGAGCGCCAAAACGCTATATAGATGATGGCTATCGGGCAAGGTTGCAATATAGACAACATCTATATCGCTTAAAAGAAGCTCTTCAACGCTATTGCAGGCGTGGCCGCCATATTGAGCAACAAAGGCGTCGACGGCTTCTGGCCGCCGTGACCAAACAGAAACCAACTTAGTATCCGGCACATCGCGCAACCCCTGCACAAACCGGTGTGCAATACGCCCGCAGCCTATGATGCCCCATTTTATCGAGCTTATAGTTGATGGTTCATAGTTCATAGTAGCTTCACAAAAAACTAATTTCTAATCTCCAACCACCAATCACTACCTACTGATACTGGATATAAATCGGATGCGGTTTGTACATTTTCAATATCTCCTCGGGTGTGAGCATGTGATGCGGCGCCGACCACGAGTCATTTTTGTAAAACAGCTTGAAGCCGGTGAACTGTACCGGGTCGTGATAAATGTAATCGCGGTAGGTGCCGGTTTTCAGGTCGGGGTTACCAAAGCCGTCCATATCCATCACGAACTGAATTTCGGGGTGAAGTTTAATGTTTTGATAATTGGTCAGCATTTTACGCGTAAAGCGATGCACAATAAAAATTTTTGGCGGCAGGTGATATTTCCTCACCTCGTTGGCCAGGTAAGCCGAAACATAATTAACATCAGCCGCATCATAAGTGCCTATTTTTTTGCCGGGATGGGTGCCGTCCTTCATGGAAAATTCAGGGTCGATGCCGCAATGCACGTTGGGCATTTGCCAATATTTTTCCAGCTTGGGCAACTCCGCATGGATATTGCTTAACGCCACCTGTATATCCAGGAAAAGTATGGCATGGGCTCTTTTAGCCAGGCGCACGGCGCTGTCTATTTTTTTATTCGGCATGCGGTTGATATACATGTTATCCTTACCGGGGAAGCCGGCGGCCACCACGGCGATATAATGCAACGCAGGTTGCACAGGTGTTTGCGGATCGGCTTTCGCCCAATGCTTTACTTCTCCCTGCAGCTTGGCCAGCATTTCGTTTGGCGGCAATTCGCCCAGGATGCCCATCTTTTTAGCGGACAGGTTGCCATAGAATGCTACTACGCGTTTAAAGGGCAATATGGCCCCAGGCAAAGGGTAAGGGGCGTTTTTAACAGGCCATTTGCCGGTAGTATCACCGTTGGCCAATTTTTTCATCAGCGAATCGTACAAATGCTTATCAATCGGCGGATAGGTTACCGGGGCAACAACGGTATCTGCGTTTACTTTGGCCGCCACTTTTTTCGTCGTGTCTTTTATTGCTGCTTTTGTGACAGTGCTGTTATGGCTGCAGCTTGGCAAAAATGCCAGTAATGACATGAACAATATAACAGGAAGAATAATTTTTTTCATCTAAATTTTTTGGTGTTGTTTTTTAACTCAAGGAGATTAAATCTATTTCTTGTACCCGGGGCCGTACAAGATAGTCCCATTACGTGTACCAATATGCTTAAAATTATCAACAGTTACCGCGCCGTTCACCAAAACATACTTAAAACCAGTTGAATAGGCGTGCGGGTGTTCAAATGTCGATTCGTCTTTTACCCTGGCGGCGTCAAAGATAACAATATCGGCATATTTTCCGGGCTGTAAAACGCCGCGATTGGTAATGTGAAATTTTTGAGCAGGCAGGGAAGTCATTTTGCGGACAGCGTCTTCCAGTGTGATGAGGTTTTTATCGCGAACGTACATCGCCAATACTCTGGCGTTGCTGCCATATCCACGAGGGTGCGGGGCGCCTTCGCCGAAGGTGCGGATACCGGAGTCGGAAATAATGGCGGTATAAGGATATTTTAAAATATTGTCTACGTCGGCCTCGTTCATACTGTGAAAAACCATGCTGGCACTGCCCAGTTTAACGATGTCGAGGATAGTCTCGATTTCGTTGGGTATCGTAGCCGACCTTCCAGCTTCGACATTTATTTGTGCAATACTTTTGCCGTCGAGCGAAGGATTCTCCGAAAAACTGGCCACCACGGCGTAGTCGAAATGCGCGCGTTTACGGCGCTGCATATCAACGATCATATCATCAACTGCTTTTTGGTGGAGTGCCGGATCGCTGAGTCTTTTTAATATTTCTTTTGTGCCGCCGGCCTTCAGCCAGTCGGGAAGTAAAATATACAGGGTGGTGCTGCTGGCGGTATAGGGGTAAACATCGTCCGTTACATCGATGCCCTCGGCACGGGCGCTGTCGATCATGGCCAACATTTTTTGCGAAGCGCCCCAATTGGGCTGGCCCACTTTAAGGTGAGATATTTCGACCGGCATCTTTGCCTGGCGGCCAACATCAATAGTTTCCGCTATCGCTTCAAAAACATGGTCCGACTCGTTGCGCATGTGCGAGGTGTACACACCATGATATTTTGCGGCTTGTTTAGCAAGCGCTACAATCTCATCCGTTTTCGAATAGATACCCGGGGTATATTCCAGGCCGGTTGAGAAACCCATGGCGCCGTCGCGCATTCCTTTCGCCACAATGGCTTCCATTTCTTTCAGTTGGGTTTTGGTCGGGGCAATGTCGCCCTGTCCCAATACTTTTGTACGGATATCATTGTGGCCCATCAAAGTGCCAACGTTTACTGAAAGTTTTACAATCCGGAGCGTATCAAAATAATGTTTGATATCAAGCCTGGAGCTGCCGCAATTGCCGGTTATTACGGAGGTGACACCGTCGTAAATAAAGTTATCTGCCGTGGGCGTTTTGGCTTCGTCGCCTTCGATATGGGTATGCACATCGATAAATCCCGGCGCGACGATCAAACCCGAAGCATCCAATACGGAATCAGCAGTGGCTGAGGACAAATCGCCGATGGCAGCGATCTTATTTTTTATGATGCCTATATCTCCTTTAAACCTTGGGCTGCCGGTGCCGTCGATGATATCGCCGTTTTTGATAAGGATATCAAAGTGTTGCTGCGCGAAGGCACTTAAATTGACGAACCAAAAAGAAAGAAAAAAAATCACCCCTCGTATCTTCATAAATAACTTAACGGTTGTTTTCTTTTAAAGTATCAATTTTTAAACCGGATTGTTTGCTGATAAAACCGAAGTCCCTCGCCGCGTTGGGGTCCTCCAAAGCTGTTGGCGAAGTCCAGTCTTCCCCATCACTAAACGTTACCGTGTATTGCGGGCCTTGTTTTTGTGTTTCCGGCGTAAATTCAATCTTTTTAACTTGCTTGTAAGTGTAGGTTTTGGCATTCGCACTTACAAACCAGTGTATTACTATTTTATCCTGGTATGCATAAATGCTGTAATTCCACAGGCAAAACATCAGCCAAAAACCCAACAGGGCAAATCCGCCGCAGAAGGGAATAACAGCTTTAAAAGCGTTGTAGCCAACTTTTTGATTGTAAAACGCTATAAAGTTATTAAAATCAACCCCAAGATATATTTTTGTCAACAAAGTATAAACAAAAGCTGATAGCCCCAGTACCGGTATCCAGCCGATCATATACCAGTACATGCGGTCGGGCAAAACATAAAAGACCGCAACACCATGCGGTTGCATGGATTGAACGCTATAGTCGCATAAAGGCCCGCCAATGAGGTAAACAGACAAGGCAAAAAACAAAAGCAGCAGCCAGCCGGAAGTTTTGCTCCATGAGTTGTATTTGCTCATCTGCTCATAAGTCGGCTCAACATAATCAGCAGGTCTGCGAAACGGAAATGCGCGGTGAATGCCATACATCGCCAGCGGAAAGAGGAGAAAAAATAATGGGCTTAACATCAGGCTCCCAATTTACAAAATTTACCAAACACGCCCAATGGCAACTTCGATCCCGCAGTTGCTTGCAAATAGAGTTCACCCGTCTCCAGGTTTCGCACCTCTGGATAGGTAATTTTTATCAGGTTTTCAATAATGACCGAAGAAAAGCCTAATGAATAAGTATTCAATATCAAAAAATGCTCTTCGGGGTCAAGCAGTTGCATCACCTCGCGCATCATCTCCTGGATATTGTCTTCCAACTTCCATTTTTCGCCATTCGGGCCGTGGCCATAGGCAGGCGGGTCCAGGATGATGCCGTTATATTTTTTGCCTCGTTTCAATTCCCGTTTTACAAACTTTAACGCGTCTTCAACAACCCAGCGTATATCGCCCAGGCCGGAAAGTTCCTGGTTCTCGTTGGCCCAGGTAACTACTTGTTTGATAGAATCGACATGCGTGGTATCGGCGCCTGCGGCCCGTGCAATCAATGATGCGCCGCCGGTATAGGCAAACAGGTTAAGCACCTTCGGCTCCGCTGTTTTAAATTTTTTAAGACAAGTGGTGATATAATCCCAGTTTACAGCCTGCTCCGGAAAAATACCGACATGTTTGAACGACGTTAGCGCCAGCCTGAATTTTATGCTTGCCTCCGGGTTTTTATATTCGATGTGCCAGCGATCAGGGATGTTTGGTGTCTTCTTAACCCAATCGCCCGAGGTTGCCGAGCGGCCCTTAAATTTAATATGGTGAAGCCGCTGCCATTCAGCCGGGCTCAATTGCTTGCCCCAAACCGCCTGTGGTTCCGGGCGGATCAATACGACATTACCGAAGCGTTCCAGCTTTTCAAAATCGCCGCAATCTATCAGCTCATAATCTTTCCAGTATGTTGGGGCCAGGAGTTCTATCATTAGTCCTAAGTCTGTAGTCTTAAGTCGTAATTCAAATGACGTGCTTAAGCTGATGACAAATATAAAGATATGAAACGGAATGCGACTTAAGACTTACGAATCCGGACTTTCGACTTAATTAAAGTTTCTCCCGTGCTGCCTGCATAAAGGGGCTGGCAAATACGAAGGAGTTAAGTTCTTTATTGTCCGTATGGGCGATCTCGTGATTGGTTCCTTCCCACCATTTCTTACCGTCGTATAAAAAAATGATATGGTCGCCAATGCCCATCACCGAATTCATATCATGCGTAACGATAACTGTAGTGGTTTGGAAATCTTGGGTGATCTCGCTGATCAGGTTATCGATCAGGATCGCCGTTAAAGGATCGAGGCCCGAGTTAGGTTCATCCACAAATAAGTATTTTGGCTGCATGGATATAGCGCGCGCAATACCCACCCTTTTCTTCATCCCTCCGGATAACTCCGAAGGATGAAGTTTGTTTTTGCCGGCAAGGTTTACACGTTCCAGGCAGAAATCGGCCCGTTCGTGCTTTTCTGCTTTGGACATATTGGTAAACAAGTCAAGCGGGAAAATGATATTTTGCTCCACCGTCATGGAGTCGAATAACGCGGAGTTTTGAAAAAGCATGCCGATTTGCTTGCGGATAGGCACCCGGCCCTCAAAATGCATATCGGTAAAGTTTACATCGTCATAAAGCACCTTGCCGCTGGTGGGCTCATGCAAACCAACAATACACTTTAACAAAGTAGTTTTGCCGGAGCCTGAACTACCGATGATCAAATTATTTTTACCCGGTTTAAAAGTGGCATTTATGTCCTTCAGTACCTCGTTTTCGCCAAATGTTTTATAGATGTTCTTAACTTCGATCATAATAAAAGGCTTGAGATGACGAGGTCAGCGAATAATATCCAGATACAGCTAAAAACTACACCCTTAGTAGCCGATTGGCCAACTTCAAGAGAGCCTCCGGAAGTGTAAAAGCCAAAATAAGCACAAACAGAAGTTATAATGAAGCCAAAAGTCACGGCCTTTACCGCGCAAACCGTTACGGTTACGGGGTTAAAGCCATCCCTAAGGCCCAAAACATAGTCAGTTGTTGAAACATCCCGGGACATCATACAAGCAACATAACCGCCGGATAATCCAAGTATAACCGAAATGATAACCAGCAAGGGTATCATGGTTATGCCTGCTATTATCTTTGGCGATATCAGGTAACCCGGGGCATTTACGCCCATGATCTCCAGAGCATCAATTTGTTCGGTCACACGCATGGTGCCAATTTGCGAGGCTATGCTTGACCCGATACGGCCGGTAAGTACAAGGGAGGAAATGGTAGGGCTAAATTCAAGTATAGTTGAATCCCGGGAAATGCTGCCGACAACGGTTTTGGTGATATAGGGGCTTATCAACTGAAATGCAACCTGTATAGCAGCCACGGCGCCGATAAATACCGAAATGATGGCGATAATACCCAAAGAACCAATGCCTTGGGAAACCATTTCGCGCATGATCTCTTTCCAGTATACGCTGAATTTCTCAGGTTTTCGGAAACTTAATCGAAGTAAAAGTATGTATCTTCCTAAGCTGGTGAACATTTATAAAGTTAAATCGGCTAAAAATACATGTTTTAACCATATAATAACTATAGACGGCGTAATGTGAACAATATTTGACAGTTTAAGGGATTATTTTGTATAACCAGGAAGCAGAGCATTTTACCGCAACGTGCACAAAAGTTTCGCAAAGGACACAAAGCGGATTGGGGATATACTCTTTTTATTTTTTTGGAAGCTGGTGAAAAATGGTTTTATATGTTTGAGGCGCAATATTTTTTGTCTTCAGCCAAACCGGGCAGTTATTCGACACGGGATATGTATGCAGGAGACGCAAAATATTGCGCCTCCTGCACTGACCTGCCTTCGGCGTTTCGATTTCAATCGTTCCACTTTTGCACGCGGAACACGTGGAACACTATGAAACATACTGATAATCAATCGTTTCGGTACTTAACAAATAATTGAGTTTGTATAAATTCCTGATAATCAGTGGCTGTATTTTTAAACTTTTAACCTCATGCTTGTAATTGACTGAATACCAGCTGTTTCGTAAATTATGGTTGTACTGTTAATGGATTAAGCCGTAATATTTAGCACTTTTTTATTGTAAACCAATACTTTTTAAAATATTTTAAAAAGTATTGGTTTATTTGCTTAATCGCCTATATTTACTTCATCAATTAAATCCCTTTAATTCAAAATGAAGTATTTTATACTTGCCATCCTGATGGCACTGTTTTTTTCAAAACTGAGCGCGAAGCCCGCTGGCGGGCCTGCCTTTAATGCGCATGACCTGAGCCTCACCTGGGAACCCATTCAAAATAACTATCAAAATAAGGGGCAATCGTTAAATGCGCTCACCATCACCAATAACGGTAAAAATACTTTGCCGGCTACTGGCTGGAAGCTGTTTTTCAACGATGCGGGCATGCTGCTGCCTAATACACCCACCGGCAACGCCACCATCACATTTATAAATGGCGATTTGTTCAGCCTGGCGCCTGCCGCAACTTTCGGCGAGCTAAAGCCCGGTGCTTCGGTACGGGTGGAATTTATTGGCGAGGACGAGGTGGTAAACATTACCGACGGCCCCGACGGCTTCTACCTGGTTTGGGACAGCCAGCCAGCCCAGGGGTACAATACCGCAGGATTAACGATAAAACCGTTTAGCCCGAATTATAAGGGTTTGATAACGCCGGCTATTATTTATGATCAGAATAAAAATATAAAAGACATACCGGAAGCACAATTGACCAAAGTTTTTCCGACACCGGTGAGTTATAAGGAGACGGGTGGAGTTTGCACTCTTACGAATGAAACGCTTATTGGATTTGCTAATTCAACAAGTTTATATCGTCGAAGGCCTGATTTTGAGAAAGAAATTGACTACTTAGGAGAGAATTTAAATAAGGTTTTAAAAGGCAAGGCGTCATCAACCCCCGCTCCTCCCAAAGCTTCAAATGATGGGCAAATTTCTATTGAATTTAATTCAATACTCGGTCCTGAGGGGTATCAATTAATAGTGACAAAAGGTGTTGTAATAAGAGCTTCGACCGCGGCAGGGATGTTCTATGGTATACAATCTCTGCTATCCCTGATTCCCCCATCCGCCTGGGCTCATCCCCAAAAAGAAATCCAAATCCCTTGCGTCGAAATAAAAGACCAACCCCGCTTTGCCTACCGCGCCTTTATGCTGGATGTTGGCCGCAATTTTCAAACCAAACAGGAGGTATTTAAAATACTGGATGTAATGGCGCTGTATAAGCTCAACGTGTTCCACATGCACCTGACGGAGGATGAAGGCTGGCGGCTGCAAATACCCGGTTTGCCAGAATTAACAGAAGTTGGCGGCAAACGCGGCCACACGCTGGACACCAAACACAATTTACCGCCATCGCACGGCTCGGGTGGGGAGGTTGATAATAAAACAGGTTCCGGCTATTATACCCGCGCGGATTTTATGGAGATACTAAAATACGCCAATAAGCTGCACATTATGGTAGAGCCGGAAATCGAGGCGCCGGGGCATGCACGGGCAGCTGTAAAATCAATGGAGGCGCGGTACAACCGTTTGATGGCCGAGGGTAAAAAGGAAGAAGCTACCAAATACTTATTGAGCGATCCGGAAGATAAATCGGTGTACAGCACCGCGCAATACTGGTCGGATAATGTGATCAACGTATCGTTGCCTTCAACCTATAATTTTGTAGAGACCGTGACCGATGCCATTATCAGTATGTACAAAGAAGCCGGCGTGCCGCTAACTACCATTAACTGGGGCGGCGATGAAGTGCCGCGCGGCGTTTGGGAAAAATCACCCGCTTATTTTGCACTAAAGGCTAAGCACCCCGAAATACAAAGCACCGCCGACCTGTGGTATTATTTTTACGGCCGGATAAACAAAAT
>JABDHD010000034.1 GCA_013285685.1 Bacteroidota bacterium
CAGCGAAGGACTGATCTTTCTGCCTTACCTGACCGGCGAACGTGCGCCAATATGGGACAGCGAAAGCTGCGGTACTTTT
Organism: Bacteroidota bacterium; assembly: GCA_013285685.1. Taxonomy (GTDB): domain Bacteria; phylum Bacteroidota; class Bacteroidia; order Sphingobacteriales; family Sphingobacteriaceae; genus Mucilaginibacter. Next base: position 80 of record JABDHD010000034.1, read on the forward strand.
TTTGGCGTCAAATTGCAGCATACCCGCAACCATTTCTCAAGGGCTGTGCTGGAGGGCATCTGTTTCGCATTGAAAGACGTACTCGATGCGGTTCAGGAAAACTCGACCCCTATCACGCAAATAAATATCAGCGGCGGTTTTGTTAAAAGTGACGTATGGGTACAAACCCTTGCCGACATTACGGGCAAGAAACTCGCGATTGTGCAACCGGAAGATGCGTCCGCTGTTGGCGCAGCCCTGATGGCCATGAAAGCAGCGGGTTTAATAAACGAATATCCTACCACAACTTCCGCGCAACAGGTTTTTAATCCTGATGACTCCGTTTTCGGGGTTTATGAAAAAAATTTTAAGATTTACCGGCAACTTTATGTTGACCTGAAAGCCAGCATGCATCGGGTCGCTGATATCGAGGATTAGTCTATTTCCCTGAACATGATATAGGCGTCTATATAACCCAAACGGATATGCCGGAACCCACCGGGGATAGTCCCGATGATGCGGAAACCAAATTTTTTCCATAACTCAACCGCTTTGGTATTGGTACTTACCACAATGTTGTACTGCATACCCTTATAACCAAGCTCTTTAGCTACTGATAGCGAATGTTCGCACATTTTCCCGCCTATGCCCTGCCCCCTTGCTGCGGGGTGCACCATATACCCGCAGTTTGCAATATGGGCGCCCAAACCCGGCTGATTTGGTTTAATGAAATATGTGCCGAGTATCTCCCCATCAGCAACGGCGACATAAGTACGCACCGGCGCCCCAAACCATAAATTTAAAAACGTTTCTTTTGAAGTGCCCGGGGCAAACGCATAGGTATCGCCATCTTTTACTACGCTTTCAAAAATTTCCCATATGGCGTCAACGTCCGCCGCCGCCGCTTCCCTGATCGTCATCATGAATGTTTTGATTACCTGATAAGCGTAATATAGCCGGACTCCACAACTTTGGTATTGTAATAGGTGTTAGTTCCGTTAAATATCCAGTAATAAGTCCCCGGTGGTAAAGGATCGCCGTTGTATTTTCCGTCCCAGTTAAAATCCTCCGCCAAGGTTTGAAATACCATTTGGCCGTATCGGTTATATATCCTGACTGAATTGAATTTTCCATATCCGGTGATCGAAATGGAAAAGTAATCGTTTATCCCGTCGTTATTTGGCGTAAAGGCATTCACCGCTTTTATCACCGGCGGGGGTGGTGGCGTGACGGCAACATATACCTGTTTTACAGTGATACAGCCTGTACTACTGGTAGCTCTGATATAATAAGTGCCGGTATGGGCTACATGCTGGTAATCAGGGACAGGGTCGCTCGTTTCATTATCCGAAAAATAACTATAAGTATTGTTGCTGTCGTGTGTGAAAGTTTTTGAAAGATCGACCGTCGTTGGGAAAATAACGGGCGCCGGGTTGGTTACGGTTAATTGGGGGTTACCGATGATAACCTGTACCGGAGCTACGCCGCTACAGCCTTTTTTGCTTACAGCTTTAATATAGTACGTGCCGCTGGTGGTTATGCTATTGGGTTTATACACGTAACTGAGGCCGAAAGTGTCGGTCGAATAGGTAAGCGTAAGGTCACTGCTGCTGCCGGCCGTTACCGAAGCCGCGGTTAGGTCGACGGCGCCGTCAGCGCAGGCCCTTAGCGTATCTTTCGTCTTAAAAACAAAACCTGCGTCATTTTTACTTACTACCGTGTAAAGGGTATCCACGCACCCCAGCCCAAAAAATGGCGTTACTACAACGGCATATTTGGTGCCATCCGGCGGCGGAGGTGAAATATTGATGGCCTCCCCTCCGTCCAGCTTTGTTGACAGATCCGCTGTGTACCATTGGTAAGTTCCAAAGCCCCCGGGCGCAACCAATGTTACCGAAGTTTGGTCTGTACAATACACATTCCCCGTTACCGGGGAGTTGCAGTTCTCATTAACATCCAGGTAAGCGTAGCCAAAATGGCGCCCCAGGGTACAGTCGTTGGTGGTAAACTCCAGGCGCATTTGTTTGCCTGCATACCCCCGCAAGTGTAAAGTAGACGGGGCCCAGTCTTTATAAAATACCGTATCACCGGCTGGCGAAGGTTTAAACCCGGGCAAATCAGCCGACGCGATAAAATCAAAGGAAGCACAGTCTACATAGGTATTATCGGTTACGTCGAAAGTTTTTACGGTGAACCTTGGTTGCTGGTAACTTAAGTGCGGGGGGTTTTGAAGCACGACTGCATAGTAAAAGATCATATCAAATTCATTCGCGCCGGCCGGGACGTTAAAAGTATAGGATACGCGTTCAGCGCCTCTGCCGGTCTCCTGGTTCCCCAGCCGGATACAATATGAACCACCCCAGGGACACAAGGTTGGAAAATTGCCCCATGGGTCAAGTTGAGGATAGTAGTTGCTGTCTATCAGGGTTTGGCGGTCATTTATCGCATTAGTTGGTAAAAGCTGGGGATTGCCCTGGGCATCTACCGACCCGGTATCGCATGCCCAGCCAGTGAAGCCTCCATTTTCAAAACCAATGTTTGGCGGCGGACAATAAACCTGTTGGGCATAAGAAACAGCCACACGCGATACAAGCAAAATGATTATTAGGGAGATTGTTCTCATCAATCATTAAAATACGTTAGTTTATGACCGGGCGTTGTTTGGGGGCCGTAATATTTTTAACGCAATATATGCAATTACTTCTATTGTGAACCAGTATTTTCCATGCGAAAATTGATCAAAATTGGCCCATCAGATTAGTGTTACAACGAAAATACTATATTTAAGCAATTATGAGCTTCATGTTCTTAACCTTCAATTTCAAGATTAATGACTGAGAAAAACATCAACCGCCGAAAAGCGCTTCAATTTATTGGCGTGGCTGCGGCCGGAACAGCCCTGGCCCGCAAGGTGGACGGTCAGCCTATTAAAACCCCGTCTCCTGCTGGTCTGAAATTCACCTACTGCCTCAACATGTCGACCATCCGCGGGCAAAACCTTGGGTTTATGAAGGAACTGAAGACAGCAGCGGCGGCGGGCTTTCGTTCTGTGGAGATATGGATGGATTCAATGCAGCAATACCTGCAAAGCGGCGGCTCAATAAAAGAAGTTAAAATATTGCTGAACGATTTGGGTTTAAAAGTTGAAGATTGCATCAGTTTTAATAAATGGGTCGTAGACGACCCGGGCATAAGACAGCAAGGGATTGAGAATATGAAAAGAGAGATGGATATCCTTGCTCAAATTGGCTGCAAACGGATCGCCGCTACGGGGATGGGTACAACGGACAACGATGTACCAGGTTTAGACGTGATTGCCTCGCGGTACGGTACAATCCTCGATATCGGCGGTTCATTCGGCGTAGTACCACAGATCGAAATGTGGGGTTTCCAAAAAAACATGCATGACGTCGCCGAGGTATTGTACATTGCGATGAAAAGCCGCCGTCCATCGGCCAGAATTTTATTGGATGTATTCCACCTCTACCGGGGCAATACCTCGCTGGAAACGCTTTCACTAATGGACCCCAATGCGGTTGAGATGTTTCATATGAATGATTATCCGCCCGGATTTCCCTATCAAACCATCATCGATGCCGACCGGATCTATCCCGGCGACGGCATAGCTCCTATCAAACAAACATTAAGCATACTGCTTAAAAACCGGAACACGCCGTTAGTACTTTCAACCGAGCTGTTTAATAAAGCCTATTATCAGCAGGATGCGTTAACTGTAGCGCAAACTTCTTTAGCGAAAATGAAAACAATTACAGCCGCTGTTCAGGGCGCATTGTAAAAAGGTGTAACTTACTGCCGGTCAGGGTAAAAGTGTGCAAAAAAGAAATTTTTTGCGAAATAATTATTTATCTTCGGTTACTTTATGTTAAAAACAATTAAACCTTAAACCAATGGACAGCATAACTTTTAAAGACACGAATGCGACAGTCAGTACAACGTACTGGCTTCCCGAGAATAACGACGATGTAATGAGCCTGGTAACCCAGGCGGCCACGAAGGGCCAAATCATCTGCATGCGCGGGGCGGCACATTCATTCCCTATCATAGGCGACCTGGAAGATGCATCAGCCCCTTCAACTACCAATAGGTCTTCAAAGCCCTATTTGTACGTTATGTTGTCAAAAATGTACGGAATAAATGTGCTGGATCCGGACACGGTTTGGGTGCAGGCCGGGTGTCACCTCGGGTACGATCCGTTTGATCCGACCGGTATTTCCACCTTAGAAAATTCCCTGTGTTATCAGCTGGATAACCTGGGTACTGCTAATGCTCCGGCTCCTTATAATGCAAAGCCGTATTCGCCAAAGTCGTTACCCGACCTCGGCGGGATCACCCACCAAACGGTGGGCGGTTTTTTGTCGACATCTTCATCCGGCGGGTCGACAACTTATTCGTTCGAAGATGCTTTAATGGGTATCGACTTTATTACCTGGGACGGACAGAAAGCATGTCTGAAAAGCTTTAAGCGGCCCCACCCCGCTAAACCCAACCCGGATGACCCTTTTTACGGCGCCGGCGTTGCAACAATGGGTTTATTCGGGATAATTGTTTCCGCAACTTTTCGCCTTTCGCCGCAATACTATATTGTAGGCTCGGAAACTATCGAATATGCTGATATGTGTTCGCTGATCGACCTGTTCGGCGCAAATAACGGTTTACCCAATTTGGAAACTTTTTGCAAAAACACCGAATATACCCGGTTATTTTGGTGGCCGCAGCATAATCCATTAGGTTCTGATTTGGCAAGGTCGGTAGTTTGGCAGGCAAAAAGGGTAACAACATTGGTGGAGGCGCAGGAATATGCCAATTTAGCTTTTGACAAACAGAACCCACCGCCGGACACCCGGCCGGGTGACGGCTTAAAACCATACGAGGAAGTTCCGTATATCATTAACAGCCCCATACCTGCTACGCTGGCTGCTGATTTGCTGTTTACATTCATCGGGAGGTGGCCGAACTGGCTGCTTAACCTTTTAGGCGATACTGATTTATATCAGGACATTAAAGGAAAAGTTGAACTCGCTTATGCACCCTTTATATTTCCGGGCATATTGGACCTTTTTGTGACTGTTGACAAACCAACAAACCAAAACGGCGGGCCCCAGCTATTTGCTGACAGGTGGTATACCGGCCTCCCGATGGACAACCAAATGAGCGACAGGCTGATGCCCATCTGGTTTACAGAATTATGGATAAAAATTGACCAAACGCAGGCGGTAATGACCGCGCTTAAAGCATTTTATGATAAGCAGGAAACGACGGTCGACTTCAGTTTCAACGTTGAAATATACGCCGCCAAAAGCAATGAGTTCTGGCTCAGTCCATCGTACAACCAGGACGTTATCCGTATCGATGTATTATGGTTTGCAAACAACCTCGATAACCCCGTTTTATTTTACCAAAACTTTTGGGATTTGCTGGCTCCATTCAATTATCGCCCGCATTGGGCTAAATACCAGCCGGATGTAGTGAACTTAACGACTACAGACAGCAATAACCAAACTACTACAATCGCAATTCCCGGGTCTGAATATTTGGCAAGTCAATATACCAAATGGGATGACTGGATGGCGTTAAGAGCGCAAATGGACCCCGACCAAATATTTGTAAACGATTATTGGCGCAAACGCATGGACATTAAACCATTATAATGAACCTTAACCGGGCTTCACAATTAAATTAAAAAAATGATACAACCAGATTCAAATGGTTTATACCATCCGGCAAACGAAAGCGACATTATCGACCTGGTAAATGTTGCCATACAAAATAAAGCGCAGGTGCGCGTAAGGGGCGCTGCGCAATCTGTCAACAGCGGGGTATTTACCGATGGTTATACCGGCGCTGCAGGCGGTAAAAATATTAATATGGAACTGGACATGCTGCGCCAGGTAACGCCTGATAGGGCGACGATGCAGGTTACGGTTGGCGGCGGGTGTAACCTGGGGGTCGACCCATATGATCCGTCGGGCACCTCACAGGCGAACGAAGCCAATAATTTATTTTTTCAGCTTAACAAACTGGGTTGGGCTATCCAGAACGTTCCGAATGCAACCCATCAAACCATCGCGGGGTTTATCTCCACCGGCTCCTGCGGCGGAAGCATGCAGCATTCTTTTGATGAATGCATCGTGTCAGTCCGGATGATAGACGGGACAGGCAAAGTACAGGTTTTTACAAAGTCAGCCGACCTGGATGATCCTTTTTACGGCGTTGTAGTATCAATGGGCCTGCTTGGCATTATAACGCAGGTAACGCTGCAGTGTGTGCCTGCCTTTAATATCATCGGGTCGCAAAACACCTCGCTTGCTACGGCAACCGAATTTCAATTTTTTGGACCGGGCAGTTCAACACAACCCTCGTTTCAGCAGTTTTTAATGGATACTGAATTTGCGGGTATTATTTGGTGGCCTTTTGAAACTTTAAAAAGAGCAATTGTGTGGCAGGCACGTACGATGACGGCGTCTGATTATAATCAACAAACCGGGTATCCGCCTAATTTTACGCCAAAACCTTACGAATCTTTATTTTATTTGAAAAAGTTGAAAAACCCGGTCGCAGACCAGCTCCCGATAGAAGCAGCCTTTTCAGCCGGGTTCAAACTTATAGCTACCTGGCCGGATTGGCTGGTGAGTATTTTGGGCCCCGAAAAGGCGGCCATGGCCGAACCTATTATCGAACAAATTTTTCCTTATATTTATCCACTGCTTACTGATATTAGCTTTCCGTGCAATACGGCCGCCAACCCGCCACAGCAATTTTGGGATGCCTGGTTGGGCAGTTTGCCTATGGATGAGTTTGAAAACAGCAATAACTTATTCGATTTGGCCTATACAGAAATGTGGATACCCATTGAGAAAACCGAAGCGACGATTAATGCGATGGAAAACCTTTATAATACAGCGGGTTATTCGGCAACCGGTTTTTATGATACCGTGATACTGGCAGCTAAAAGCAGTGACTTTTGGTTAAGCCCCGGTTATAACCAGGCCTCTGTCCGGATCAATATGATGTGGTTTAACAAAAACATCGGCGATCCGGTGGCATTCTTTCAGCAATTCTGGAGCCTCATGGACAGCCAAAACATTCCCTTCAGGCCTCATTGGGCTAAATCCCTTCCGGCGATGGGTGCGGCATATATGACTGCTAAATATCCGAAGTGGGGCCAATGGCAAGCGTTAAGAGCCAAAATGGATCCCAACAATATATTTTTAACTGACTACTGGAGCTCACAGCTGGGCATATAGCTGTAAATAGCTGATTTTTATGGATGCAAGTATAGAAATTAAGACTGTTAAAAAAAGACCTTTTTACGCTATGCTATCCGCATCGATCTCTAAATTATGGGATCACATTATCAATATTGGGTTAACTCCCGGCGCTTCTCAGTTTGATAAAAAACGCGTACACCTCATCAACGGTATATGCTCATGGGCAACCCTTACCTACATTGGTTATGTCATTGTGTTTTGGAATATCAGCCAGGCGAAGTTCGTTTTTTACGAGAGCCTGGTCGGCCTTTTTGCTAATGTTTTCCCAATCGTTTTAAACCACTACAGAAAGTTCAATTTATCCTGTCATTTCTTTAATGTCTTCAACCTGTTCTTATATTTATTTTTAGCGGTTATGGAAGGCGGCCGGGACGGCGCGGAATACATTTTTGTGCCTTTGTGCGTATCTTCCATGCTTTTCTTCAAATCCCGGTACATCATATTTGTTTACTTTATGGCTAACTGCCTGTTCTTTGCAATTGCCAAGATCAGTCATTCGTTAATGGCGCCAGTTTTTACCTGGTACGGGCAGCCGCACCAGGTGATCGCAAACTGGTGCTCGATGTTTGTCTTCCTTTTTTTGATCATTTTTTATTTTAAGTCGGAAAATGAGCAACAGGAAAAATTACTCGAAACGAAAAACATAACGCTCTCCGACGAGAAACAAAAATCGGATAACCTGCTGATGAACATCCTCCCCTACGAAACTGCCGAAGAACTGAAACACACCGGTACGGCAAAATCCCGCAGCTTTAGCATGGTAACGGTGATGTTTACTGATTTCAGGAATTTCACAGCCGCTGCTGAAGTCGTTCACCCGGAAAAGCTGGTCAATGAGATACATTGTTACTTTACCATGTTTGACCAGGTTATGAGCAAGTATAATATCGAAAAAATAAAAACCATTGGCGACTCCTATATGTGCGCAGGCGGACTGCCCGAAGAAAATGACACCAACCCGGCAGATGTTGTAAGGGCCGCCCTGGAAATACAGGAATTTATGGCCCAAATGAAACTTGAGAAAGAAAGCGCAAATGAATTGTTTTTTGAATGCAGGCTCGGCATTCATACCGGGCCTGTAATTGCGGGTATAGTCGGTACAAAAAAGTTCGCCTACGATATTTGGGGTGATACAGTGAACGTAGCGTCCCGGATGGAGAGCGGTGGGCAGGTTGGAAAAGTAAATATCTCAGGAAGCACTTATGATCTGGTTAAAGACATTTTTGAATGCGAATACCGCGGAAAAATAGCCGCAAAAAACAAGGGCGAAGTCGACATGTATTTTGTTAACGGGCTGCTCTCCCGGTCGGTTCCTGTTTAATATACCATGCTGGCTTAAACATATTAACGCGTTGCTGAACAGTGACACAAACTCATAGCTTTATCTTTTTTTATTTCCATTGAATAATTTTACCCGGTTTGTTTATTTTTATAACGCACATGGAAACCAATAACGTGTCGGCAACAATACCTGATCTTATCCCCGGCACGGAAACCGGTGAATTAAAAGTAATGCACTTAAAACGTTACTGGAATAAAATTTTACTAAAAAAACAGGGTAAGCTGAAGCCGGACAGTCACCGGGAAGAGTTCCAAACCGATGTTATGCTGCTGAGCGCCCTGGGCCTGGGTTTACATCAAACACTCCAATATCTTTATATGCAGGGCAATTCTTTCGAGCAGTTTGAGAAGTGGATAATTGATACCACGGGCAGCCCTGACCCCGAGAAGATCGCCCGGTTTAATGCGCTTTTTACCGATGAAAAAAATATCCCTGACGAGACGAACGAGCCAGATGTGCTGGGGCCTGCGGACCACAAATTTTGGGAGGAAAATGGATATGTCATCATCCGGAATGCGGTCCCTAACGAAGATTGCGAGCTGGCCATACAGGCGATCTGTGATTTTTTAGCGATTGACCGCTACGATGCGTCAACGTGGTATAACGAACACCCGGCAAAAGCAGGTATAATGGTGCAAATGTTTCAACACCCGGTATTCGAAAAAAACCGTAATGCCTGGCGGATCCGCAAGGCCTACCAGGAATTGTGGAAACGCAAGGACGTGTGGGTGAATACCGATCGGGTAGGGTTTAATCCGCCACAAACAGAGTCTTTTAATTTTTACGGACCTTTTTTACATTGGGATGTAAGCCTGCAGCTTCCTATCCCTTTTGGCACCCAGGGCATACTCTACCTGGCCGATACTGCCGAAAATCAGGGCGCTTTTACGTTGATTCCGGGGTTTCAAAACCGGATTGCAGATTGGCTTGGCAGCCTTCCAGAAGGCGCAAATCCCCGTCAGCAGGATCTTTATGCACTGGGACCCAAACCAATCGCTGCCAATGCCGGCGATTTCATCCTGTGGCACCAGGCTTTGCCGCATGGCAGCAGCCCCAATACATCTGCATTGCCCAGGTTTGTCCAATACATCAATTATGAACCTGCCGATTACAAAGCAGCGGATAATTGGATTTAATTTATTCAACTGTATTGCCCGGTATCAGCTCTTCCAGCAATCTTTTCCATTCTTTATTAAAGATCAGCCGCAAAGGGATACATTTGCAGCAAATACTTTGCATGCGCACGATTGTACTCTGTTTGTCTTTTTTATGCACCACCTTAACCCTCTCAGCTCAAAAAAGATTCATTGTAAGCGGCACCATTGAAGACCGGTCAAGCGGTGAAAGACTCATCGGCGCCACCGTAAAAATCAAAGAACCTGGTAACGGCGGCACAACTACCAATACCTACGGTTTCTATTCCCTGTCGCTTCCTCCCGGTAATTTTACGCTCGTTTATTCTTATGTCGGCTATGACACTGTTGAAAAAGTTGTCCCGGCAACCAGCGACCAGGTAATAGACATCAGGCTCAACCCGCAAAAAGAACTGAACGAGGTGGTTATCAAATCAAATAAACCCAATAATGACAATGTGGCGTCACCACAAATGGGTGAAGACAAGCTGAACATGGCCCAGGCAAACAGTGTGCCCGTACTGCTGGGGGAAAAAGATATTTTAAAAACGATAACCCTGCTGCCCGGAATTCAATCTGCGGGCGAAGGCAATACCGGTTATTACGTACGGGGCGGCGCGAGTGATCAGAACCTGATCCTGCTGGACGAGGCTACGGTATACAATGCGTCTCATTTTTTTGGTTTTTTTTCAACTTTTAATTCCGATGCCATAAAGGATGTGAGCATTTTTAAAGGCGGGATGCCTGCCGAATACGGGGGCCGTTTATCATCGGTTTTAGATGTAAAAATGCTCGATGGAAATAACAAGGATTATAACGTTGAAGGCGGCATAGGCCTGATTTCCTCACGGTTAAAAATCGAGGGGCCGATTGTAAAAGACAAAGGTTCTTTTATGATCAGCGCCCGCCGCACGTATATAGATCTTTTTCTGCACGCCTCGTCCGATTCTACCTTAAAAGGCAGCTCGCTTTATTTTTATGATATAAATGCGAAAGCTAATTATCATTTCGACGATAAAAACACCTTGTACATTTCGGGATATTTTGGAAAGGATGTATTGGAACTAAAAAACATATTTGGCACTTTGTGGGGAAATTCAACCGGCACCATCAGGTTTAACCACATTTTTAACAATCGCTTATTTTCAAATACTTCGCTGGTATATAGTAATTACAACTACACGATAGAAGATTTGCAAAGCGCCAACTATTTTAAAGCGGCATCCCAAATTAATGATGTAAATTTTAAAGAGGATCTGCAATACTCCCTATCAAACGTTCATACCTTAAAGTTCGGCTTGAATGTACTGCATCACACCATTGCGCCGGGCACCATCACCACTGATGCGGCATCCAGCTTTAATGACGTTAGCGTTGAGGAAAGATATGGTTATGAAAATGCCGCCTATGTCAGTGATGAGTGGCGGCTAAACAGCAAGGTTACTTTTCTTTACGGGTTCAGGCTAAGCAGCTTGTTTTTGCTTGGTCCCGGAACATTCAAAACCTATGATCCAGCCGGCAATGTATTAACATCGGCAACTTATTCATCAGGCGCCCTGGTAAAAGATTATTTTAACCTGGAGCCCCGCTTTACGGCAAGTTATTTACTAAACGACGAAAGTTCGGTTAAGGCATCCTATAACCGGAACACCCAAAACATTCACCTGCTGAATAATTCAACCAGCAGCACACCGGCCGATCTTTATGTAATGAGCAGCAATAACATTAAGCCCGAGATTTCCGACCAGGTGTCAACGGGTTATTTCAGGAATTTCAGTGAGAACACCTATGAGTTTTCGGCTGAGATATACTATAAATGGCTTCAAAATCAAATAGACTATAAGGATGGGGCGCAATTGATCGTTAATCCTGATGTAGAATCATTGTTAACCTACGGATCGGGCAGGGCTTACGGTATGGAGCTTTTTTTTAAGAAAAAATATGGCAAGTTTAACGGCTGGGTCGGTTATACCCTGTCGCGTACCGAACTTAAATTTGCGGCTATCAACGACGGTAATTATTTCCCGGCGACCCAGGACCGCACGAACGATCTTTCAGTGGTAGGCATTTACCAGTTGAACGATCGTTGGTCTTTCTCAAGCGATTTTATTTACGCAACCGGGAATGCAGTAACGTTTCCAACCGGCAAATATGTGATCGGCGGATTAACCACTTTTTCTTATTCGCAACGGAACGGGTACCGCATGCCGTCATCCCACAGGTTGGATATCGGGGCAACGCTGGAAGGAAAGAAACACAAAAAATACCACTCCAGCTGGACTTTTGGCATTTACAATGTTTATGCGCACCGCGACCCCTACCTGATCACGTTTCAAGACAGCAAAACGGTACCAAACACCACCGAGGCGGTCGAGACGAGCATTTTTGCTACAAGGATACCTTCTGTCACCTGGAATTTTAAATTTTAATCTGAGCAGAATGAGAACATATAAATTTTACCTGGCATTTTTAACGATGGTATTAATGTTTACCGCTTGCACTAAGGTAATCGATCTTAAGTTAGGCAATGACAGCGGCAAACTGGTTATTGAAGGAAACATTACCGATGTAAACGGCCCGCAATATATCGTACTAAGCCGCAACGTGCCTTTTACCAGCACCAACACCTATCCTCCGGTTAGCGGCGCCACCGTTACCGTAAGCGATGATCAAAACAATACTTATGCATTTACTGAAGGACCTGCCGGTACATATTCGTCGGCCCAATTCCAGGGTAATTACGGCAGTAATTACAAAATGACGGTGCAGACCGGCGGAACCACCTATACGGCCAATTCGCGCATGCCATCGTTGGTGCCCCTCGATTCGATTACCGACAAAAAGGCTGATTTTAACAGCAGCAATAATCGCCGCGAAATAACGGTACATTACCATGACCCACCGGGGGTGCACAATCAGTATAGATTTATCATGTGGGTAAATGGGGAACAGGTAAGCACAATATTTGCGTTTAATGATGAATTTTCAGATGGCCGCTATGTAAACGGCGATCTTGTGGAAACTATCCTAAATATTTATCCCGGAGATACGGTAAAAGTGGAGATGCAATGTATCGACATGCCCGTGTATACTTATTGGTTTACGCTGATGGAACAAAATTTCGGCGGCCCTGATGGCGGTGTCGCCCCGTCAAACCCGCCGACAAATATAAGCCCTGCCTCCCTTGGTTACTTTAGTGCGCACACAACACAAACCAAAGTCATTATAGTCGAATAAAACACCTATTGAAAATGAAAGGCCCGGCATGCAGCTTACTGGTTCGGAAATTCCAGCTTGAAAATAGTTCCGATCCCGACTTTACTCTGAACACTTATTTTTCCTCCCAGGTTTTCTACCTGCATTTTAACCAAAAAAAGGCCCATTCCCTTTCCCTCAACACTGGTGTCAAATCGTCTGTATAGGCCAAAAAGGTTCTTAAGATTCTCCTCCCCAATTCCTCTGCCGTTATCTTTAAACATTATTTCCAGCTTGTCATCTTTTTCAACAGCAGATATGCTTATGAACGGATCGAGCCCTGGCTGCCGGTACCTGATGCCATTTATGATCAGGTTGTAAAATATATTGTGCAGATAGCTTTTGATCGTAAAGATTTTTTCGGCCCCATAAAAGTCGGTTTTTATAGTAGCGTGCTCTTCGCTTATCAAAAGGGAAAGACGCTGTGTGATGTCATCAACCAGCGACTGAAACACCACGGGCTCGATTCTTTTGTGCATGCTGCCGTGTACGCGCAGAATATTATTGAGATCGAGGGTGATTTGGTCGAGCATATTTATGGAGGTACCAAGCGCCGTTAAAACGTCTTCTCTTTCCGTAAGGTTAAAGTCAAAGGTGTTGAGCATGTTCGATAGTCCCATTATATTGGCTACCGGCGCCCGTAAATTGTGTGACACGATATAAGTGAATTGCTCGAGGTCCTTATAACGCTGTACCAGGTCGGCGGTCATCGTCTCACGCTCTATCTCGGTCATCTTTCGCGTTGTGACGTCCTTGAATGCAAGTATAAAACCAATATTTTCCTTTTTTTCGTTGGCGATCCCGGCCCAGGTCACCTCATACCATTTGGCCGAACCGTCCATTAACTGGTAACTGGTTTCATAACTAACGCGCTCGTTGTTTAATACCCGGCGAATAGCCTCTTTAACGTTAGGTATTTTATCTTTTGGAAAGTAGCCAAAAGCATTGGTGCCCGCCTTTAACTTTTTACCAAATTGCTCGAGGCATAATTCGCTTGCCTTTGAATTGAACGAAACCACCTGGTTTTTAACGTTACACAACACATAGGCAATTTCGGTATTCTTAAAAATCGTTTCAAGGTTGGCTTCTGATTGAAGCTTCAGTTCTTCGGCCAATTTGCGTTCAGTAATATCGATATGCAACACTACAGCCCCTTTTCGCCTTTTATCTTTTAAGGGCGCTACTATTATCTGGTACCAAACTTTCTTGCGTTTTTCGTAAAAAGAGTACTCCAATGAAAACTCCTCGATGACGCCTGAGATCACATCCCTTATGCCCTTTGCGATCTGTTTGCCCGACAATTCATCAACCCCGGTGGCCTTTTCAGATATGGCGGCATAACTAAAGTCGATGCCATACCTGGGCACACCAAGGTTATTTTTTATGGTAAACTTTCGCCACGACTCATTTGCGGCTACTATTTTACCCGCTTCATTCAACAATACAATGTGCGGCGGCAAGGCATTTAATATAGCCGACTGCCGTTCGCCGGCGGCCTGCAGCTCTTCTATATTATTTTGAATTTCAATCTGGGCCAGCTTTTGTTTGGTGACATCCTGGTTAAACCCCGCAATATACTCGGGGAGCCCGTTTTCATCCGCTTCTGTTTCAAACTGGGCCAGAATATATCTCCGGCTGCCGTCTTTATTAACGATGGCGAAATCAATTCCTGCCTGGCCGGCGATCATCGTGTTTTTAAAAATGTCTTTTACCGCGACTTTATCATCGTCTATAATGTACTCGATGAAGGAGCTAACAGATGGTTCGACCTCTCCCCTTTCATATCCGAGCAACGGATAGGTACCCATTGACCAGTCCATTAACCCCGATTTAACATTATACCTCCATGTTCCGAACCCGGCTATTGATTCCGCTTTTTTAAATAAAGCCTCACTGGCCACTACTTTGTTTAAATAGATTTGCCGTTCGGTATCCGAATGAAATTTCTCGAGCGCATTCAACACTGCATTAGGCAAGCGTTGAAGACGGTCCTTAAGCACATAATCTGAGGCCCCTTCTTTCATTACATTCACCGCAAATTCTTCCGAGACTGTAGCGGTTATTAAAATAAAAGGGACATCAACACCTGTGTCCTTCATGATCTTTAACGCCTCAAGCGAATTAAAGCTGGGAAGCGAATGATCGGAAAGAATTATGTCTGGGTTGAAGTTTAACAACGCCTCGATATACTCGTCCTTTTTATCGACCGTAACTTTTTCAAAGTCAATCCCCGATTTTCTTAGCGTTCGCTCGACAAGCTCAGCATCGGAGGGGACATCTTCTATATGTAGTATTTTTAAACGTCTATTCATGGGGCAAATAAATTAATCGCTTGCCTGGTTAATAATCAGCCAATAGCAGCCAAGTTCAGACACCGCTTTGGCAAAACCTTCAAAATCGACCGGTTTTACTACGTAACTGTTAACCCCAAGGTTGTAGCTGGTGATTATATCCTGTTCTTCTTTAGACGAGGTCATGATCACGACCGGAATGGTCCTGGTTGCTTCGTTAGATTTCAGCTGCCGTAAAACCTCAATGCCGTCAACCTTGGGCATCTTAATGTCGAGCAAAATAACTTTGGGCTTGTTTTCTACCGCCCGGCCTGCAAAAATACCCCTTGCAAAAATAAAATCAAGTGCTTCGGCTCCATCTTTAACGTGTATTAGCCGGTTTGCCAAATTGACTTTTCTGAGGGAACGTATCGTCATTTCGGCATCGTGAGGATTGTCCTCGACTAATAAAATCTCAACGCTGTTATTATTCATATATTTAAAATTTGGGCAGGCTGAAATAAAACGTGGCGCCGGCGTTCTCCTTACCCTCTGCCCACACCTCGCCGTTGTGTTTCTCAATTATTCTTTTTACCAGGGCAAGGCCAACGCCTGAACCTTCGAAATCTTCCTGCGAATGCAGCCGCTGAAACACACCAAACAACTTGCTGCCATAGGCCATGTCAAAGCCCGCGCCGTTGTCCTTTACATAGTAAACCGTCTTATCTTTTGCATCCTCCGCACCGATCTCAATCAAGGGAGCGGCTTTTTTTGAAGAGTATTTAATTGCGTTCCCCACCAGGTTTACCATTACCTGCTTCATCATTACCTCGTCTCCAACTGCCGGCGGTAAGACACCTATATTGATTTGATATTTATCTGCCTGTTCGTGCTGCAACAAATCCCTCACCACGGTTTCGGCAAGAAATTGCATATCTACGGCCGCCTGCGTCAACTCTTTTTTGCTCATCCTGGAAAATGCAAGCAGATCGTCTATCAGCTGCCCCATCATTTTGGCGTTGTCGATGATGTTTTTTACGATCCGTTTTCCCTCGGAGTCTAACTCCCCTTCATAGTCCTCCTTCAGCATTACCGAGTAACCGTTAATTGCTCTCAGCGGCGTCCTTAAATCATGAGAGACAGAATAGGAGAACGCTTCGAGCTCTTTATTAACAGTGGCTAATTGCGCTGTACGTTCCTCCACCCTGTTTTCCAGCTCGTGATGGCTTAAGGATACCTGGCCGATCATAATGTTGAAAGCGTTTGCCAACCTGCCAATTTCGTCGCGCTGGTATTGGTCGATCGGGACTGTTTGTGAATAGTTACCCTGCGAAATTGCCGTCGCTAACTTAATTAACTCATCTAAGGGCCTGGTTATGCTCCTGCTCATCATCCATGCAGCTATTATGCCTATGACGATGATTACAATACCGATAATAATTATCCAGTCGACAAAACGTCCAAGATCATTTAACATGTTTTTTTCAGATACCGCAACCCCAAATAACAAAGCTGTATGCGCAATTGGCTGTAAATCAACAATCATGGCGTTACCATCGGCATCTTTGTAATCAACCATACCCGGCTTTTGGCCGGGTTTAAACGGCGGCGAGACAGGTTGGATAAAATCGGTCCACAGGCTGCCGTCCCGGTTCCCCGCAAAGAAACTGGAACCCATTCCAACAAACTGCGAAAACGCCGCCACAGCCTTTGAAGTGGTCAGGATAGATTTCCATGCTATCGTATAGCCTAACACATGGCCGTTTTCAGAGACTTCAGAGATCAACGGGTAATATGCGTTGGCCTTTACCGGGTACAACCTGGTTATCCTGGCCGAATCGGGGTTTAGGTTTGCCGACGCGATAACTTCCTTCATATCCAGGCCGGATGCTATATTATTTTTACCGATGGAACTCAGCGGTTTTAGGTTACTGTCCAACAGTTCGGCCAATACCCATGTACTATCGGTTTTTAACTTATTAAGCTCACCAAGGGCCTCCGTTTGTGACATTTTTCCACCGGATTTGAGAAATTGAATAACCGAAGGTTGTTTCGATACGGACGTTGAATTACTTATGTAAAGGGCTGTTACCTGGCTAAATGACGTATTCATTTGGGCCGTTATTGAATGAAGCCTGTCGCGGCCAATGGTTAGGTCGGCTTTCCTTAAGCTGTAATAATTGGCGAAACCGTAAATTGCGATGCAAACTAGTAGCAGCGAGCAGATAAGCAAGGGCAGCCGTTGTTTTATGGACAAACGACCCAAAAAGAAAGAATTGGATATGGTCTTCATTTACAACTATTTATTTATCGGTTCAGGATAAACTAAAATCAAACGATGCATCGGTGCTGATCAGGGCGGGTAAAATATTCAGGCCACCAGTCGGTCACGAAACATTGATTATATTATCGGGGTATTGGCAACTAAATTTATGAATTGTTTTTTATTAATTTCAAGTTAAAGATTGGTTTAGCATTTCAAATTTAAAAGTTTATAGGTTGAACACAAAGCGTTAACCAGCGTTCGTAGGTTTATATATGCTACCCGGCTACAAGCCCTTAAAAACAAGAATAAATATCCTCATTGGGAATATCACCGTCGGCACATTAACTTTCTTAAAAGTAAAAAAGTTTATTGCAAATACTGTTATGTAATCTAATTTTTACTTTCCGGATGTTGGAATGACACTCAAAGGTGGAAAAGGTTGCAAATGTATCAGGAGTCAGTCCCACCGTTCAAAATTTTTGCAAGTTCAGGAACAGATCGCCTATCCGTTCAAAGGTGGCGCTGGCTTATCCATCGGTACGACAAATACCGGAACAGGTGAGTGATGAATAAGGGATTCTGCGATGTTTCCACTAAATAATTTACTAAGCCCTGTGCGACCGTGGGTACCCGCAACCACCAGGCTTGCACCCCAATCCCCGATCGTTTTAATTATCGTGGTTAAAATCTCTCCTACAGGCACCTGTATTTTAGTGTCGACGAGGCTTGCATATTCTTTTTCCATCTGTTGAAGGAAATCTGTTGTTTTTGTTTTAATTGCCAGCAGGGCATCATCCGGAAAAATGCCCGCATCGGGGTTCCCTGCTGCCGATTCCGGTTCAATGACACTTAGCAGCATTACTTTCGCCCCTATATCCCTTGCCAGGTTATACCCGTATTGAACAGCCCTGATGGATGGGATACTGTTGTCGGTGACGATCAATATCTTTTCAATCTTCATTACCTAAATATTTTTTGCAACCAGGATACCGGTATAGGTTGCCAAAAAACCGAAAAAAAGACTAGCAAAAGTGTAAGTCAGAAAAGTTAATATTTGTTTGTTTTCGATCAGTTGCATATTCTCGAGCGAAAAAGACGAAAACGTTGTGTAACCTCCGCACAATCCCGTCACCAGTAATAAACGCCAGTTCAAAGAATCCGGGCCAAAACGGCCTTCAGTGAAATAGAATACAAAAAAGCCAATGAGCAGGCAGCCTGTAATATTTACGATCAGCGTACCAAAAAAAGGGTAACCGGGTAAAAAGTTACTGCTTATCCAGCGGCTCATCAAATAACGGCATAAACTGCCAATACCCCCGCCAACAAAGACTAAGATCCAGATTTTCATTCGTAAAGTTTTAAATAATTTGCCTGCATAACGTTAATAACAGCTTTAATTAAGCTTATTGTCGCAGGCGTCATCAGTCCACCTAAGCAGCGGGCGGTTTTTAAAAGGAAGACACCATTTCCCGTTGCTAAGGTAAAACTTATAATTAAAAATAGGGAACAACAGCTATTTTATTTGGCGTTACCCATAGCGTACTCAATGCCACCAAGCAAGTGACCTAAATATAAAGGGTCGGAATAAGATTCATCCGTATGACCCAGCGCGGTATAAAATGCCCTGCCACCATCATATTCATGGTACCAGCTCATGGGATGGTTATCGCCGTTGTTGCCGCCTGTATAAGTTTTCTCATCAATCGTGATCAGTACATGCAGGTTTGGCGCTATCCATTTAAAGTTATACCATTCGTCCTTGCGTGACCATTCCTTTGGCAAACCCTTGGTAGCCGGAAAGTTAGGATCGACAATGTGAAGCGTCGCTACCTGTTGCACGCTTGGGTGGTTGCGAAAATACGCACCAACCAAATTGCCGTACCAAGCCCAGTCATATTCGGTATCAGTAGCGGAGTGTACGCCGACAAAGCCACCGCCCGAACGGATGTACTTTTCAAACTCCGCCTGCTGGGCATCATTTAAAACGTCGCCGGTTGTACTTAAGAATATTACAGCGGCGTATTGTTTAAGGTTATCATAAATGAATTTCGTAGCATCGGTGGTGGTATCCACATCAAAATTATGCTCTTGCCCGAGTTTAATAATCGCCGGTATGCCCACTGCGATTGATGCATGATGAAACCCTGCTGTTTTGCAAAAGATCAACACTTTTTGCTTTGCAGAAACGCTTAAGGAGAATATCATTAAAGCGCTTAACATAAGTAGTTTATTTTTCATATTTGGTTCATTTGTTCACTGGTTCATTAGACGACCCCAAGACTTACGAAGTTTAACTCGGGGTTGTTTATTTTTTATTGGCCTCGTTGAGGGCTGCGCCGTTTAAAAACTTCGTAAGTCTGCCGGAGCAAACTTTTACCTTTCAGCTTTCACCTTTCACCTCAACCAAGATTCCCCTTCTTCAATTCATCCACAGCAAAATTAGCCGCCCTTGCCGTCAACGCCATATAAGTTAACGATGGATTCTGACAAGCCGACGAAACCATACTTGCCCCATCGGTAACAAAAACATTTTTCGCATCCCAAACCTGGTTATGCTCATTTAGTACCGACGTTTTCGGGTCACGGCCCATGCGGGCGGTGCCCATTTCATGGATGCCGTCTCCTACCGCATGCCCGCGGTCCCAGGTATTTATGTTTTTAACGCCTGCGGCTTCCAGCATTTCTTTTGCTTCTTTTACAATGTCCACACGCATCTTCCGCTCGTTGTCCTTTATTTCGGCGTCCATCGCTAATATAGGTAAGCCCCACTTGTCCTTGCGGTTTGGATCAAGCGTTATCTTATTTTCGTGATATGGCAACAACTCGCCAAAACCACCGATGCCAACCGACCACTCCCCCGGCTCCGTAAGCGCATCTTTAAAGGCACCGCCTACGTTCAATTCGGCAACGTTCTTGCTCCATCCCTCACGGCTTGCACCGCCCTGGTAACCAAAACCACGCATATAATCGCGTTTGTCTCCAAAAAGATTTGCAAAGCGAACCACGTATACGCCATTTGGCCTTCTTCCAAAGTAATATTTATCGTCATAGCCTTCCATTATGCCGGCAGCGCCAAGGTTATAATGGTGATCCATGATGTTGTGGCCCAATTCGCCGCTGCTGCTGCCTAAACCCCCCGGCCATATTTCAGTTGCCGAATTCATTAATACCCATGCACTGTTCAGTGTTGAAGCATTCAGGAAAACGATTTTTGCATGATACTGATAAGTTTGATGCGTTTCCGCGTCGATGATCTCTACGCCTGTCGCCTTTTGGGTATCCTTGTCATAAAGTATTTTGTGTACGATGGAATATGGCCTCACCTTTAAATTCCCGGTAGCCATGGCTGCCGGCAAGGTTGACGACTGGGTGCTGAAATACCCGCCAAACGGGCACCCTTCCCAGCACCGGTTGCGAAAATGGCATGCCTGGCGATTCGGAATCGCTTCGGTAAGGTTAGCGCTCCGGCCGATGATCATGTGCCGGGTATTGTTATAATGCTTTTTAATGCGCCCGGATACATCTTTCTCCACGCAGTTCATGTCCATCGGCTTTAAAAAGTGTCCGTCCGGTAGTTGAGGCAAACCTTCTTTAGAACCGTTTACGCCGGCAAACTTTTCGACATGATCATACCAGGGTTCAAGGTCTTTATAGCGTATGGGCCAATCAACTGCCCAGCCATCTTTTAAATTCGCTTCAAAATCAAAATCACTCCAGCGGTAACTCTGGCGTCCCCATAAAATGGAGCGGCCACCCAATTGGTATGATCGCCACCAGTTAAAAGGCTTTATTTCGGTATACGGAGCATCCTGCTCGTTGGCCCAATAATCCATTATCGGTTCGGTGGCGCCCCATCCCCTGGATATTACCGGGCGTACTTTGCGCTGATCCTGCGTTACGTCGCCCCGGTGTTCAAATTCCCACGGATCTTTTGCGGCAGACTTATAATCCTTCAGGTGCTCAAAGTTGCGCCCCCTTTCCAGCATAATGGTTTTAAGGCCGCGTTCGGTAAGCTCTTTCGCTGCCCAGCCGCCGCTGATGCCCGAGCCGATCACAATTGCGTCGTAGGTATAATCTGCCTTAGCCTTGTTGTTTACATTAACAGTATCTGCCGACATGGTGCTTTTGGTTTGAATTTGCTAATTGGTAACACAATGATATAAATTTAAACCAAGGATAACAACCGTTTAATTGTGTTAAAAACGGTTAATGGTACGGCATGGTGCGTCCGCCGATTAAAGATAAAAAATAAATGTGACGAGGGTTACTTTTTTTAACCACCAAAATCACTTGTTAACCTGCTAATACGCTGTACTTTCACGTGTTGATTAAATAAACCCAAACCATCCGGATAAAACAAATTTGTTTATGATAAAGCTCCCCATCAAATTAAATCTGGTTTTAGCGGCAGCCAGCCTTTTGGTTGTTTTCGTTATCGATATAATTACCCCTACCGAATTTGTAGCCGATATTTTGTATTTATGCTGTATCGTGCTCGTGTTTAAGAACAATACCCGGGTAATTATCGGTTTTAGTGCGGTTGCCTGCCTGCTGATTATTACCGATTTGCTTTTTTTCGAAATTAGCTTGAGACTCAGCTTAGCCCATCTGGTCAACCGTTTTATGTCAATAGTTGCCATTGTTATTACTTCTTATATAGCCATACTTTACAGGAATTTAAACCAGGCAAGTATGAACAAGGAACGGCAACACTTAAAGGCGCTTGAAGAGATATTGTTTATCACGTCGCATCGGGTGAGAAAACCGGTTGCCAATGTAATGGGGCTGATTGACGTTATCACCAATAAGGACGGCGCTTTACCGGCACGTGACCTAAGTGAAAGTTATCGATATCTTCGCTCCTCAGCCAATGAACTTGACAATATCATTAAAGAGTTAAACACGTTCATCGAGCAAACTGAACAACTGAGCAATCTAAATGACGTGACCAGGCCGAAACCTGCACTTTTAGCCGAACGCCACCCGGTAGAATATTCAAAAAATGGCGCATTAATGCTGGTCGTAAATTAATTATTCCGTTCCAGGTTCCTGCAAAAGGCTAGTGGGTAGCAGGATGAAGTTATAAGAATTGGCCTTAAACCTCAAATTTTAGTAATTTGCGAGTCCATTAGTATAACATGAGCATAAGCAATTATGGCCTGCAGGATATTAAAAAAGAATTGCAGCACCTGTCGTCGCTGCAAATAGCTGAATTATGCCTGCGCCTTGCCCGCTATAAAAAGGAAAATAAGGAACTGCTGGCTTACCTGTTGTTTGAAGCCAACGACGAAACCGCTTTTATTGAGAAAGTTAAGGGCGAGATCGGTTTTATGTTCAGCCAGCTGCCGTCGCAGAACTATAATGCCGCCAAAAGTTCCCGTAAAATATTACGCCTGATCAGTAAATACACCAAGTTTATCGGCTCGAAGGAGGCGGAGATTGAAATGTTGTTGAACTTTTGCCAAAACTATGTCCAATACACCGATAGACGGATGGCCTACAAACCGTTACGGTTGCTGCTGACCCGCCAGATACTGAAAATACAGGGGTTGATAGGGAAGTTGCATGAGGACCTTCAATATGATTTCGTCGAAGCTTATAACCATTTGCTGGAAGATGCTGAAAAGAAATTCCCCTGGTTTTACAAGGCTGAATATGAGCTGTAAAACCTCACCCTGCCCTATCCAAAGGAGAGGGTTTAAAAATGGAAAAAAATCAAAAAGTCCTCTCCTTTGGAGAGGATGAGTGAAGGCTCCGCCGTTTAAGTGAGGCTAAATATAAGTTGTAACATTTGTGGGCTTTGCACATCTAAAATTAAAAATTAACTGATAGTGACAGAAAAGGAAGTTGCTTTTAAGAAGGTTTACGAAGCCAATTCGAAAAAGATCTACCATTTGTGCTACGGTTATACCGGCGACGATGATGCTGCGAGCGACCTTTTACAGGAAACCTTTTTAAAAGTTTGGCAAAACCTGGATAAATTCCGTAACCAGGCCATGATCTCTACCTGGATCTATCGCATTGCCGTAAATACCTGTTTAACCTACCTCCGGTCGGAGAAAAGGCAGGCCAAGGACGAACTGACACCGCTAATTGCTGAGAATAAGAAAGAAGAACTGTCCGAGAAAAACGAACAGGTGGCTTTGCTTTATAAGTGTATATCCAGGTTGGAAGAATCGGAAAGAATTATCATAACCATGGTACTTGATGAAGTACCATACCCCGAGATCGCTGAGATTTCGGGCATATCGGAAGGGAACCTGAGGGTGAAAATACATCGCATTAAACAGAAATTGACAGAATTGTACAACCACTATGAAAGAGTTTGAGCACCTGGTGTCGGTTTGGCAGGGACAGCCAAAACCCGACAAGCTTTCAGTGGATGATGCGCTGAAACAAGTAAAAAAAGGCATCCGCGGCATCACCAGCAAGTTGTACTGGGGCATTGTGGCCATGATCGGCCTTATCGCCTGCGCATTTATCATTACCTTCTTTTTTGCATTCCGCTCACCCGCAACAACCATAGGTATCGTAATTATTTTAGTGGCCATGATGCTATACTTGTCCTTCATCGTACGTCATTATCATATTTTAAACAAACACGATCTGACCCAAAACCCCACCGAATACCTGAATACGCTGAAGGAATACCAGCGTAACCGTGCCCGCGTAACCGGCTGGTTTTACTATATCTTTATGATGCTGATCAGCGCCGGGCTGGCCCTGTATTTTGTTGAGATACTGGAAGATGCACCCCTCTACTTCAAGCTTATCATTTACGGTTCAACCGCCATTTGGTTCCTGTTCATCACCCTGTACCTGAAGCCAAGGATGTTTAAAAACGAGGAAGAAAAGCTGAATTTGATGATCGACAGGCTGATACGGCTGCAGGAGCAGTTTGATTGATGTGCAAATGCGGGAATGTGCAGATTTTTAAGAAATATATTGACATTTGCATCCCGCACACGCGGGACATATTTGCACATCCGCACATCATCATGGTTACCATAAAAAAAGTTGAAACATCCGAACTGGACACCTTGCTCCAATACAGCAAAAAAACCTTTTATGAATTTTTTGCCCACTTGAATGATCCGGATCATTTCGAAGCCTACGTTGCTGTTGCCTTTGCACCGGAAAAGATGCTTTCGGAGCTAACCAATCCTGATTCTGCGTTTTATTTTGCTATTAATGACGGTGATATCGCCGGCTATATAAAATTGAACTTTAACAGTACCCAAAACGAATTTAAGGACGAAAACAGCCTGGAAGTGGAACGCATCTATGTTTCCGGCGAGCATCATGGCAAGCACATTGGCCGGCAAATGTTAAATTTTGCGATAGAAAGAGGTATTCAATTGCAAAAAGATTTCATCTGGCTTGGCGTTTGGGAACATAATCAAAAAGCCATTGGTTTTTATCGCGCCCACGGTTTTGAGGTTTGTGGCAGCCACGATTTTATTTTGGGTGAGGATAGGCAAACGGATTTGCTGATGAAAAAATATCTGAACACGATTTAAGAGATTTAAAAGATTAATTTGATATCGCTTTGCGGGTAATCTTGTCAATTCTTAAAATCTTTTAAATCGTGTTCAGCCGCGCCCACGGTTTCGCGTTTTGCGGCAGCCATGATTTTATTTTGGGAGAGGACAGGCAAACAGACCTGCTGATGAAAAAGAAACTGAACACGATTTATAAGATTTGAAAGATTAATTTGATGCCGCTTTGCAAGTAATCTTGTCAATTCTTAAAATCTTTTAAATCGTGTTCAGACACGCCCACGGTTTCGAGTTTTGCGGCAGTCATGATTTTATTTTGGGTGAAGACAGGCAGAAGGATTTGCTGATGAAAAAATATCTGAACACGATTTAAGAGATTTGAAAGATTAATTTGATATCGCTTTGCAGGTAATCTTGTCAATTCTTAAAATCTTTTAAATCGTGTTCAGACGCCACGGCTTTGAGTTTTGCGGCAGCCACGATTTGAGCCTCATCTTGAAATAGTTAGCTAAATCCCCTGAAAAAAGTCAATACCCGCCTATTGATTCGGGATATAGCTGTATTCGTCAAATTTTCCGGTTGCAAGGATCAGGTTGTTGTTATCCGCTACAATAAAATCGTAGCTTGGCGTACCATACCTGGTACCTATGTTTTCAATGTGTACAAAGTCTTTCGTCCTGAACATTCCGTACAAATTGGTGTGGATAAAGTAATAACCATCGTGTTGTTTGGTTATCCAGCCGGGGTTATACAGGGTGCCGATAAGATCAGGGGTAAAATTAATTTTGGTAGTGGTTTGCCCGTTATCTTTTGATACATAAATCCCTCCCGAAGTATCACTTCGGCCAAGATAAATGTAACCATTGTCATCAATAAATATCGACGAGTAAAATTCAGAAAGGCTATCGGGATTGCTGTTAAGAATAGTCCAGCTTGTACCACCGTCTGTTGATTTGCACAATTCCCCCTCCTCTGACAACACATACAAATCGCCGTTTAGTTGCTGCGTTAAGTTAACCCACCCCAGCGTGCTGCCGCTATGCGTCGGTTGGGTCTTTTTCCAGGTTTTTCCGTCGTCTGAAGATAAATACATCTCAAAATTACTACTGTAAGACAATATCCCCCCACGGGTATAGGCGATATCATAAATTTGAATATGATTAGGATCATCCCTAACCACCAAACTCCAGTTGATGCCCTGATCCGTCGAGGAGATCACACCTGCGCTGGTAAGGGCGAATATTTTATCATTGGGGGTAATTACTATTTTCCTCAAAAAGAAATTCGTTAAATGATCGATTGGATACCAGCTTTGTCCATTATCATCCGAATATTTTGGCGTCGTTACCGAATTTGCAATGATGCGGCCCGAATGCAGTTTATAAAAGGTGGGATAGCTGGGATCCCGGCCGCCGCCAAAACCGCAGGCGCATGCCAAATTCCCGATGCCGGAGTTTTTTAATGCGGTTGCGTGCAAGGTCAGCGAGTCCAAATGGTTCCGCGCGGAATCGCAAAGTATCACTGTTAAGTTTTGCACGCCAACATCTGCACTTAAATACCATTGATAATCGCTGCTGCCATCCGGGGCCGTAACCATGTTGACACTATCTTTCGAAATACACCCCGAGCCCTTGAATAAAACAGTGGAGTTGGCAAAAGGCTTACCATCTTTATAGACTTTTAACTGTATTTGATTGGTAAGCGGGTGCCCGACGGTATCTGTTTGGTTATCCCCCTGTAAAACCGTGATTTTATAAACAGGTTTTGTCACCGGGGGAACAACAGGATGCACAGGGGATTGCGGCTGCTTACTACATCCCGCTAAAACAATCAAGGCAATAAATAAGAAGGCACGTCGCTGTAAAAAGGTCATGGCATAAATATACGTAATTGCAACTAACTTGCAATATAATTTGTTTTATTTGCAATAATAACTTTGCGCATATATAATTTGGCTTAGTATAATTATCAAATGAGACACTTATTTCTGTTGCTGTCGATAATTTCAGTTTCGTGCTTTGGGCAATCTAAAAATAACAGCCTGGTTGGAAAGTGGGTTGGTTACTATGATTACGATACTACCCACAGCGCTCATGCCCACACGCCGGTCTATCGTTCGGCTATCATTTTGGTATTTAAAAAAGACCATCACGGTTCTCTTTATGAGACCAACAAAAATGGCAAAAGCATGCTTGCTCCGCTTACTTTCATTTATAAAATATCAAACCAAAACCGCGTCAGCTGGACCTATACGCATACGTGCTATAAGGAAAAGGCCGTAAGTGAATTCAGCATAAAAGGCGGTGTTTTGAGTTTAACACCCTACCCGCCGAAGCTCAGGGAATCGATAGAAACATTTTACCTGGCGACTTATAAAAAACAATAGGAGTAACGCGTTGTCAGAACACGATTTTTAAGATTTAATAGCTTGACAAGATTACTGGCAAAGCTGCATCAAATTAATCTTTTAAATCTTAAAAATCGTGTTCAGACTACCCTCTCATAAACGGGTTAAAATTCCGTGTCCCAATCTCCATCCCCGCAGCCCGGCACACCGTTTTATCGCCAAATTTAAAGTTGATCTTATCCATCGCCTGGTACAGCTTAATGCGCTCCTCATTATCTTCAAAAAGGTTGATCTGGTAGCTGCCGCTGCATAGGCTGCTTAGCCTTACCCCTATTAATCGTACGGGCCGGTGGCTGTTCCAGGCGCGCTTAAGCAGGTTTTTTACACCGGGGATCAGGATGTGCTCAGCGGCGGTAAGCGGTATCTTTTCCTGCTGGGTATGCGTTTCAAAATTGGCATAACGCACTTTAATGGCCATGCAGGAGGCCAGCATGTTTTCGCGGCGCAATTTGGATGACAATTCCTCTGTCATCGACACCAGGATGTTTTCCAATGTTTGCCGGTCGGAAATGTTATGGTGAAAAGTATTTTCTGTCGATATCGATTTCCGGTCCGAATGCGGCACAACATCGCTTGGGTCGATCCCGTTGGCTTTCTCGTGCAGGTGACGGCCGTATTTGCCTAAAATGGTTTCCAAAAAACGGAGGTCAGCTTTCTGCAGGTCGCTTATCTTTTCAATACCATACTGGTACAGCTTCTGGCTGGTGCTTTCGCCAAGGCCGGGGATGGCGTTAATGTTAAGCGGCGCCAGGAAAGCTTTTTCCATGCCATGGGGCACAAACAGCTGCCCGTTTGGCTTGGCCTGGTTGGTGGCAATTTTTGATACCGTTTTACCTGACGACATCCCAAATGATATGGGCAGCCGTGTTTCCCGGATGATCCGCTGCCGTACCTCCGTGGCATGCTGGTAACAGTTGTGAAAGCGGTCCATGCCCGTATAGTCCACATAAAACTCATCCACTGATGTTTTTTGGTACAGCGGCACCGAATCGTGGATGATGTCCGTCACCTCGCGCGAGGCCTCGGCATACAGCTTATGGTTACCGCGCAAAAAAATGGCATGCGGGCACAGCCTGGCCGCCTCCTTGCTGGGCATGGCCGAGTGTATGCCAAATTTACGCGCCTCGTAGCTGCATGATGCCACCACACCCCTTTCAGCCGAGCCGCCGATGATCACCGGCTTGCCGATGAGCGAGGGATCAAATTTCCGCTCCACGGATACGAAGAACGAATCCAGGTCGATATGCATAATGATGCGTTTGGCGCTCATGAAACAAATGTAAAAAAAGTTTTGGGAATTGCTAATATAATTAGTATAATTGAATCGGCTTGTGCTAAGTTTGTTTCATTATAATTTTGTATTTTTACATAACTGATAGATGATATGACGGTTATTGATTTAGAAATAGCATCAAAAAAAGAGGCGTACCTTACCAGGGTAAAAGAGTTGAGGTTAAAAAATTTTAGTAGAAATCTCCCATTTCTTATTCTTTCCGATAAATTACCTGAAGGGCAGGCATACCGTGAGTTTTCTGACGGCCGCATCGAACTACAGGAAATATCTGTGACCGGTTCCAAATATAATTCCACAGTTTTAAGGACGCTTTCTGCTATTGAAGCCGATCTTATCCGCAAGGAATATGGATTATTCTAAACCGACCTTATTTGTTATTTCAGGACCGAACGGAGCAGGCAAGTCAACGCAAATTCAGGTAATGTTGCCTGATGATCTAAAACACATAAACTCATTTGATCGTGACAAAACCCGGTTGGAGTTTGGAGCGATTTTGGCTGGCCAGGGTGTAAGTTCAAAAGATATTACTTTACGATCAACCAGGATGATGGAAGATCGACTGTATCAGGAAATGAAAAAGGCAATCGGCTTAAAAAGTCATTTTGTTTTAGAGACACCTTTATCTCACCCAGACTATTGGCGGTATTTGGATTTATTTGAAAACATGGGTTACCAGATGCAACTAAATTATCTCTGTCTGGATAAAGTTAGGTATTGCGTTTCGCGCGTTGATCAAAGAGTAAAAGAAGGCGGCCATTGCGTTGAGCCTGGCACAATAAAAGGGGTGTATCAAAAGAATCTTGAGTACATAAATGAATATTACAAAACCTTTAATATAATTGAATTATACGATGGGATGGCAATCCCAACATTGCTGGCGCGCATGGAGCACGACCAAATTGTCTATGCGGACACATTGGCATTGAAAAAGGAATGGATAAAAAAAGGTCTTCCGCATATAGCCAAAAAGCTATTTAATTATTTCGGCGATCAAAAAGATTAAGCCTTCTCCGGGCTAAAAGAAAATTGAAAATAAATCTAAATTATTTTTTGGAATTGCTAATATAATTAGCAATTTAGCTATCGCAAAAAATAAGAACGATGAGTTACAAAGATTTCTTGTTGATCATTTCGCCGCCGGATACGGTGAATTATCAGATTGCCAGGTTTAAAAAGGCGTGTGCAAAGCACATTGGTCCGTTCGATGCCCAACATTCAAAAGCGCATATTTCCTTTGGATTGTATGGTGAGGAAATTCAAACGCCCCGACAAAAAACGTTTGTCATGGAGCGTTTTATCGACCTGGTCGCGGAAGATATCAATATTATGGAACCCGTTGAGGTTACCATCAACGGCTTTAACGTTTTCAGCCATGGCAAAAAATCAAGAACCGTTTATGCGGTTATCGAGGCGACGGAAAAAACTACGGCCTGGTTCAATAAAATAAAAGAGATTTTACGAATTGAAGGTAACATAACGCCGCATATCACCATTGCCAAAAGCCTTTCAATTGATAACTTCAATAAATTATGGCCGCATTTTGAGAAGTTGGAGTTTAAACACGAGTTTACACCGGGGTGCATTACGGTATTAACACGGGAGATTGCGGAGAAACCCGGGTATTATTCATTGTATAAGGAAATACCCTTTGCAAGGCGGCAAGGTCATTCGGTGGCCAATCCGTCCTAAACTAAAGATTATTTGACTAGGGACTGCCACGTAGGAGCTACCTATTTGTAGAAAAATCAGATAATTAATAATGCCCTGTAGGGACTACCCCTTGATAAGCGACCCGGCCTACTTGATCGGGGACGCTCAGTGCAAATACGAGATAAAATAGGTAGCCCCGATGGGGCAATATGTTGTGGGTGGGATTTTTCTACAAATAGGTGGCCCCTACAGGGCATAACTACCGTTGCCCGAAGCTATTGAGACACTAGAAATTGTAACCAAGAAAATATGACAGGCTATCAAGATTATCTGGCAATACTTTCTCCACCAGAGAGTATTTGCAATTATGTAAAAGGCTTAAAGAACTTCTCGTCTGAAATTATTGGGGAATATAAAGGCCAGCATTCCAAAGCGCATATCTCCGTTCAATTTCTTCCCCGCAAAAAGCCAGTCTGGATTGAGCCGCTGATGCCCAAGCTGGAGCGCGAACTGCAAACGCTGCCCCCTATTGACCTGGAGATAAACGGCTTTGCTTTTTTTGATCAGCAGGAGTTTCAAACCATATACGCCAGGCTGAACAGCACACCCGCAACCAAACTTTGGTTTAAGCTATTGCGCAGGTTTTTTAATACGCCGCCTTTTGAGCCGCATATTACCATTGCCCGCAACATCCCGCACGAGGATTTTAAAATACTATGGCCCCGTTTTAAGGACCAGCCTTTTAACGCCCGCTTTAGAGTGAATGAGCTGACGATTTTGCGCCGCGAAACCATCGGGCACAATAAAACCTATATGGTGTACAAGGAAATGCCTTTTAACCGCCGGCTGGATTTTGATACGTTTATCCGGGCTAAACTAAAACCGCCCGCACCAATGATAAACCGCAGCGATGAACAGCAAATAAGCCTATTTTAACCATTTATAATGCATTTTATGCCAATTGCTGGTATTTGGCTGTCGCGATAGCTAAATTAGCCTGCAAACCACTTATAGCCGCTTTAGCGCGATGAAAAAAAGAAAATACGTACGCTTTGGGATCATCTTCCTGCTGCCCCTGGTATTTATTTTTTCGCAATGTCTCAATAAAACCAAAACGGCCGACCCAAGGGGCGAAAACTATGCCGGCTCGGCAGCCTGTTTAAAGTGCCATAGCGATATGGCTAAAAACTACCTGCATAGTGCACACTTTTTAACCAGTCGCAATGCTACGGCGGCAACGGTTTCCGGTAGCTTTCAGCCCGATTCAAATACGGTGGTTTATAACGACAGGCAAAAAGTGGTGATGGAAAAACATCCCGGCGGATTGTTCCAGGTGCTGTACACCAGTGGCAAACTCACCACCCGCAAACGTTTCGACCTGATTTTTGGCGCCAACCGCGGCGAAACCTACTTAACCTGGGATGGCCCGGAGGTGAAACAACTGCCGGTCTCTTATTATCTCAGCCTGCACAAATGGGCCAACAGTCCCGGCGGCTATTATGCTGATTCGGTAAACTTTAGCCGGGTGATCCACGAGCGTTGTTTTGAATGTCATGCTTCAAATATTCAGAACCTTAACGGCGTAACGGCGGCCGATATGCAATCAGATTCGCTCGACAAAAGCTCGCTGATCTTAGGCATCGACTGTGAGCGCTGCCACGGCCCCGGCGCTGAGCATGTGAAGTTTCAAATCGAAAACCCCACAGTAAAGCAGGCCAGGTATATTACACGCTTCGCCACCTTGTCGCGCCAGCAAAGAATCGATTTTTGCTCGATGTGCCATTCCGGCAACAGCAACGTGATGACCAAAACCACGTTCGGCTTTAAACCGGGCGATACATTAGCCAATTACACCTCGGGCGCAACCTTTCATGCTTACCGCGATGCGGCAACCGTAGATGTACACGGTAACCAGGTAAAACTGCTGATGAGCAGCAAATGCTACATCAGCAGCAAGATTGAATGTGCCACCTGCCACAGTATGCACGACAATACCGTTAAAACTGCAGCCGGCTATTCAACCTATTGCACCAATTGCCACAGCCCAGCCAACCACAATTTTTGTAAACTGGCCGACCAGGTAGGCCCGGCTATTACAACCAACTGCATCGACTGCCACATGCCAGTCAAGTCGTCAAAAACAATAGTAGTGAACGGAACAAACATGGAGGGCACGCCTCCATTCCTGGCCCGCACGCATTTGATTGCCGTCTATCCCGGAGAAACACAGAAGGTAATGGCTATGCTTTCAGCAAAACAGAAACCTTAACCAACTGACATTCAACATTTCAACCTCACAACATTCCAACATTACAACTCCTCCAACCGATTTTTAACAATTTATTAACCAAAAACAAAGGTTTTTCTATCTTTGCGCCGGGGTAAGTCTTTTACGGCCAGCTCCTCTTGAACTCCCCCAGGGTGGGAACGCAGCAAGGGTAGAGAGTTGAGCGGCGCGATAGAAGTAGCTTACCCTTTTTTGTGCCTTAATTTTCCTATCCGATAGTTACGATTAACATTAGATTTGGATATCTTTAGGTATTATTCAATGAGCAACACACCTTTCACGCTTATTTTATCTCTGATAGCCCTGTTTATTAGTACAGCAAGCCATGCACAATCTGAAATAAACGACAATATAGTGTCGTCTGTCCATAGGTTCACTTTAAATGTTGGCATTAGATCAGTTGTGCCGTTTCACAATCGCTTTCTTTGTCTCGATGACAAGGGAAGCTTATTCTTGGTGAGTCAAAATTCGAGTCAAATAGATTCATCGATTAAAAAATCCGCATTGAGCCTTGACTTTCAGGAAATTCGAGTTATTGATGATACTATAGTCGGGGTGGAAAGGTTTCAAAGTTATTTTTTTGATGAAATGACAAAAACGTGGAAGCAATATAAATTCAAAAAAAGCATTTACCCCGGCGATCTGATATTTCAGGACAACGAATATTATATTTCCAGCACCTGTTCAGGAGAATGGGGCGGCACGATCTACTTTACTAATAAAAAGACAGGCAAAGCATACGAAAGTATATGTACATGCGCCGTCAACGTCATAAAAGTACCCAAATACTACAATGTCACGGCTTCACTGGCGCATATGTCGGGATTTGCAACCATCTTCAATGTCAGAAATCCAACAAAACTGAAGGTGTATCGGGCGCCAAAAACTCCTCTGGGATCGAAGTCGGCAAAATTCGTGGCGATTGGCAGTAACGAAAGCAATTCATGGACGGGAGTTGAAAAACTTGCAGATACAATTGGGGCAACCTGCGCGGGTAGCTTTAAATATAAAAACGCGTTACTATACCTGGTCGAGCATGAATCATTTCGGGAGCCCCCATCCATTTGGATAGATAGTATTCATAATCGCAAACTGGTTAAGCTTTACAACTTGACTCATTTTGGAATACTTGGAACAGATGACGACTGTTACAGTTATAACGGCGTAACCATTACTGCTTTTGATAATAAACAATTTTCGGGCTTTATTTACATTGCCGACAATAAACTGGAGTTATATATCTTTGACCGATTTAAAAAATAATGCTCGATATCCTCATCATTGGCGGCGGCCCTATCGGTATAGCCTGTGGACTTGCGGCTCAAAAAGCCGGTTTGAACTATGTTATTGTCGAAAAAGGCTGCCTCGTAAACTCGCTTTATAACTACCCGTCTACAATGACCTTTTTTTCCACTTCGGAAAAGCTGGAGATTGGCGGGATACCTTTTGTTACCATCAGCAACAAGCCGGTCCGCGCCGAAGCATTGGAATATTACCGCAGGGTAGCCACATCAAATAACCTCAATATTAATTTATTCGAAGAGGTTATCGACGTAAAAAAAGAAAATGATCACTTCGTTATCACGTCAGCAAAAACAACTTACGCTGCAAAACGGGTGATACTATCTACCGGATTTTATGATATAGCAATGCCATTAAACATCCCGGGCGAAGATTTGCCGAAAGTGCGGCATTACTACAAAGACCCGCATTTTTATGCTATGCAAAAGGTTGTGGTGGTAGGCTCAAGCAATTCGGCAATTGATGCGGCGCTGGAAACCTACCGCAAAGGCGCGGAGGTGACTTTGGTGATCCGCGATGCAGAAGTAAGCCACAGGGTAAAATATTGGGTAAGGCCCGATATTTTAAACCGGATAAAAGAAGGCAGCATAAAGGCCTGTTTTAATTCGAATTTAAAGGCGATCAGGCAGGATGAGGTGGATATTCAAACCCCGGACGGTGTGATCACCATCCCCAATGATTTTGTTATGGCGATGACCGGCTATCGCCCTAACTTTGAATTCCTTAAAAAGCTGGGCATTCATCTAACTGAAGATAAGTTTATCCCCCACTACAACCACCAAACCATGGAAACCAACGTACCGGGCCTATACCTTGCCGGCGTTGTTTGCGGCGGACTGGATACCCATTTATGGTTTATCGAGAACTCCCGGATACATGCGGAGATGATTATAACGGATATCGTTGGTAGGAGTTGAAAA
Source organism: Bacteroidota bacterium (assembly GCA_013285685.1). Classification (GTDB taxonomy): domain Bacteria; phylum Bacteroidota; class Bacteroidia; order Sphingobacteriales; family Sphingobacteriaceae; genus Mucilaginibacter. The sequence continues at coordinate 34,973 of JABDHD010000034.1, forward strand.
GTTGTAATGTTGGAAAGTTGTAATGTTATAGAAGTTAAGGAATCTGTTCGGACTCGAAAATGGCCATCCGTATCAAAAATCAAAACATTGCAACATTACAACTTTTCAACATTGCAACAATAAAACAATTCAATTTTTCCCTTGCATAAATAAAAATTAATGCGGTCTTTTGCACGCGAATTAAAATACCAAAGCATAAAAGAAAAAAATGAAACAACAAAGCTTAAATAAGCCCACAGCCAGAGCGTTTTTCGCTCCTGTTGCCGCTGCTTTGATTTCAGTCGTTTTTGTATTTTCTCCATCCCGACGAAGGCCCTATATGCCGAGGGTTTGATGTTCCCTCCAAATCCAACCTGTAGAGACGCAATATTTTGCGTCTTATCCCCTGATAAGCATCATTTTATTGTTAACGCCGTAAAAGGCAAACCATTAACGGTAATTTTCTATTTCAATGACCATACAAGATTTTGATATAATAGTTGCAAGTGCACAGCACATTGATTATGCCCAGCAAATCTGCGACGAAATGGCTGAGTCGGCCAAAGCGCGGGGTACCGGCATTGCACAACGCTCGCCTGAGTATGTGGCGGACAAAATGCTGGAAGGTAAAGCGGTCATCGCCTTTCATAAGGACGGTACCTGGGCCGGGTTTTGTTATATCGAGACCTGGAGCCACGGCGATTTTGTGGCCAATTCGGGCCTCATCGTTAACCCAATATTCCGGAAGGCCGGTTTAGCGAAAGCGATAAAGGAACGTATTTTCAAATTATCACGCACTAAATACCCAAATGCCAAGATATTCGGGTTAACCACAGGTTTGGCCGTTATGAAGATCAACTCCGAATTAGGCTATGAGCCGGTAACCTATTCGGAACTTACCCAGGATGAAGAATTTTGGGCCGGCTGCAAAAGCTGCGTCAACTACGATATTTTGATGAGCAAAGGCCGGAAAAATTGTATGTGCACCGCCATGTTGTTTGATCCGGCGGAAAAAGCAAAGGAACTGGAGGAGAAATCAAAGGAAATGGTGCGCAAAGCGAATTTGTTTGGGCGAATCGAGAAGGTGCTTAAGAGCTTTAGCCAGGATTTAAAATTTTTATCAACGTAGAGGCGCAATATTTTGCGTCTCCTGTAGTGCATTCCGAACGTGCGAAGGATACGCAGCAAAGCGCGCTTCAACACAAATATTTCCGGAGACGCAAAATATTGCGTCTCGACAAAAAATACATCAATGAAAAAAAAGGTTGTTTTAGCATACAGTGGTGGTCTGGATACTTCTTTCTGCTGCATCTATTTAACCCAGGATTTGGGGTACGAAGTACATTCAGTGATTGTTAATACTGGCGGCTTCAGTGAAGAGGAATTGAATGGCGTGGAAGAACGCGCGTATAAAATGGGCGTTACGTCGCACCATGTGGTAGACGAGACGGAGAATTTTTATAATACCTGCATCCGCTTCCTTATTTATGGTAATGTTTTAAAAAACAATACCTATCCCCTTTCGGTTAGCGCCGAACGTGTTAGCCAGGCAACAGCCATCGCTAATTACGCCAGGGAAATAGGCGCCGAATTTGTTGCTCACGGCAGCACCGGCGCGGGTAACGACCAGGTAAGGTTTGATATGATCTTTAACATCCTGGTACCCGAAGTGCAGATCATGTGCTGATTCGATGCCAACTACCTGGAAACGATACGGATGCAGCTGCACGAACACTTTGCCGCTTACATTATGCTGGGTGTCGGTTAAAAACGCTTCGATATTGCGCATGATCGGATCATGAAACTGGCCCTCATGCAGCCAGTTGCCATAAAAGGAGGAAAGCTGGTCTTTCCACGAAAGCTGCCACTTGGTCAGCACGTGTTTCTCCAATGTATGATGCGCCTTTATAATGATCATGGGCGCAGCAGCTTCAAAACCAACCCGGCCCTTTATACCTATGATCGTGTCCCCTACGTGAATATCCCGGCCAATCCCGTAAGGCTGGGCAATAGCCTGCAGAGCCTGTATCGCTTTAGTCGGATGGCTAAATTTTACGCCATCGATGCCCCAAAGCTCACCTTTCTCAAATTCAAGTTCAATATTTGTTGCTTCAGTTGAGGAAACCTGGGTTGGCCACGCTTCTTCGGGCAATCCCAAATTTGAGGTCAGCGTCTCTTTGCCACCTACTGATGTGCCC